>CBFDCK010000195.1:0-4765 GCA_965603285.1 uncultured bacterium
GGAAGAAGGCGGTCTGATCTGCGTGATCGTGCCCGGGGTGGAGAATCCATTCTTTGGCTCGGAGCAGCAAATTGCAGGCGATAAAGCCGAAGAACTCGGTTACGAGACGCTGCGGCTCGTCCATGATGATGATGCCAATAAGGAACTGGAACTGATCGAGAGCTGTATTGCTAAAGGTGCAGTGGCTATCATCCTTGACAACGCAGGCGCTGACGCCAGTATTGCGGCTGTACAAAAAGCCAAAGATGCCGGTATTCCTTCCTTCCTCATAGATCGCGAGATCAGCGAAGAAGGCGTCGCAGTTTCCCAGATCGTCTCCAACAACTACCAGGGCGCGACCATCCTGGCCGAAGAATTTGCCCGTTTGATGGGCGAAGAAGGCACGTACATCGAATTGACCGGACGCGACACTGACACCAATGCGCATGTCCGCTCGCAGGGTTATCATGATGTGCTTGACGCTGT
This sequence comes from uncultured bacterium, assembly GCA_965603285.1. Lineage (GTDB taxonomy): Bacteria > Chloroflexota > Anaerolineae > Anaerolineales > UBA4823 > JAUWPO01. The sequence goes on from CBFDCK010000195.1 coordinate 466, forward strand.
GTCTGGCATGGAAATGGTTGGTCAGCAGACGGCTAACTGGAGCCAGACCGAAGCCTTTGATGTAATGGAAAGTCTGCTTCAGGCAAACCCGGATGTTAAGGGTGTGATCTGCGGTAACGACACAATGGCGCTGGGCGCCCAAGCAGCATTGGATGCTGCCGGCATGAGCGATGTCATCGTGGTTGGCTTTGACGGCTCTGACGATGTCAACGACTCCATCATGGCTGGCAAGATCGATGCGGGAGCGCTGCAGCCCGTAGCCGAAATGTCCATCCAGGCTGCCATCCAGGCAGATGAATATCTCAAGACCGGCAGCACCGGCAAACCAGAAAAGCAGTCCATCGATATGGTGCTGCTCACCCAGGAAAATGCTTGCCAGTACACCCAGTATGCCCCCAACGGCAAAACCAGTTGTCCATAGTTAGTGATACATCTTAACTATTGAGGTTGTTACTGTAAAGGTGTAATAGCAGGAGAGGTGGCGGGCGGTTTTAATAACCGTCCGGCCACCTCCATAGGGGACACCTGCCACATGGAACCAGTTTTACAGCCAGTACCATGCCATGCAGGTGTCTATGTAATTAACGTCTTCCAGATGTTTGGGCAAGAAAGTGACAAAACATGCACGTTGTCGTTGTTGGTAGTCTCAATATAGACCTGGTGGTGCGGATACCGCAAATTCCGCGGCCAGGCGAAACCCTCTTGGGCGGCGTTTTCAGGACTTACCCTGGTGGAAAAGGCGCAAACCAGGCAGTTGCTGCAGCGCGTCTTGGCGCGCATGTTACGATGATCGGCTGTGTCGGTGGCGACGCCTTTGGTCAGGATATGCGGAACACGCTGATCGCGGAAGGGATTGACACCACGTATGTTCTGGTTCATCCTGAATCCGCAACCGGTGTGGCGCTTATTCAGGTGGACGCCAAGGGGCAGAACAGCATTGCGGTGGCTTCCGGCGCCAATTTTCAACTGACCGTTGCCGATGTCGAAAAAGCCATGCAAGCCGTTGGAAAAATTGATGCGCTGGTGATGCAGCTCGAGACCCCGCTTGAAACAATTTACACTGCCGCAAAAACCGCCTCCCTGCGCGGAGCGAAAGTCCTCCTGAACCCAGCACCCGCTCAAGTGTTGAATCAAGACCTGCTCGAACTCGTGGATGTGTTGTTGCCCAACGAGTATGAAATTGCCCTGATGACGGGGTTTCCGCCGCTGCAATCTGCTGCCGATGCCCAAAGCGCTGCCGAAAAACTGCTTTCCCTTGGTGCGAAGAATCTTCTAGTGACGATGGGCGGTCAGGGTGCAGTTCTTTTTGATGGAAAAATGGAATTGAATATTTCAGCCTGCCCGGTGCAGGCTGTGGATACCACTGCCGCGGGGGATTGTTTTGTCGGCGCTTTGGCGGTGGGTCTTTGTGAAGGAAAATCCTTACCAGGCGCTGCAGAATTCGCCAGCGTTGCGGCAGCTATTTCTGTCACCCGCGCCGGGGCGCAGCCATCACTACCCCGCCGCGATGAAGTCGAGCAGTTTATACGCGAAAGGATCAAAAAGCAATGAAAAAAATTGGTATCATCAATGCGCCGATATCCACCGTGATCGCCCATCTCGAACATTCTGACATGCTGACCGTTGCTGATGCCGGGCTTCCAATTCCTGCTACGACTCAACGCATTGACCTGGCACTGAAACCAGGCGTACCCTGCTTTTTGGAAACCCTCGAAGTGGTGCTGACCGAAATGTTTGTGGAAAGGGCCTACGTTTCAGAAGATATTTTAGCCAAAAGCCCGCACATCTATGCCGGGATTCAGAAATTACTTGGTGAAGTGCAGATTGAAACTCTGCTGCATCTAGAATTTAAAAAACTGACCGGTTCGAGCAAAGCCATCATCCGCACAGCTGAATTTACACCCTTTGCCAATGTCATCCTTGTGGCTGGAGCCTGGGGATTCAAATTATAGCAATACAATATTGAGATTACTTCAACAAGTTAAGGAGAGAAAACCATGAACACAAGTTTGGGAGTCATTTTTGGCAACCGAGACTTTTTCCCCGACCATCTCGTAAGCGAGGCGCGGCAGGATATCCTTGCCCTGTTCAAGGAAATGAACATTGAGACCGTGATGCTTGGCGAGAACGAAACCAAACTCGGATCGGTGGAAACCTATGCCCATGCTAAAGCCTGTGCCGACCTGTTCAAAGCCAATCGTGACCGCATTGAGGGCATCCTCGTCGTTTTGCCCAATTTTGGCGATGAAAAGGGCGTGGCGGACACCATCAAACTTTCAGGGCTGAATGTCCCGATTTTGGTGCAAGCCTATCCCGACAACCTGGAGGCTTTCAACGTTGAGCGCCGCCGCGATGCCTTCTGTGGCAAGGTTTCGGTCTGCAATAACCTGAGCCAGTATGGTTATCAATTTTCCCTTACCAGTCTGCACACCAGCGTTCCAACTTCGGAGGCGTTCAAAAAGGATTTGCGGAAGTTTGTAAGCGTTTGTCATACGGTCAAGGGATTGCGTTCCGCCCGATTGGGAGCCATCGGTGCACGCCCCGGCGCGTTCAACACCGTCCGCTACAGCGAAAAGATTTTGCAAGCCTCCGGCATCACCGTAACGACGGTGGACTTGTCCGAAATCCTCGGCGACTCCGTACGACTGAGCGATGATGCGCCAAGTGTGAAAGCCAAACTGGAAGAAATTCATGCCTATGCCAAACATGACACCGTTCCCTCGCCTGCCATCGTGCGCATGGCAAAACTTGGCGTTGTTATTTCAGATTGGATGCAAGCCAACGATTTACAGGCAACCGCCCTTCAATGCTGGACTTCCATCCAGAAGAATTACGGTATCAATGCCTGTACTTTGATGAGTATGATGAGCAATCAGCTAATGCCTTCTGCCTGTGAAACGGACATTACTGGCGTGGTTTCGATGTATGCGCTGCAACTTGCATCCAACTTCCCCGGCGCGCTGGTGGATTGGAACAATAATTATGCTGATGATCCAGACCGTTGTGTTTTATTCCACTGCGGCAACTGGGCGAAGTCATTTATCCCCGATATTGAGATCAAGACTGCGCCGATTTTGGGAACCACCCTCGGTGAAGAAAATACATATGGAGCCATGGCTGGGCGGGCTGCCGCTGGACCCATGACCTATGCACGCGTCAGCACTGACGATACCAGCGGAATCATCCGTGCGTATACAGGCGAAGGCGAGCTCACCAACGATCCGCTGGACACCTTCGGTCAGCGCGCTGTGGTATACACTCCCAATCTGCAAAAATTGCTTGCGTACATTTGTAGGAATAGGTTCGAGCATCATGTTGCCATGACGATGGGAAATGTTGCAGGCGCCCTCGATGAAGCCTTTACCAATTACATGGGCTGGGAAAATTACAATCATTCATAGGGTGGGCTGGCTATTGACCCACCTCGAATATTTGTACCATATTCTAAGATAGTCCGACTCCTGATTCGGAGCAGCCAGCGCCAGCAGAAATTCAGCGACACACCACTAACGCGCTGCCCTAAGTGCTCAAAGAAGACTCTGAGAAAGGTATTTCGGCCTGTGGGTATCGTTTACAAAGGGTCGGACTTTATTCCACTGACCACAGCTCCCCCTCAAGTTCCGGTCGTACTCCAGGCTCTCACAAATCAAGTGAAGACGAATCAAAACCAAAGACAGAAAAAACTAGTGGAGAAAAGACTAAGGGGGAAAAGTCAAGTGGGGAAAAGAACGAGAAGAAGACGGACTCTGACTCTAAGTAAAAGATTCTTCACTCCACTCAGAAATACAGACGGGGGCAACACACTGAAATACACTTTTGATAGTTATTGAGTTCACTAAGATGACTTTTAACCAATTAGGAAAGGTTCGAGTCCTTCACGGGTCATTTTTTTCAAACCATCTGCTCGAAGAAGATGTCGAGCAATTTATGTCCGATTTACGCTTCGAAAATAGGGGAAAATTGGATGATTTGGGGATTGAGATTAATACTGCAGCTCTAAAATCCACTTAAAGGCGGTTCGAGTCCGGTTTCTAATTATCTGGGTTTTTTCATTTCGAAGCAACAGCTCCCTGGTTCGAATCTCCTTAGGGGCATTCGTTCTAAAAAGCCGTTCCGTTGATGGTTTGGAACGGTTTTTGTCATCAATCCGATTTGAACATCGAGAAAAATTGGATGGTTTGGGGCTGGATATCTGAATCTTATCTCAAAAAACAGTTCGAATCTTCTTAGGTGGTTACTACTAATAATTGGTTCGAGTGCCACATGCATGCTCCGCGATCCAACACCATCCACAACTCAA
>CBFDCK010000196.1:0-4749 GCA_965603285.1 uncultured bacterium
ATTGCCAATATTGCAGTGCGGAGAAATATGAATCGTTTGGCTTCCCTGTAGGCTTCCATTTTATCCTCCTTGGTAAGTGGAATGGGAATATCTTTCGGTAATTCCATCGTTTCTGTTTGATTGGCAATGTCAGCAAGTTCCGGGTCAGTCTCTAGATATTCCTTCACAAGAGCGCGCGTGTCTGCGCTCACCTCATCGGCTAAGAATAGAGGCAACAAATCGAGAATTACATTGCGTGTAATTTCCATAATCAAGAATCCTCCTTGTAGAGCAATTTCCTGCGGATGCGATGTACCTTTACTTTTGCAGTTGATAAGGACAATGTCAGAATACGGGCAATTTCATCGTAGGGCAGTTCGTGCTGTACACGTAAAATGAAAGCCGCTCGATCAATTTCTGGTAAAGTCTGAAGAACATTTTGAATTCTCTGTATCTCCAATCGATATTCAGCTAGTTTGTCCGGACCAGGATTAGGGTCAGAATGAGTATCTTCAAGAGTGACCTCACGCTTTCTCTTTCTTATCCGTTCTAGATAAATATGACGGGAAATTGTGAAAAGATATGCCTTGAGGGTCTCAGTGCGAATAGGATTATTGCTTGCCCAAGCACGAATGAATGTTTCCGATGTAATATCCTCAGCCTCGTAGCCATCACCAGAAAGCCAAAAGGAGAAGCGGTAAACATCAGTAGCATAGGAATCGTACAAATCTTGAAAGTTGAGCATCGGGCTTCTCTAGTTATTATATGCACAACGAAGCGAAAGGTTACAATCGGCAGCAGAATAGTGTATGATAAAACTGCGATCTTGAAAACAGTATTGCACTTACCCCGCGTGGAGCGGAATGACTACGCTATGGGCAATGCGGCACGATTTTTCATCCGCGCTGTCTTGTCAATAGTGTTTCGGGGTAAAAACGCCTTCCATACACGCATTCATTGGGCGGCTGAGATCAAAAATGGATAATCAACCTAAGACAATATCCTCGCGTGCTGTCCTCCAAATGTTGTTTTTTATTGTTGTCATACCATTCCTACCGCTGCTGATCTCCCGGCAGTGGGACTGGTGGGAAGCCTGGGTATATGCCATCATTGGCATCTTGGGCTTCGCGATTAGCCGAGCGCTAGCTGCACGTCGTCATCCGGATTTGCTCGCTGAACGCGCCCGCTTCTTACAGCATGATGATGCCAAATCCTGGGATAAACTTTTGTCCCCTTTGGTTGGGCTTGGCGGCGGTTTGATACCGTTGGTTGTCGGACTGGATGCGCTGTTTGACTGGTCACCCCCGTTCAGCCTGCCTGTAAAAATTCTAGCGCTGGTCATCATCCTGACTGGATATGCCTTGGGATCATATGCCTTGATTGAAAACCGTTTCTTCTCAGGTATGGTACGCATCCAGACCGATCGCGGCCACCAAGTTGTAACGAGTGGTCCCTACCGCTGGATGCGGCATCCCGGTTACGTAGGGGCGCTGCTGACTTATCTGGCTACGCCTCTATTCCTGGATTCAAGATGGGCATTCCTGCCAGTAATGTTTATCACGATTGTCTTGATAATCCGCACTAGTTTGGAAGACAAGACGTTGCAGGATGAATTAGAAGGCTACCGTGATTATGCAAGGCGGGTACATTACCGTTTGCTACCGGGAGTGTGGTGATTATCTCACGTTTGAGCGGATCGCTGACAAAGCGCTAATCATGACTCAGGACCTTATATACAAGGAACCAGCCGCGCTCTCTCATGTTCGTGAGGCGACTTTTTCTTTGTCCCGCTCCCGCAGAATCCGATCTGGTAAGTTGTTAGCCGGCGGTCGATACATTACCCAACAGCTTCTCTGGAAGCTATTTTCAGCATAGCCGCAAGGCTTCGTTCGCAATCTTCCTCAGTAGTAACCCAAGATGAAACGCTGATGCGCATTGCTGCTCGCCCTCGGTGAATTGTGCTACCACACCAGCATGTCCCGTCCTGTTGGATGCCCGCAATGACTCGACGCGTAACTTCATCATTCCCGAATGACACTAACACTTGATTAAGCACAACATCGTTACAGACCTCATATCCGGTACGTCTGAGACCACCCGCGAAATATGCCGCGTGTTGGCATGAACGCTCAATCAAATCTGCCAAGCCTTCTCGCCCCAAAGACTTCAGGGCGGCCCATACTTCGATACCGCGCGCCCGCCGTGATATCTCTGGTACGTACTCGTCGGGTTGACGCCGCTCCGATTTGGTCAAATAAGCAGCGCTCACCGCCATTGCCGCTCGTAAATGCTGCTCTGCGCGAACAAATACAAGTCCGCTGTCATACGGTACGTTCAACCACTTATGGGCATCGGTTGCCCAAGAGTCGGCATCCGGTAGCCCACGGACTAAGTAGGCGCGTTTTGGCGCCACGGCCGCCCACATTCCAAACGCTCCATCAACGTGCACCCAAGCTTTGGTCTCTTGCGCTCTGGCGCAAATCTCAGCAATGGGATCACAGGCCCCAGTGGCGACGTGACCGACTTGGGCACAGATGATCATTGGTCCCTTTTCCTCAGGCAAGAGCTCGGGACGCATTCGCCCCTGAGCGTCCGTGGGCACTCGTTGAACTCGATCACGACCTAGACCTAAAAGACTTAAGGCTTTGAGTACGCTGACGTGTACTTCGTCACCGACTACAACCGTAATCGGGGGTGCTTCGAATAGACCTTGTTTCTCCACGTCCCAGCCCTCGCGTTGTAACAAGGCGTGTCGCGCAGCAGCAAGACCTGTGAAGTTGGCCATCGTCGCTCCTGTAACAAAACCCACTCCAGTGCTTGGGGGGAGTGAAAATAACTTCACCAGCCACTTCGCACAGACGCTTTCGAGTGCTGTCCCAACAGGCGCTGTCACCTCCTGACCACCCTCTTGATCCCAGGCGGTGGATAACCAACTGGCGGCCACGGTAGCCGGCAAAGAACTGCCAATCACGAATCCGAAAAACCGACCACCAGCGGTCGCCAAGGTAGCTGGTGATCCGATCTCATCCAGCAGGTGGAGAACAACATTGGGATCGGTCGGATTTTCCGGCAGCGGTTCATCCAGGAGCGCTAAACGCTGCAACGCTTCAAGGCTCGGAACAACTGAACGAGCGCCAATGTCATCTCTATATCGCGCCGCCCGATTGGCAGCGTCCAGCAGGAGGTCTCTCATGCCTTACTATCCAAAGCGTTCAAATGCTTGACAAGTGGTAGATCCATCTCTAAGGTGGCACATACTCGAGCCGGCTAACGAGAGTTTCAGGCGCCGGGCGTTTTTGCCTTTGACGCGATTTTGCTCACAATTAAATATTAGAAATCGCGCCGCTTTCCCGCACCGAAGGCAGTAGTTTGCATCCGCTTGTTGGGTGACCTAAATGCGCAAATCTGCCTTCTTCTCGATATCGCAATAATTATCAGATCGAGCACACCAATCCCAATCGCACCAGCAGTAGAGTAGTCCCCCTTTGCAAACAGAAACATTAGTACTGCTATGACCACCAAGATATATGCCAACAATGAAACGAGACTTGTTCAAGCGAGAAGCTCATGACTACTAATTCCATTCCCCATCCCACGCTAATCAGCAAATCTCTTTCACGCGCCAATAGTTAATCGCTACGCGCGATCTCTTCCAATTTCCACTACATCCTGCTCATATTATATTATATCCTCAAGCCATAAGATCACCATATCCGGTGTTTATTGCAAGAGTGAGAGTTGTTCTAGATTTGCTGACCTGTTTCATTCCTGCTCCACATACGACAGGTTTCCCCCTCCTTACCCGCGCTGGCAATCAAAAGCGTCAGCCATAATACCCCAAATGACGCTTGGGCAAGATATTTGATGTTAGTAAAGTTCCTGGGTAACCCTACCCTCAGATGCCTTGTAGACAGAACTATGCCGAATAGATATCAAGCACTTGCTAACCCAAGCGTTGGGGTGGTAGGCTCCGGCCGACCCCCTTAGGACGGACCAGCGCAAGAACGAGGAACCAGAATTTGATTGTATAATATGTAGAGAGTGGAGATAACACATTTAGAATTTTGATAATTAACGCCAAGGCTTTTCTACTTTATTAGTTGACTATTATGTGCTATTGGAGAGTCATAACGGGTCACAATATTTTCAGGGAGCTTTCAATGCCTTCAAATTTAAATTGATTGATACGACAGTATCATCGATGGTTTGCGTACCCCTTTATAATTCTCATCCTTCTTCTTATCTTTCTCCGCCAGACTGAATCAGGCATAGTCTTGCTCCGAATCCAGCAAGTGATGGTATTTATTATGGCGCTCACAGGTTGCTATCTACTATTATTGCCGTATCTCTCTAAGAGGAAGCGTGGAGCGCGAAAAGCATCTAACCAGGATAAACAAGAGTAAATTTCATACGATAAATCATTCGACCAGAAGATGATATAAAACCGTCAAAACATTTAGCTGGAGCTGACTCAAAACGCCCTGAGCAAATTCGATTGTCTGGATTCCACATCAGGTTATTCCAAAATCTGAAAGTCGGGCGGGCGGTACGTTTTCGGCAATTCAGCTAATTCGTTAGACCGTTCTGTCGTCATTTGAGGAGAATTTGGTGGTGAGGCGCTGGAAGATGAGTGAATTATCGTGATACTCTACCTGACTTGGAGGTAAATTATGTCTAATTGGGATAATCTGGATAAACTTGACAAACTGTTTATTGTTTGGGCGTTCCTATTCCAAATTATACTTATCGTACATTTTGCACTGCGCAAGC
>CBFDCK010000197.1:0-4749 GCA_965603285.1 uncultured bacterium
GAAGCTAAGTCCCTGGTAAACTCGCACTGGGATATTCTGTTGGCGGGCTCGTCGAGTGATTTCAGTTCCAGTTGCCTCCGCAACGTATGGATGACCTGGCACTGCAAAGACCACACCTTCTGGTCGACCTCCCAACATTAACACCTTATCTACAATCTGGCTGTAAACAACCTCAAAAGTTTCATTACTTTCATACAAGTCGTCGAAGGAGTGTACATGAAGGTGACTTGGAAAGCTTGAAACTACCGGGTGCTGACGAGTACGCAAGTAGACTTCTTGACTCTCTTCAAGTAAACGCCAAGCCTGACGCGTCACCAATTCGGGATCGCCAGGTCCAAGACCAAGCAAAGCAATTCCAAAATTATTTGTCATCATATGCCCAGAAACTGTTGGTTGAAATTAATATAAATAATGCATAAAAACGCAGGCGTGAATCCGATTCAGCTGGACACACTTTACGCAATTATGCATTGAGACAAACGTCAATAACTAACGCTTCGTATAAGTTGGTGCTTTACGAGCCCGTTTTAAACCAGGTTTTTTGCGTTCTTTGATCCGTGCATCACGAGTTAGGAATCCACCTTGGCGCATTGTCGGTTGCCAGTCCGGGTTTATCTTAACCAAAGCCCGTGCAATCCCTAATCGGACAGATCCTGTTTGACCGCTTACGCCCCCCCCCTTTGCAATTACAGAGATATCAAAGTTCTTTAAACTTTCGCCGGTCGCATCAATAGGAGCAAGAATCGTTTCCATATCTCCAAAACGCGAAAAATACTCTTCGGCTGGTTTTCCATTCACAATAAACTGGCCCGAACCACTCATGACCCTTACACGTGCGGTGCATTCCTTGCGTCGGCCAATCCCTTCAAAATACTGAACTGCCATAACTTTTACTCCTTACCAATTGCCAAGAGTTTCGGTTGCTGGGCACCATGTGGATGATCTGGCCCAGCATAAATCTTCAGCTTCTTAATCACCTTACGACCATATTTATTTTTTGGAAGCATCCCCCAAACCGCACTTCGGATCACTCGTTCAGGGTGTTTGTTCAATTGATCGCGTAAACTGATCGCTTTCAACCCACCGGGGTAGAGCGAGTGACGATAATAAAATTTTTCTTCCATTTTATTACCAGTCACTTGGATACGCTCACAATTCACCACCACAACATAATCTCCAGTATCTACTCCCGGAGTGAAGATAGGTTTATGCTTGCCAAGCAATAGACTCGCAATCTCCGTTGCCAATCGACCAAGGTTTTGCCCTTTCGCATCAATCACAATCCATTCCGATGTCATTTCGCCGGCTTTCGGATAATAGGTTTTTTCCACGCTGTCCTTCTCCATTTTACGGCAGTGTAACATGATAAGTTATCCATCACCGTAGTAACGATTAATCAAATTTTTTCAATCACCAAATTTACATTTTCTATTCAGGATAGACCACCTCAACTAAGAATAAGCCTTGAGGGGGCGCCAATCCTAATACCTCAGTCTGTTTGCTTCCTCGTATTGCTTCCTCAAATGTTTCTGCATCGACCAATTTTTGCCCGATCGCTACTTGGATATTTACAAGCCGTCGAACCATATGATAGAGAAAAGCATCTGCCTCAATCTCGTAAACTAGGTCTTCATGTTCCGCCCGCCAGCATGATTTAAATACGTTCCGCTCTGTAACGCCGCCGGGTTTACTAGGGCTGCCAAAGGCTCTGAAATCGTGTACACCAAGTACTTGATTAGCTGCCTTTTGCAGATTAGTTGTTACAACATCGGGCCAAATCCGCCAGGCATACCGCTCACGTAAAGGGTTTCGTGCAGGATGGCAAAAAACGTGGTATTGATACCTTCTGGAAATTGCATCAAACCTTGGATGGAAATCCGGAACAGTCTTGGAAGCAGTCTTGGCAGCCACATCCGGTGGAAGGTTAGCATTTAATGCTGCCAATAAATTTTCCGTCGCATGCTTCCATTCAAGGTCAAAAGCAATCACCTGCCCAGAAGCATGAACACCGGTATCCGTCCGTCCAGCAGCCAAAATTGAACGGTCCTGCCAGCCCAACTTTCGAAGAGCTTTTTCTACTTCTGCTTGTACCGTTCTTGTTTTCAACTCTTCTGCCTGGCGTTGAAAACCAAAAAATTGAGTCCCGTCGTAGACCAGGATAACTTTGTAACGTGCCATGATAGCGCCCAGCGGTTAGCCTATTGCTATCAATCAATCTTCTACCAATTCTAAAAGCACCATTTCAGCCGCGTCCCCAAGACGCGGTCCAAGTTTAACAATACGCGTATAGCCGCCTTGGCGATTTTCATATCGAGGAGCTAAATCATCAAATAATTTCTTCACAGTTTCGGCATCACTTAATTTCGCAGCAGCCCGGCGGCGCGCATTGATCATGTAAATATCGCCAGCATCATTACCTCGCTTCGCCAGCGTTATTAAACGTTCAGCAGGACCACGAACTGCTCTCGCCTTTGCTCGAGTAGTACGAATCCGTTCGTGCTCAAACAACTGTTTAATTAAATTCCTGCGTAAGGCTTTTTGAGCGTCCTTACCTCCGTTCAATTTATGTCCTGCAATTCTGTGCCGCATATGCTTTACTACTCCACTTCACTATTTTCTTCTTCATCATCCAGATAGCCTTTTTCTTGCATCTTTTGACGCAGTTCTTGCAGGCTCTTTTCACCAAAGTTACGGATTGACATTACTGCCTCGTCACCTTTTTCGAGTAATTCAAGTACTTCACCAACTGTTGTAATGCCTGTCCTTTTTAATGAGTTAAAAACTCGTACGGAGAGATCAAGATTCTCAATTGGTGTTTCGATCATCTCGCTTGTCAGGCGGCTGGTTTCCTCCTCCTCTAGAGCAATAGCAGAGAGTGATTCCTCACTAATACCAGCTAGGTGCCGCATGTGCTCGATGATGACTTTTGCGCTCGCGCTTAAAGCCTGCTCTGGACCGATTGTCCCGTCCGTCCAGACTTCCATAACTAACCGATCGAAATTTGTGCTTTGCCCAACCCGCGCATATCCAATATCCCAGTTAACTCGCTGAACAGGGCTGTAAATTGCGTCAACTGGAAGTTCACCTATCGGCAAACGCCCAATACGATCATCAACCGGGGAGTATCCTCTACCTCGCTCAACATTCATTTCAATTTCAAGGTGAGCGTTATCATCATCTACCGTAAACAGGTATAGATCTGGGTTCATAATCTCAACTTCAGGAGGAGTGATGATGTCTCCTGCAGTAACTACTCCGCTCCCTTGCACTTCCAAATGCAATTGAGCAGTATCTACTTCAAAGATCTTAATTCGCAATTGCTTAATTTGCAACATCACCCGGAGCACATCTTCTCTAACACCCGGAATATCTGTGAATTCATGCTGCACATCGGAAATTCGAATTGAGGTAATTGCTGCTCCTTCAAGTGAGGACAACAATACCCGGCGAAGGGCATTCCCGAGCGTGGTACCATATCCACGTTCAAGTGGACTGATTACAAATTTGCCGTAATTACGGGCTTCAGCTTCTCGCTCAATCTTAGGGGTCACCATATTCGTTAAACCAATCACGGTTCACCTCATCCCCAATTCTTCCTGATATGCATTAAGTTGGGACAAATATATCTCACGCCAACCACTACAAGCATAAAAGGATAATAATTATCTCGAATAATATTCAACGATCAACTGCTCGTTCAAAGTGCCGTCAATTTCAGATCGCTCAGGAAGGCGGATGACCTTCCCGGCGAGATTCTTCACATCACGGCTGAGCCAAGCAGGTATATTTCTGTCCTCGGCGACCACTGGCAGGTCTTTAAAATACGTACGTTTACGTGAACCTTCTCGCACCATGATCTCGTCGTCGATTGCTACTAACATTGATGGTACATCCGTACGGCGTCCATTGACCATGAAGTGTCCATGTGTAACAAGAAGCCTTGCTTGAGATCTGCTATTTGCAAACCCCAATCGAAAGACAATATTATCTAAGCGAGATTCTAAAATTTGTAGTAGATTCAAACCTGTCAGTCCACGACGCCCAAGTGAAACTTCGTAATAGCGCCGGAATTGGCGCTCGAAAATTCCATAGATTCGGCGTGCTTTTTGTTTGGCACGCAACTGCCGATTGTAATCCGACTCTCGTTTTCGTCGCCATTGCGCTGATTTACCATGCTGACCTGGCGGGTAACCGCGGCGATCAAACGAGCACTTTGGAGTAAAACAGCGTTCGCCTTTCAAGAAAAGTTTTTCACCTTCTCTGCGGCATAACTTACAAACTGGACCTCGATATTTTGCCATATTATCCTGATTTCCTTCCTTCTCAAAAAGATTACACTCGCCTTCTCTTCGGAGGTCTGCATCCATTATGGGGCACTGGAGTGACATCGGAGATAGCTGTTACCTTTATACCCAGAGCTGCCACAGCTCGAATCGCGGATTCGCGTCCAGGTCCAGGTCCTTTGACAAATAATTCTGCTTCTTGCATTCCCATCGATATTGCAGCCTTTATGGCTTGTTCAGTTGCCAATCGGGCTGCATATGGAGTGCTTTTCTTGGACCCTTTAAATCCGACAGAACCAGCGCTACCCCAAGTTACGGTGTTTCCATCATGGTCAGTAACGGTGATAATCGTATTGTTAAACGTAGAATAAATATGAATATTACCAGACGACAATGTACGTTTTGATTTCTTTGCGCCTTTACGACGCGTTGATCTTACACTTTGAGCCATAATTCCTCACAAAAA
>CBFDCK010000198.1:0-4714 GCA_965603285.1 uncultured bacterium
ATAATGTTGGTTCGATTCCTAGATATACCTTAGTTGAAACAATATTTGATCTCGAATCTCTGTAGGTCACCTACAAAAACCCTTATCGAACACCGCTGCATCGCCGTGGAAGAGTTTCTGCAAATGATACGCTTTGATTTCCGTGACAAACTTACAGAACTTCCTGGCGAATTGTTGCGATTGTGTGTGGTATTACATGAAGCTTGAACCGCCTTCCCTATGGTTTTTAGGAAAAGTCATGTTTTGGGGTAATGTGTCTAAAAGGTATTACCGATTCGAAAAGCTAATTTGAACAATAAAAGTCGTCAAGTATTGTTAGCGTTACCATTATCCTTGTTGTTGCGCCATCGCAGAAAGTTAGGTTTCATTGTATTCCATATCACCCTCGTACCTTGGTGCATTATTCTGGTCACAACTACACCGCATTCTCATGATAGTTGATCAACTCAAAGAGGTTAGTGACGGTGATCGAAAAGATAGTGCGACACTAGGTATTCTCGGCCATCCTTCAACCCCCAGACCTCGCTGCATGTCAGGAAGAACAGGCGCCAGTTGACCAACCAACGGGTCTCGTTCTGTGATCCGTAAGTCTGCGCCATAATACGCCGCACAGCGGTCTCTTGGGAATCTAGCTTTGACAGCCAGGCGCGCAAGGTTTTTTCGTAGTGCCAACCATCCACACGCCAGTGGTCAACTAATTTTAGATCACGCTGGAAATGAAACAATAGGTCATCACTCGGCATCGTCCCACCAGAAAAGAAGGTCTGTGCCATCCAATCGTCAGGGGCGCTGGCGTCAAACTCTCGAGCGAACTCTATATGGCTGAAGATATGCACAAATAGCATTCCATCAGGATTGAGCAATGTTGCAATGCGCGCAAGCAATCGTTCGTAATTCTTCATGTGTTCGAACATTTCAACCGATATTATCCGATCGAATTTATATCCCTGATTGAAACGGGGGTCGTGCTCGAAATCCGCCATATCAGCTGTCATAGCGGTGATATTGTGGAATCCCCGTGATTTGCATTGATTTTGAATAAATTCTCGTTGAGTATTCGAGTTGGAAATACTCAGCACCTGGCAATCAGGATAATGTGTTGCGATCCACATACTAAGCGATCCCCAGCCGCAGCCCAAGTCAAGCACCGTCATGCCATTCTCCAGTTGAGCGCGCTGGCAGGTCAGCTCCAACATGGCCTCCTCTGCTTCATCCAGATTGGATACATTGGCCGGCCAGTAGCAGCTACTATACTTTAGCCATTTTCCCAATATGAGTTGAAAGAATTCAGTCGGAACCTCGTAGTGCTGGTGGTTGGGGTCGCTTGTGCGAATTGCAATCGGGCTACGTTTATATTTTTCGATCATGGCTCGCTTTTCAGCGGAGCGAGTCTCTAGGCTGAGGGCGTAACGTCTGCTTACTGTCCAATTAAGCGTTACACGCAGTACACCACGTATCAACCAATCGGGCACACGGCCAGTTTCAACCAATCGCATATACCACATTGAATCGCTCCTTACATATTTGTAATCTTTCGAGTTTCGCCTTAAAGGCAATCTGTTTACTGGATTGTTTTGCGGTACTTCGTCGCTCAGTCTAACAAGTCATACTATAACCTGAGTTGAACCGCTTGCAAAGCTCGTACATAAAAATAAAAAACTAACACTTCCCGACTGCGATCATACAAACGGCCCAAAGCTGCTGCTGCCAGAACACCGTAATAATCCCGTGTGTAACGAGCAGTACCTGTCCGTTGTGTGCAATATTGTGGTCGATGGTTTGGGCCTGTCCATTGGGATAGTTGTTATCGCCAGTTGTGACGATCAGATCGACATCCTAGAAGTCAATCAGGGCTGCTACATCTGTTAACGTAACACCTGGGTGCCTTAGCCACTCTCCTTAACAACCTGGCAAAGCTTAGCTCGTAAGAATGGGTTTGCCAGCACCCGGTTGTTGGCCCAGCGTTCCAGCCGCTTCATGGGTTAGATCTATTCAGCCCTGAGTTGTCTCCAGCTTCCCAATGAAGAAGTAGAAGATTTGGAGGGGTGAAGCCAATCTCGTCCCGTATCAATAGGGAGCGCTCCTTTGCGAACCTACGGGTCGGGGGGTTCTAATTTCTGTTATCCTGAATTGCTGCATTAGTGGGAAATAGGGTATACTGGAAACAAAGATGAACACAGCAGAAGGGAAGATTATAGCAATGGTAAACAAAGATCTTTGGGTAGTTCAGACCAGTCCGGCACAATCTGTTTTTCGCATATTACTAGCGGTCTTTTTGGGTTTGGCAGGAGTTGGTCATCTGAGTGTGCTGCGTCAGGAATTCCTGGCCCAGGTTCCGACCTGGCTGCCTATCGACAGCGACCTGGTTGTAGTCTTCTCCGGGGTTGTCGAGATTGTTCTGGGGGTGGGATTGATTATTCTGCCTGGTATATATCGGGTGATGATAGGCTGGGCTACCGCGGCATTCTTTGTGCTAATCTTTCCTGGCAATATCTCGCAATACGTCAATCAGATTGATGGTTTTGGGTTAAATTCCGATTTATCACGTTTGATCCGCTTGTTTTTCCAACCGGTTTTGGTGATCTGGGCGCTTTGGTCGACGGGTGCATGGCGGGCTTGGCGCCAGATGAAATCTATCAGGTCAACCGAGGCGTGAAACGCTCGATGAAGCTTCGATGCCGATGCGGAGCCAAAGTCCAGAGCACAAGAGACAAGGTAGGTCTATCTGAATCTCGATCTACAACTAGATGGACTGAAATTCTGATGGATATTGATGGCTCCAGATGAAAGCAGTCAACTAATGTTCATGATCGTGATCATAATCACTCAAGATGCCAATTTCTCCTGTCTCAGGGTGGGTAAATAAAAAGTTCTTGAGCGGAAAATAACTTAGCATTGAAAATGCCAGCACCATAATGACCAATCCAGCGATGGCGAAATTCTGGGTACTGGGCTGCATTTTCTCGGTCTTTGTGAGGATCGTCAGGCTGATCCATTGACCGCCAATAACAGATAAAATAAAAACGATCACGTCAGCCCATAATAAATGGGTGCCTGTGAGGCTGGTGTAGCCGTAAAACAGGATCGTGGTGATCACCGGCATGGCAAATAAACCGGCGAATTTTGCGACAAAAAAATTGTTGGTTTCCTCCTTAAGAAACGGATATTCAATCAGAGCAAAAAACAAGCCTGGCCAATAGGCCATTTTGAAATGTTCCCATGTGCTTTCGTTGACAGCAGCAATCAAGGCTATCGGCCGCCAATAGTCAGTCCACTCAAACCAGAAGTGAAGGGTTGTACCAAAACCAACGATAAAAAATACGCCTATGATCTCCCAGCGTTGAACTTCATTCATAAGCCACTCCCTGGATTGTGTTTGATTTTTTCGCTTCCAGCATACTGTGCATACTAGACGAAGTATCTACTCGAAAATTGTTGCCGGTAGGTGAAATATGGGGATCCGAACAGACTTATGGAACTTGTCTACTTTGCCGTAATCATCACCCTAGCTTGTTTTGTGCAGGCCGTGGCCGGTTTTGGCTTGCCAATGATCGCCACGCCCGTGTTGGTGGCTTTATTCGGCATCCGGGCGGCAGTGCCCCTCATGGCCATCACCATCCTGGAGTTGCAGCTCATAATGATCCTCCGTTATCATACGGCACTCGATATCCGTACAGTCGGTCGAATCTCGGCCGCGGCCATATTAGGCATACCAATTGGGGTGCTATTCCTATCGCGCATTCCAGAAGCGATCACCATCACTTTACTTGGTTTGATCATCATCTTTTACGTGCTTTATTCCATCTTCAACTTACCGGTTCCGGCGCTAAAGAACCCCAACTGGGCTTATTTCTTTGGTTTTCTGAGTGGTATGGGGGGAGGGGCTTACAACATGGCAGCCCCATCGATGATCATTTACGCCGACACCCAGCGATGGGAACCCAAGCTCTTTAAAGGTAATCTACAGGGCTGTTTTTTGATAATCACCGTGGTGGCCATCCTGACCCACGCTCTGAGCGGTAACGTGACTGGGGATGTCTTGCAGAAAAGTTTGTTCACTATCCCCTTTGTTTTGATGGGGGCTATGGCTGGATTTTACCTGGACCGCTTCATCAATCCGGTCGTCTTCCATAAGATCGTCCTGGGTCTTTTATTGATCTTGGGTATCAGCCTTGCTCTGACCGGGTTTCGAACTGGTGTTTAAAACCAAGCAAGATAATTAACCCCAGCATTACTTAACGCTTCACAGATTCGAAATTATCATTTTAATAGTGTTCCTGAAGTGACTTATTTCCCCCCCTTGTTTAGGGAAGAGCGCAGTTCGGAACAGGTCCCCGTGGGGGCATCGCTGCAAGACTTCGTCTAGCTTGTCGTAAAGCGAAGCTTTACTTCAGGAGAACGGGAAGAAAACATCCCGTTCTCCACACATATAAAGAAATTTAAGCCGCTGGACATTTCCATCTAGCGGTTCGGATCTTTGTTACGCTTCGAAAACAAGGTGAAATTGGATGATTTGGGTTTGGATTTTTAATTAGCAGATCAAATGCAATCGCTTCCGAGCCTGCCAAAACAGATATCGACGAGTTATAATGAAACCATCTTAATAAGGAAGGATACCCAAATGAAAGCAATTGTAAGCACAAAATACGGACCGCCCGATGTTCTTCAGCTCAAAGAGGTAGAAAAACCTGCTCCCAAGGACAATGAAGTACTG
>CBFDCK010000199.1:0-4708 GCA_965603285.1 uncultured bacterium
TCGCCGAACCTGGTCAGGCGATCGGTATCTGCGGTCCAACTGGTGCAGGCAAGAGCACGCTCATCAACATCATGACCCGTTACTACGATATCGACAGCGGTACGATCCTGATTGATGGGCAGGACCTGAAGAATTTGACTCAGGACAGCCTGCGTAAGCAAATCGGTGTCGTGTTACAGGAGGCCTTCCTGTTCACCGATACGGTCATGAACAACCTGAAATATGCCCGCGCCGGTGCCACGGACGAGGAATGCATCGAGGCTGCTAAAGAGGCCAACGCCCACGAATTCATCTTGAACCTACCCCAGGGGTATGACACCATGCTGACTGAGCGCGGCGCCAACCTGAGCCAGGGACAACGCCAGATGATCACCATCGCCCGCGCCATGGTGGCGCAACCCAAGATTATGATCCTGGATGAGGCCACCAGCAACGTGGATACCCGCACCGAGAAACTGATCCAGGAAGGCTTGCGTAAGCTGATGGAGGGCAAGACCAGCTTCTCCATCGCACATCGCCTGGCCACCATCCGCGACTCGGCCAAGATCATGGTGCTCAATGGCGGTGAGATCGTCGAGTACGCTTCCCACGACGAGCTGATGGCCATGAAAGGCTTTTACTATGCCCTCTACATGAGCCAGTTCAAGGGCAAAGCCCCGGCTGGCGCGGAAGCGTCAGATGTAGATTTTGTGAGCACATAAGCAGTCGGCTGCACTCTGTTCAGGAATGGTGTTGGAGTTCGTATACGATAAAAGCACCCTAGTCCAGATTCCTCTGGATTAGGGTGTGAGTTTAGTATCATTAGGCGAACGTGCTGGCGCTAATGTTATAATTTCTTTATCATAATTGGATTTCACTATCAGTCTATCTCAATTGGGAGGTCAGTAAATGTCAGATGGTATTCATCAATATACAGAGCAATCTCGTTCAGAACGTCGGAAAATGGGCAAAGCGCTGCGCCAGCAGGTGCCGCGCCTCAGTCATGGCGACTGGATACCTGCTCCAGACCGTCCCGACCCCATCAGCCTGCTCCTGGAGCAGGACGAAGGACGTATTCAGGAACTGCTGCCAATCAAGTACGGTCGCATGCTGGAATCGCCCTTTGCCTTCTTTCGCGGTTCGGCAGTCGTGATGGCTTCTGATCTGGCTGATACGCCGGTATCAGGTATCCAATCTATCTTATGCGGTGATGCCCATCTATCAAACTTCGGTATCTTTGCCTCTCCAGAACGCCAGATGGTCTTCGATATCAATGACTTCGACGAGACCTACCCTGGTCCCTGGGAGTGGGACTTGAAGCGCCTGGCAGCCAGCGCGGTGGTTGCCGGTAGAGAAAATGGATTCAGCGAAAAGAAATGCCGCCAAATGGCATTCGATCTTGTTGAAGCTTACCGCCTTGCCATGGGGAAGTTTTCCGAGGATCTCACACTGGATGTCTGGTACTACCACATCAATGTGGACGCTGTCCTGGATGTCTTCGAAAGATCGTCCAAGAAAGGTGTAAAGAGCGCCCAGAAAATGGTGGACAAAGCATCCAGGAAAACGCATCAGCAGACTCTGGAGAAACTCACCCTGTTCGAGGACGGACGGCGGCGAATTATTAGTGACCCCCCTCTGCTAGTGCCTTATCGGGAAATGGGTCTTGAAAAGTACCTGGATGAAGAGGATCTGCGCCGGTTAGCAAGGGAAACTGTGGACGATTCATGGAAGCAGTACTTGGATAGCCTACCGGATGAGCGCCGTTTTCTCCTGAGGCGCTTCCAGATCAGGGACATGGCACTGCGTGTGGGTGGCGTGGGCAGCGTCGGCACCCGCTGTGTAATCATGCTGCTCGAAGGGGAGTCTGAAGACGATGCCTTGATCTTGCAGCTCAAGGAAGCCGGACCCTCAGTTCTGGAAGCGCACTTGACTGAGCGAAGATATAGTGAACATGCAGAACGCGTGGTGACCGGGCAACGCCTGATGCAGGCTGCCAGTGACATCTTCCTGGGGTGGCATACTTCTGCCTTATCTCACCGAAATTACTATTGGCGCCAGCTGAAAGACATGAAGGGCTCCGCTGATATAGCCGCCATGGATATAGCCAGTTTGCGGACCTACCTTGGTGTGTGCGCCGTGTGTCTGGCGCGCGCTCATGCCCGAACGGGTGATGAAATTAGCATTTACGGATATATTGGTAAGAAGGACACGTTTGCGAATGCAATCGCTGATTTTGCAGTCGCCTACGCCGACCAGACCGAACGCGATTACCAGGCGTTGGTGGATGCGGTGGAGTCGGGTCGTGTTGAGGCGCAGACGGGCATTTGAATTGGGCAATAACGATATTGTGTCGAATGTTTCACCTGGGAAAGGGTATTAATTAGATGCTTCATACTATCATTCTGATCTACCTGCTCAGCAGTGGAATACGCAAAGCTTTTAACATTGCAGTGTAGGATAATGAACATTATCACTGCTCCCATCAAAATTAATTCAATCGGTATTTAAAATAAAAGGAGAATAAGATGGCAAAGAAAAGCAAGAAAAAGACAAAAGGGAAAAGTCAAAAAAAATTGAGTGAAGCACCTGTCCAATTGATTGTGGCAGCTTTTCAGGACGAAAAAGCCGCCGATCAGGCATTAAAAGATCTCAAGAAGGTCCAGAAGAAGAAAAAGATCGCTATTCAAAATGCAGCCGTGCTGCGCAAGGACGAGAACGGTAAGCTTCACATCAAAGAAACAGCTGACATGGGTGGCGGTAAGGGAGCCGCTCTGGGCGGTGTAGCCGGTGCAGCAATAGGGCTTATCGCTGGTCCGGCTTTGGTGGTGCCCGTCGCAGTCGGTGCTCTGGTAGGTGGATTGACAGCCAAACTTAGAGACTCGGGATTTTCAGATAAGCGCCTGGAGTCTCTGGGTGATGGTTTGGTTCCTGGTTCTTCAGCTATCATCGCAGTTGTTGAACCCAAAGGGGCAAAACGGGTCGAAAGGGAATTATCCGAGCAAGGTGCTGACCTTCTGACCTCCAAGATCCAGGCTGACATCGCCAGTCAATTGGAAGCCGGTTCCGAGGTAGCCTATACCGCCGTCACCACCCAGGAAGGTGTCGCTGTCGCTCGTGTTGCTGGGGATGAAGATCAGGTTGAAGGCGGTGCGGTCGTTCTGGATGACACAGGCGTCTATGGTGGTCGCTTTATTGCTACGGAAGCTGGATTCGCCGTTGAGCGAATAGCGGTCACCGACGGTGGTTCGGTTGATGAAGTTGTGGCTGCTGCAGATGATACTGCAGCTTACGCCACCGCCGTCGTTACCGATGAAGGCAGCGCTGCAGGTGAGTGGGTGGCGACCGTTGAAGAGGATGTCGAAGGTGAAGTGCCTTCAGAGAGCGAGCAGGGATGATATTGAGGGCAGGTTTGCTTTAGGAAGTCTACGTTGTAATAAGCAGTGCGAGGTTCTCGCAAATTGAAAAGAACGTGGCAAGGCGCTAATGTTTGTGATTCATCCGGTTTAATAGGCGACTTGATAGTCGGTGTATGGAAAAGGCGGTGATGGGCGCGTATATTGGGTCACGAGCATAAAAATTTATGGTGGATTAGACCTGGAGGCTGAATGATGGACTCGCAAGCGATTCGTATGATGGTTGTGGACGCCGATCCCGGAGGGGGTCATACTTTGCAGGATATTCTGGAAAATGTTGAAGGGATAGAAGTTGAGGTTGTCGCTCGCAACAAACGGATGGCAATTTCTGAGGTTAAAGCCGCCCATCCAGAAGTACTTCTGATCGATTTGATGCTGCCTGGATACCGCAGTATCGAAGTTATTCAACATGTATCCGACACGCTTCCTCAGACTCACATTCTTGCGCTGAGCCCGGGTGATCCACCCCACGATAGAATCATCCTTGCTCTCCAGGCCGGCGCTTTGGGTTTCATCACCAGGGATACTGATCCCGTTGATATTTCATCTGCCATTCAAGCGGTTCATCAGGGGGATCGTTGGCTGCCGTTGGAGGAAACGTACGAAGTCCTGCAGGAGACCGCCCCTGAACTGGCGGTATCTGAAAAACAAACCCGTGATCGCCTGACCCAGGTCATCCTTGGTATTATTCCACTGACTGGTTTAATAGCCGCCATCACGGCATTCTTATGGCGCGAATACTGGGGGGGTGTCGGCGTGCGCGTTGTGGACCTGGGGGTAGATCCTTCAACACGAATGACAGATGTCCTGGTTGTTATGCTGAAGTTAATCGGACTTTTCGGACCGCTGCTCTTAGTCGAGACCTGGAGGCGCGGAATTGCCACCTGGATCAGTCGTAAACTGGGATTGACCAAAATTTACAACCGGGCGTATAACCTTCATCTGGGAAGGCTTCCAATAGGCAAGTTCTTATTCAGTCGTTGGGTGGGATGGTTTATTTTGGCGCTAATTGTATTGTCCATAGCATTACTGCTGAATCAATACGCGGAATTAATCCTCATTATGGTCGTTGGTCCTTTGGCTGCAGTGATTCTGCTTGCGAACTTCCTGGGATTGGATGATGAACTGCCAGAATTTTTAAGATTACCCAGAGGGAGAAACGGACTAATACTCGCTATTATGGGTGTCTTAATATTAATATTTTTGGGTGTGCTTGGCGGGGAAGTGTTTGTCAGAGGTCCGGATCTGCGCACGGATGGAGTGCATGGAATCCTGGTGACAAAGGTATTGGATGTGTCGGCTCGACCGGTAATGCT
>CBFDCK010000200.1:0-4652 GCA_965603285.1 uncultured bacterium
TGGTGGCCTGATCTCTCTGTTCGATTTAGTTGTTTCTTCTTCCATGGATCACCTCAGCATAAAAGCCACTTTTGATCTTTGACCTGCCCCAAAAATATTTACCAGTCATAATGGTGCCTGAATAGCTGAATTTGAGAAGGTTGTCCAACGATCGTCTCCAGAGCTGGGGTTCTGTAGCCCAAAGAGCTATGCCGTCTGACAGACATCCTGGTTAGGAAATCACATACCTTCTTAGCGACAAATTCCAGGCAAGGATCGGGGCCAACGGTTAAGGCTCCGGATGGACGGTCACTCTCAAGATTCACGTCCATCCAGAGCTTTTTAATCCCACAAAAAGGCGCGCCGTCCAAGCTTCCAGGATGGTTATTTGAAGTACTTTCTATCTTTGGTCAGACCGTAAATAACCAGTATCCAGACTACAACCATCACCAAGCCCCAGAATGGATAGACGGGTATGAAAAGTAACCATCTACCGGCACTCAAGGTAGCGATGATGAGCCCCACATAATAACCAAATTTCATTCCCTGCCATACAGCCAAACCGGCTAAGAAGGAAATAATGGCGACCAGGCCGTCGAAAAGCCCGTACCAGAGCCAGTCGACCCTGATCCCAAATGCCGAATACTGAAGCAAATCCGGGACGCCCCAACCGATGCACATGGCCATAAATGAAAACATGCTGACCCCGAACAACATCATGCCGGCAAATATTGACCAGCCGGAAAACTGTTCACCTTCATAATAAACATCTTGTTCTACATTTTCAGGTTCTGTTGACATGCTATTCTCCTTATTATTATGCTGCCCCGTAATGCAAGGCATTTATAGAATTGATTGAAGTTTGTGCTCATTATTGGCTGCGGTTTTCCCCGGTAGCGGGAACTGCAGATTTAAAGAATTTTCGATAGCACCTCCTTTCTGGCAGCCTGGTTTCGCCATTTTGCAGGTAGGAGGCTTTGACCTTTACTCAGGCGTAATGCCTAAGCCTCCTCTTTTATGGTAATGTAATGCGCAGCGCTTTTCACGCCACGCACTACTCAGTATTCAAAACTCCTAGACTGGATCTCGCAGCACGGGGCAGGTCATACAATGTCCTCCGCCGCGGCCGCGGCCCAATTCTGAGCCATCGATCTCCAATACGGTGATGCCAGCTTTGCGCAGACGGGCGTTGGTCCATTCATTGCGGTTGTAAGCCACTACCACACCGGGCTGGAGTGCGACGACGTTGTTGCCATCGTCCCACTGTTCACGCTCCTGCTCAAAAGCATCGCCTGCCGTTGGGACGACGCGGAGTTTTTTTAGATTCAGCGCTTCCTGAACCACGTCAAGCCAACCCTTCTCCTCAATGACCACATCCAGGCCATCCGCATCATCGGATGGATAGTAGCTGATGGGCGTGATATTGTTGACGACCGATTCGTAGATCGTCACCAAGTCCCGGTCGCAAAAGGTGAAGATTGTATCCAGGTGCATGCTGGCCCGGTCGGGCGGCATCTTGGCTGCAATCACGCGCTCAGCAGCATTGTGCTTGAATAACTGCTGGGCCACCTGGCTGACCGCCTGGTAAGTTGTGCGTTCGCCCATACCAATCAGCGCCACACCATTGCCGATCGGCATCACGTCGCCACCTTCGAGCGTGGCGCTGCCGTGATCCACTTCCGGGTCGCCCCACCAGATATTGAAATCTCCACCCTTGAAGTGTGGATGGTGCTTGTAGATGGCGGTCAGGTGCAGCGTCTCTTTGCGCCGTGCAGGCCAGTACATGGGGTTGACGGTGACGCCACCGTAGATCCAGCATGAGCTGTCGCGCGTGAAGAGCTGGTTGGGAAGCGGCTGGAGTAAGAAATCCGTCCCGGCGAAGACTCTCTCGGCCAGCTTCCGGAAATCATCCGGCAATTCGGAAACCGTCACGCCGCCGATCAGGTGAGCAACGAGAGTTTCGGAGTCCATCTCATTCATCCAGGCGCGCAGCTCGATAGCTCCGCCTGGTCCAACCTCGTTGGGGACAATTTTACGATCGAGGATATAGGCCCGTCCTTCTGCATCGTCCACAACGTCTTTTAAAAGCTCATGCACGCGCATGACATCGACACCGAATTCTGTTCTCATCAGATCTACGAAGGCATCGTGGTCCTGGCGTGCCTTGCGTGCCCAAATCACGTCATCGAAAAGCAGCTCCACACAATTCGATGGAGTCAATCTCCTCATTTCAAGACCTGGGCGGTGAACGATCACTTTGCGAAGCTTTCCTACTTCTGAATGAACACCAAATTCATTACTCATTTTTCAATCTCCTTGTGTTTTATGCGTCATCGCGAGCCGGTTCTATCTGCCAGGGCAGGTATCAGCATGGCGGTCTCTAACTAAGAATCAGATTGCCGCACTCCACTGTTCCTTCACTTTGTTCAGGACATGGCTTCGTTCACAATGACAATCGATAAGTTAATTGTCTTCTAAGTTCGTGCCAGCTTCGCCAGCCACGATCGCTTCGATATCCGCTAACGAGCCAATCGCAGCGCGTTTTCCGGTCTCGCGCACGAAGGTGCAGGCCGCCTCTACTTTCGGTCCCATCGAACCGGCCGCGAACTGATAGGTTTCCATCTCATCTGGTGTCGCTTTGCTTATCTTCCTGGCATCAGGGGTGCCCCAGTCGACGTAGACACCATCCACATCGGTCGCCATGATATACAGATCAGCTTCCAATTCGCGGGCCAACAACTCGGTGGCGCGGTCCTTGTCAATCACGGCTTCGACTCCAGTCAGGACGCGGTCAGCATCTTTTCTGTACATGGTGGGGATACCGCCGCCACCCGCACAGATTACGATTGTCCCTTTCTCCAGCAACCACTTGATTGGTCGGATTTCGAAAATCCGCTTGGGGAGGGGGGAAGGCACTACCCGCCGCCAGTATTGGCCATCCGGTTTGATCGACCAACCTTTCTCAGCCGCCAGGTTCTTGGCCCCGGCTTCATCGTAAACCGGGCCGACGAATTTGGTCGGGTTCTGAAAGGCGGGATCATCCGGGTCGACTTCAACTTGGGTCAGGATGGTGGCAAAAGGTACCTCAAAGGGCAGCAGGTTACCGAGTTCCTGTTCGATCATATAACCGATCATCCCCTCAGTCTGAGCACCCAAAACATCCAGTGGGTATGTGTCCACCTCTTCATAGGCGGCCCCTTGCAGTGCCAGAAGACCAACCTGGGGTCCATTGCCATGTGACAGGACCAGTTGGTGTTTTTCTGCAACCGGGGCCAATGACTCTGCAGCAGTCTTAACGTTGCTGCGCTGAACCTCGGCAGTCATCGGTTCACCTCGTTTCAGCAAGGCGTTGCCGCCTAATGCAACCACTACGCGCATAAGATTTCTCCTAAAAGGGTGGCTATGAAGTCAGGTCTCCCAACATTACGTAACCACCCGGTTATTTTTTATTACTCTTCCTTGATCCAGGACCAGGCATCTTCAAGCTGATCAACTTCGTAGAAGCGCTCTTTGGTATGGCGAGTGAAAGGGCCCAGTATCTTGACCATCCAACCCTGCCATTTTTTATCACCGACGTAAGCAGCCTTTTCTACCTGACGGTACTGGTGAGTTCCGAGTTTGAAATCGGCCTTGGCAGCCTCCAGGTCATCATATCCATCAAAATCACCAATCAAAACCAGTAAGTTGATCTTGCCGTGAACGGCGATTGCTTCATCTAATTTCGGCAGCAGCTTTTCATAATCTTCTGCTGTCACTTTGTCGCTTACCTTGAAACCGATGTTGGCATCTGTACTATCTGGAAGAATTTCAAACATATTCAGTCTCCTAAGGTTGCCACCATTACGGCCTTGATGGTGTGCATGCGGTTCTCCGCCTCGTCGAAGACGATGGAGGCTTCAGATTCAAAGACTTCCTCGGTCACTTCCATGCCCTGCAGCCCGAACTTTTCCTCCATCTCCTTACCGACCTCGGTGTCGGTGTTGTGGAAGGCTGGCAGGCAGTGCATAAACTTGACCTCTGGATTACCTGTCAAGGCAATCGCCTCGGCATTCACTTGATAAGGTTTCAGTAACTTGACCCGTTCCTCCCAGACCGAATCGGGTTCTCCCATTGAGACCCATACATCAGTGTATAGATAATCCGCACCTTTGACACCTTCAGCAACATCATCGGTCAGTGTCAGGCGGGCGCCGGTCTGAGCAGCGATCTCGCGGCAGGTTTCCAGCAGATGGTCTTCCGGCCACAGGTGCTTGGGGCCACACAGGCGCACATCCATGCCCAGCTTGCAGCCGCCCACCATGAGAGAATTGCCCATGTTGTTGCGGGCATCGCCCATGAAGCAGTAAGCGATTTCAGGTAGATCCTTGTAGGTATGCTCGGTCATTGTGAGTACGTCGGCCAGGATTTGGGTGGGGTGGAATTCATCCGTTAATCCATTCCATACCGGCACACCAGCGAACTCAGCCAGGGTTTCCACAGTTGCCTGGGCAAAGCCGCGGTACTCAATGCCATTGTAGGTGCGACCCAATACGCGTGCGGTGTCCTTCATGGTCTCTTTGTGACCAATGTGAGAGCCGCCTGGTCCCAGGTATGTCACGTTTGCACCCTGGTCGTACGCTGCCACCTCAAATGAAGTGCGCGTGCGCGTGGAGGACTTCTCAAAGATCAGAGCG
>CBFDCK010000201.1:0-4611 GCA_965603285.1 uncultured bacterium
CCAACCGTCACATAGAATATATGCTCCGAGCCGCGTCCCGCGCCGTACATCATTTCGCCAAGCACGGCAGCGTTGGTATCCTTGTCAACCCATATACGTTCTCGCCATTCATCTCCAATTCGCTCACAAAGCATATCGCGCAGAGGTGCGTTCTCCCAGCCTAGGTTGGAGGCCGCCACAACTACTCCCTGCTGACTGTCTGTCGATCCGGCTGCTCCGACACCAATCCCAGATGCGGGAGAATCCGTTCGCTTCAGCATGGCGCGAATTGAAGCGCCCATTCGATCGATCACATTTTCAAAACCTTTTTCTTTTTGGGTTGGTTCAATCACCTGGTCCACCACCAGACCATCCCGGCGGACAAGCGCGGTGGCAACTTTTGTGCCACCCAGATCGACACCAACCGCGTAATCGTTCATGGTACCTCTCCTGATTTATAAGTGCGGATTGCGAGGTTTGTATTGCTCCAACAAAGACTGGTTGTGATCACCGGCAGCGGGCATATTTGAGCTGATGTATACAGGTGGAATAACACCACCGGCAGCTAATCGCCACACAACTTCAGTCAGTAGAGCATCTAAAATGAATGCACTCACGATCGTGGATGCCGGACCGCTGGATAAACCTGTGTTACTGATCTCTACTATTGCATCCCCGGGTGGGATGTGGTTATCAATATGGATATCCACAACATCGCATAGACGTTTTCCGATCGGGCTGAGGGGCGCCTGTCGAGAATACTGCAGCGATGTAACACCGATCACCGTTAGCCCCTGTTCTATTGCGGTCAACGCCATCTCCACAGGGACGGCATTGACGCCGCTGTTTGAAAAAATGATCAACACGTCCCGATCTTCTGGTTTGTAGCGGGCTAAAATGATGGGTGCCATCCCAGTCATTCGTTCGTATTGACTGGACAAAGTGGCGCTTTCGTGGATCATTAAATTTGTCGCCAGGATGGGACAAACAGAAGACAGCCCACCGGCGCGGAAATGACCTTCTTCCGCCAGCATGTGCGAATGACCGGTACCGAAAATGTAAACCATCCCGTCCGCTCTGATAGTCTCTACGATGGCAGAGGCAGCTTGGTCTATGGTGCTAATTTCATCTCCCCTGACCTGATCCAGGATCGATTGGATAGCGTTCATGTAAGCGTGTGCACCTTCGATTCTGTTCATTATTAAGGATTAATCTCCACAAATCATCGATAAGTTATCGTAAGATGATGCCTAACTCGTATTGGTCTCCTCGATATATGGATCTTACCAACTCGACCGGACGATCATTGTGTGAATAGGTGGTGCGGGTAATGCTCAATACAGGTGACCCCTGATTCACACCGATCAGTTTTTGTTCAACGGAGGTAGGGAGGCGTGCTTGCATTCGTTGTTTTGCCCAAAACAAGGGGCAAGCGTATTCCTCACGCAGGACTTTGTAAAGTGAATCATTACTGAAATCGAAACGTTCAACGATCCCAGGACATATGGAATGCGGAATGTAAGCAGTTTCCAGGGCAATGGGTTCATTATCAGCTAGGCGGACCCGTTGTAAAAACACAATTTCAGTTCCAGGTGTTATTTGCAGGTGTTCCGTAATTTCCAACATAGCCAACTGGATTTCAGCATGGATCACTTTGCTGGACGGGTTTACACCTCGCTGGTGCATCTCCTCAGTGAAGCTCGTCAGAAAGCCGAGCTCTTGATCTAATTTGGGTTTATAGACATAATGCCCTTTACCGGTTTGCGAGTAGATCACCCCCTCCTGCATCAAGGAATTTAGCGCCTGGCGAACAGTGACCCGGCTGACTCCGAAATGTGAAGCCAGGTCTCTCTCGGAAGGTAAACGAGATCCGCTTGGGTAGACCGAATCGTTTATTTGCTGTATTAGATGTTCTCTAATTTGTCGATATAAGGGAACCGATAGATCAGGATTTATATTCATTACAGAAAATTGGTATGGTCTGGTATACACCACTGGATACAATTATAGTGATTAATACAGAAAAGTCAATAGGGAGTCGGCGACAAGGGAGTCGTTTGACCCTCACCCCCAGCCCCCGGGTGAGAGAAATCTCCCGCGGGTTACACAGGGCTGATGGGCATAGGTTATGTATGTCTTCAGGATAAATGGTGTGCCGGCAGGAATTTGAAACCCGCGGGAGATTAGGTGGCGGGATAAGGGTGTAAAATAATCACTACGAATTTCCCCAAAAAGCATCAAGTCCAAAGAATCAATCAGATAGAAGTCCAGATAATTTATGGATCATCAAAGTCAAATCAAATTTTCTGGAATCCAAAATATCTCTGCATCCTAACATAGTAGCGCTAATATTCACCTCCAAATGTATTCCGCAAATGCTCCTTTCGTGTTAGGACCACCATGTGCGTGTTTCTCAATGATAGTACATTTATCCATTCGCCTGTGTTACTAATGTCATATTCAAGAATTGGAATACGAGATATAATATATTCAATATTATGAATACAAGACAACAATTACAAGAAGAAAAAATCAGCCAGCTTTTCGAGGTCATTGGAAAGCCTGTCCGCACCCGGATCATTCTGGCAATTGGCAAGGACGAAGCGTGCGTCTGCCACCTGGAAGCGGTCCTGGGACTGCGACAAGCATACCTCTCGCAGCATTTGATGACTTTACGCGCCGCCGGGATACTCACCACTCGCCGCGAAGGTCGCTATATCTTCTATCGTATACGGGATATGCGTTTGCTGGAATTGATCCGAATGGCGGGGGTCATTGCAGGAGTTCCCCAAACAGACCTGGAGACTCTTTTCCAAACCGTTACTAACTCCCAATGCAAATGCCCAAGCTGTGCAGGAACTATTCAACCAGGAATTATTGCGGCTGAAGCGATCCAAACAAAATAAAAAAGGAACACTGGATAAAATATGATTGACACGATCGCTTCGTTCCTGCTGCCGCTTATAGAATCGGGTTGGTTAAGTCTTCTGGATTACCTGGCGGCGCATGTCCTATTATGCCTGCTCCCAGCGTTTGTGATCGCCGGTTATATAAGCGCAATGATCCCCAAAGAGGTGATCACTCGCTACCTGGGTCCTCGAGCGCCGCGTTATATCAGCTATCCGGCGGCAGCAATTGGTGGTTTCGTCCTAGCAGTTTGTTCCTGCACCATCTTGCCGCTGTTCGCAGGTATATGGAAGCGCGGCGCAGGGTTGGGTGTAGCGGTTACCTTTCTGTTCGTAGGTCCGGCGGTTAACATCCTTGCCATTGCCTATACAGGAGCGGCAATCGGCATGGATATCGCCATAGCGCGCATCGTGCTTTCGATCGTGTTCGGCATCGGGATTGGATTGATCATGGCTGGACTGTTCCGGAAAGAAGAAACCGATCGCGCTACCAGGATGGCTGACAGCGGTTTGTTCGACCAGCAAGTCAGCTTGAAACCTGCTCTGTGGATTGTCTTTCTGCTGCTGATTGCCATCTTGCTCGTGGGCACACTGAAAGTAAATTTGCTGACCACGACCTGGATTTCGATGCATCTACCGGTCGAAATACCGGCAAGTTTGTCCACCCTGCTGGCTGATTATAATCTGACAGCCCAAGGCGCGCTGCTTATCTTGATGTTGATCTTGACCGCGCCGGCTGCTTACCTGGGGATGGAAAATGTCCTGATGCGCTTCAATCGCTGGACGTATGTTTCGATCCTTTTAATTGCATTTACCCTGCTGTTAGCTGCGCCAGTTATGAACGAAGGCAGTCTTGTGATTGGCATTACCGGACGTTTTGTCGGGGAATTGATCTTATTGCTGGTTACCGGCATCGTGGCTGCGCGCAGTTTTGAACGGCAAGAACTGGCTAACTGGATGTGGGAGACCTGGAAATTCATCAAACAGATTTTTCCGCTGCTGGTGTTGGGTGTTTTTCTGGCTGGGGTGATCAAATCAATCATTCCAGGAACGTTGATTCAAAACCTGACCGGGCAGAACACCCTGTGGGCAAACCTGATTGCGGTCCTGTTCGGTGTGTTCATGTATTTTCCCACCCTGGTGGAAGTCCCGATCGCGCGCATGTTCCTGGAATTGGGTATGAACCGCGGTCCGCTGCTGGCATATCTGCTGGCTGACCCAGCTCTATCCGTACAAAGCATCCTGGTCACCAGCAAAATCATGGGTCGCCGCAAAACGATTGCTTATGTCTCGTTGGTGACCATATTCTCTACTCTGGCAGGCTATATCTTCGGCCTGGTTCTGACGATACTCTAGGTAAACTTATTTCCGATATCATAAACACTTAAGGAGAATTACATGCTGAAAATCAAAGTTCTCGGAGTTGGATGCGCAAATTGTAAAAAGGTGGAAGAAGTCACGAGGCAGGCTTTGACTTATATGAGCTTGCAAGCAGAGATCATCAAGGTCACCGATCACGCTGAGATCATGAATTATCCCATTCTCTCAACTCCGGGGTTGGTGATAAACGAGAAATTAGTCTGCTCCGGTCGCATCCCCAGCCAGACGGAATTGACGACCTGGTTGGCAGACGCAGTGATGGAAGCGGAGTGAGAGAGCGGCGCACAATGTTGGTCGGTTTTATTAATCTGGTTTAATTTGACCTCACTGGGTGCGTGGTAAAATA
>CBFDCK010000202.1:0-4593 GCA_965603285.1 uncultured bacterium
TGAGACCAGTGAAAAATCTTGAAATAAATGGGTCACCCGTTAGGAAGGCGATTTCCGCTGTCGTCACTGTTGTTGCGTGAATCTTTATAAGCACTTCATTATCTTTAGGAAGGGGTTTTTCTACCACTTTGAGTTCAAGAACATCCGGTGGTCCGTATTTTTCATATACAATTGCCTTCATGAGTATCCTCCAAAATTACTTTGATTTGGTCATTTTCAGAATAGTTTACGACAACACATCCTGCAAGCTTTCAATAAAACGCCCAAAATTAACCCGCACGGAAAGGTTGGCGACGAATGCCACAACCAAAGAACAAATCGTTGGTTCGATCATCTGCAATTGTCGCAGTCTTACGGGTCGGATTGAATATTATTGTTAGGTTGCCAAGCAAGAAAACCCGGCTCTTATCTCTCACCTATATTTTCTTTGCCAAAACGGTATCAACTGGCAATCTGAACATAGACATTTCTGTCACACTTTCAGTCTGAAAGCCAGCATCTTCAAGTGCTTTCTGAACATAGATAGGGCGACAATCCACATATTTTGTAAACTTATCGTGGGCCCATTCATAGAGCCTAACCACCAAACCACTCTTTTCCTTTTTTGACATTGCTACGATACATATACGACCGCCAGAGCGAAGAACTCTTTGACACTCGTTCAGCACAACCGGGATTTCCGATGTGTCGAACAATTCGATAGTGAAACTTATGTAGATAGCATTAAAGAAGTTGTCTTTAAATGGGAGTTTCGTAGCATCTCCACATTTCAATTCAACGCTTCCGGACAATCCTGCTTTGCTAACCCTTGCTTGAGCAACATTGAACATCCCCTTCGAGAGATCAATTCCATAAACCTTACCTGAGTTGCCAACCGAGTTAGCCAAAGCTTTTATGCATTGCCCGGTGCCAAAGCCAATCTCAAGTATTATCTCCCCCTCTTTAACATTTAACTTTTGCAACCCCATTTCTTTGTACTTTTTCTCAGCAAGCCCGGCAAGCAGATCGTAATACCCGCTCATCCCATCGTAGCTGGCTTTGGCTTCTTCCTTGGTCCTTGTAACTCTACTGATTGGCGCTTTACTACTCATGGTATCTCACTCATAAAACCCCGTCAGGATGGGGCACGGTTATAAAAACGAATCCATCATAACCTATCACGCTGTTGGGCTAAAATATCCTCGGTTCTCGTCGCAATCTACCATATTTATTTCGGAAGATCGATTAAGGCAAATATCCCACAATACCTTCCGCCGTTCAATAAAGCTTATCCTGCAGATGATTGAGCAGCTAATGCTTCGATGACTTGCGAGCAGCCTCCCTCGCGCAAATAACCGGCATGGTCGCCAACACTCTCAAACTTCCGCCCGACTATTTCGGAGCACTCAAATTCATAATCGGTGCTTTTCAGAAATCTTTCAATCGTTTCTTCGGCTCTGGGGTTTTGAAAACCAATTGTCTCGTCCCCTTCAATGCTGCTGGTCAATCCGATGATCCATATTGCAGCTCCCAACGCCCCACAGGCGCCTCCGCTGAAGCCGATACCGCCCGCAAATCCTGCTGCCATGACCGTATGCATGTCGGATGCGCTCAATTTTTGAGCCAGCATTGCCGCGCAACTTACCGGAGGGGAGGGCGTTTCGATATTTTCTTCTGAAAGAGCGCAATTAATTTCATCGAAGGCTTCCGGGGCATATTTTGCAGCCATGCGAAAGCAGCCTATGGGCCCGCCTTTGATAAAGAACTTGAATACATCCAATGCAAGTTGGCGCCGCGATTGTGGCTTCCATGCCACATCAGTAATATCGGAGCAATCGATATATTTGTTGCGAGCACGGAAGGATTCCACCAGCCTCTGTGCTGCAACAACTGCCTCAGTTTCAGCTTGCGGGCCCGGGCCATGACGTCGATACGCCTGTGCCCCTGCGGCAAGTGTTGCACCCCACAGCATGCCGCACTGGTAACCATGCTGCAATAATCCGCCCGCTAAAGCCATAGAGGCCTTCTCCTCGGGTTTCAACGGTTGATCGAAAGAAGCGTCAACGACGCTCATAATCGCTTCCGATCAGGTCCCCTCTTTAAGAAATGTACGTATTGTTCCCATCGATGAAATCTTGTATTTTGCGTTGGTCATTATGTCTCCTTTAATAATTCAAATTTCGTAAATCAGTTCATGGACACCCATCTGGGAAGGCGGTTTGACACAACTCTTCACACAGTGATGACGACTTTTGAATACAATGGCATTCATTTGGGTATCCTTCCTTCTATATTTTTGGTGTGGTGCTATGGTTCAGCCACCGCAGTTGAATGGGGAGTATTTCTCGTGAGCTGAATTACTTGCATCACTAATTAAACGAGTCTTTGGTGCATTTTATTCGGTTTAATTTGCGATCGATTGGAAATAATATCCCTTTTAATACGTGATAAAGGCGGCCTAACGGTTAAAGCAAAATTCTTAATGTAATATCTCCAATTTGACACATTATACAAATAAATAAAGGGCATAAAATGGACAGTGTCCATTATACATTACTAAACGTATAATATTTGTGAAAGTATATCACATATTAATAAATCATGAAAATTGTTTATATCAGTAGAGATGAACCCAAAACCCAAAAAACTCCTCGATAGAGTCCGCGATACCATTCGACTGAAACAGTATTCCAATAAAACTGGAGGGGCTTATCTGATTTGGATCAAACAGTACATACTTTTCCACGATAATAAACACCCACAATGTATGGGCGCATCGGAGGTAGAGGCATTTCTGACCTACCTGGCTGTAGATCGGAATGTTGCAGCATCTACCCAAAATTTGGCTTTCAGTGCCCTCTTGTTCCTTTACCGGGAAGTATTACTAATACCGTTTAAAACTAATTTTCAATTTTTGGGCGCCAAAATGTTGAAACGTCTGCCGGGTGTTCTCACAAAATTGGAAGTCCAACATATATTGGTCCGTTTGTCTGGTGGCACCAAGCTGGTGGTCCAACTGCTATATGGGAGTGGGCTGCGCGTCAACGAAGCAGTCCGATTAAGGTTGGATAGCACGTAATAATATTCCCATACCGGACACAACCGGGTTGTTTTGTAGCCCCCCTTATTTTTCATACTCGCCAATCCGAATTTGGGGAATTTTTTGAGGATCAGACTTCATTTCCTGGATCTTGAAAGTTTATGTGTGCAAATTTTGGACATTGCTAAACAATTTCAAGAAACAAATGGATTAGGAGGGATCTTTTTCACAGAACAGGGAGGATGGCATGCATTATCAATTCGTGAACAAGTTGCTCAGTATTAAATGAACCGTTATATTAATCGTAGATCTGGAGTTACTTTTTCACTGTAAGTTGCCAGTGATCATACTGTCTCCCCGATTTGCCCCATCCCTAATTAAAAAAGGGGAAGACAAAAGATGGTGAAAGGATAAAACTTAAGTGCCTAGTCTCACCGTGGAACGCGCCACCCAACCTCTAAGCCTATTGCCCGTGCGATGAGCAGTCAAGTGCATTTTTCGCCCAGCATCACGAGCCCAGTAGCCAACTGGCACAAGTTGCGGTGTTGGCATAGAATTTGGCATATACGAACCAAGCAACCACAAAGCATTGCTGTCATACCGGTCATGACTTACTTGATTGGTTGTTTCAAGCCGAGTTATAAAGTGGGTGAGAAAATCTTCTGGTGTCCATCCCGTTTCTCCCTGATAGATCGGTGTACTTAAGGTTTGTAAATAATCACGAGGGGTAGAATATGGCTCTAGCTGTTTTCTTCCTCCTATGACTTTACCCTTTCCTCGTTGAGGCATAATAGGTATAGGCTCAATTAGTCCCACA
Source organism: uncultured bacterium (assembly GCA_965603285.1). Taxonomy (GTDB): domain Bacteria; phylum Chloroflexota; class Anaerolineae; order Anaerolineales; family UBA4823; genus JAUWPO01. The sequence continues at coordinate 3,837 of CBFDCK010000202.1, forward strand.
CTCCAACCAGGCACAGCACATAAGCTTGTATTCTGCATCGCTTCTTCTTTAGTTAATCCTTGATGGTTACGATCGTTGTAGACTTGAGGGAAATAAACAAGGTTAGGAGTATCCACTGCTTGACGCACCCTATCCCATATCCAGATCGGTTCACCAGTATTTACACGAACCGGTATATCAGCGTCAGTAGAATTTTGTTTTGTCTGGATAATTTTTCCCGCTGCGGCATGTTTAAGAACGGCAGTTTTTACCCGATCAATAAGTTGTGAAGTAGGCATTGCGATCGGCGTAAACTGAAGCTGAGTAAATCCCTGTCGCATTTTCCTGTCAACCAATTCCTTATTGCGTGTAAATACTTCTCCCATCTGTTCTTGAGTTGGTACAGGATACTCTTTTTTGTCAATTCCAATCACCCCTAAATTTTCCGATCGTGGAAGCAGGGTTAAAATTCCTGTTCGGTTCAATGCGGTAACGGTCCGAGCATACTCCTTCTCAAGATTCGTGATATTCAAAGTTCACCTCACATCTGATGCCTCAAGAATGGCCGGTGGTTGGGCGGCAGCCCCATTCTTATGCCTCAATGCGCCCGAAAGCGCGGAGTTGTGTCACTGCTTCAAGCGTCAGGTGGCCGCGCCACTCCAGCTTGGCTTGCTCCCATACCTCTGGATAAGAGTCCCCCCACGACCAGGTAGGATCCCAGGTCCCTTCTGGTGTCTGATGCGCAATCTGGTAATCCAAGTGCATCTGCAATTCATCC
>CBFDCK010000203.1:0-4443 GCA_965603285.1 uncultured bacterium
ACGCTGCTCAACACGAATGGATGGGTTTCCGCGGTGGGTCCGTTGAGCAAAGACCCGACCGTCTCGGGCATCCTCAGCCAGTATGTGGTCACTGAACTGTTTGCCCAGGTGGATGTTGAGGGGGAATTGGCAGAAACCTTGCCCCCAAAACTGCAGGCGTTCAGCGCGCCTCTGGCGTTAGGCGTTGAGCAGTTCGCAGACAATACGGTCAATACATTGATCCAGAGTGACGCCTTCAACACCGTCTGGGTGGGCTTGAACCGGGCTGGTCACAAGGGGATCATCAGCGTTCTGAAAGGTGAGGGTGATAAGCTGTACATGCGGGACGGGCAGCTAACGCTCGATTTGAGCGATGCTTATGATTTCGTCGAAAACAAGTTTGGCTTGACGGACATGGAAATCATTCCTGGCGCGAGTGAAGGAGTACTGGTGCTTTTGGAGAGCCAACGGGTTGCTTACGTGCAGGAGATTGTATCCAACCTGAACATTTTTGGGCTGCTGCTGCCTCTGATGGGCATCCTGGCTTTAGTGGCAGCCTGGTTTGTGTCCCTGTGGCGTCGGGAGACCCTGATCTGGATCGGGATTACGCTGGCGCTGACGATGCTGGTGTCTATCATCTTCTTCTCGTACATCCGCTCCAATATCCTGATCTCGATTACCTATCCTTTACTGCGAGATCTGGGACGCCAGATTTTCTATGTGGTCACCCACGGATTGTTCGTCCAGACGGTGTTCCTGATGATCGTTGGCATTCTGCTATCAATCGGAGCCTGGCAGTCCACGCCCGATTCGGCAATGAGCAAATGGGAAGCCTCCCTGAAAGAAAAGCGCGCTTCTAAGAAGGTTGCTGACGACAGTTCTGCTGAAGATACTTCTGCTGGAGATACCTCTGCAGAAGACACTTCTGCCTGATGCTGAGGTGAAGAAGACCCTAAGGGTTAAGCAACGCTAGTTGCCCCCTTAGGGTTACTACTGCAATGATTCTTATCCTGAGGAGGCGAATATGTTGAAAACAAATACAGGAAATTCTTCGGTTCTCGGGGTTTTAATGGGTGGGGCGGGTCTATTCCTTATTATAGCTGGGATGAAGCTGGCTTCATCCATTCTGAGTCCAATCCTGCTGGCAGTGATCATTGCCATCAGTGTAACGCCTTTGATGGACTGGTTTCAGCGCAAAGGGCTGTCTCAGGGGCTGTCAATGCTGGTCACGATTGTTGTGTTGATCGTGGCCATTGTGGCGTTGATCGCTGTCATTGGTTTTTCGATAAACCAGGTGATCGTTACCCTGCCCCAATACGCGGATGGTCTGCAAGGGCAGTCCGATTCTCTGCAGGCTTATCTGGCATCAAGCGGTCTTGATGCTGATAGTGTTGAAACCGCCATCCAGGGTACTGAACCCTCTAAACTCCTGACATACGTTGGTTCCTTATTCGGTGGAGTGCTTGGTCTACTTTCCGGCGTAGTGTTGATGCTGATGGTGCTCATCTTTATGCTCCTATCCACACCGGGTTTGACCTCAAAGATGAAGACCGATTTTTCGCAAAACAGCCCAACAATGAACCGCTTCCGCGGCCTCGCCAAAGATTTGCGCGAATATGTCAGCATCACGACCATGATCAATCTTCTGGTAGGGGTGGTTAACACCGTATTCTTGTTCATCCTTGGCGTGGATTTCCCCATCCTGTGGGGATTGCTGGCTTTTCTGACAGGGTATATCCCCAGCGTCGGCTTCTGGCTGGCGCTGATCCCGCCGGCTGCGATGGCATTTTTAGAATTTGGAGCCACAAAAGCGCTGATTGTGGTGATTGGATATGTGGTCATCAACGGCGGCGTGCAGAACTTCCTCCAGCCAAAATTGATGGGGGCAGGCTTGAACCTGTCCTCCCTGGTTGTTGTATTGTCTTTGTTCTTTTGGGGCTGGGTTTTAGGTCCCATGGGCGCGCTGCTTGCGGTGCCCCTGACCATGATCGTAAAGGACGTAATCCTGGACGCCTATGACGATACGCGCGGTCTGGCAGATTTAATGAGCGCCGACAGCCCATCAAAACCAGCGCCGGATGATTCGGCTGCATAACCGCTGCTCAAAAATGGACTACCACAGGTTGTTTTCTGGTGCAGAACATGCCTGCGCCAGCGGATTCCAACCCCTTTTTTCAGGGAATGCCGAGTAGTGGCTTATTAAAGGAAGAGGCCATCTTAATAACGCAACGAACATATATATGTAATCACAGCTGATCAGCAAGGAGTAATTAATCATGACAACCCAAAGCGTACAATCCAAGCAGTCCAAAGCTCTTCCAAAGGCTCCCAGCACGCTGGAGCGCTGGTTCCCGATCGGGGTCTGGCTGCCGAAATACAATTGGGGCAAGTTCCTCACCGCCGACCTCATTGCTGCTGTGAGCGTGGCAGCCCTGTTGATTCCAGAATCGATGGGGTACTCCTCGGTGGCGGGAGTTCCTGTGCAGATTGGTCTCTATGCAGCGCCTTTAGCCCTGATCGGGTATGCCCTGTTCGGAGGATCGAAGCTGCTGGTGTTCGCTGCAGCTGGGTCCGTGGCAGCCATCTCCGCCAGCGCCGTGGGTGCGCTCTCGGGAGGCGACCAGAACACGGCGGTGACCATGACGGCTGCGCTGGCGCTTGCTGCAGGGGTGGTGTTCATTATTGCGGGTCTGGCCAAGATGGGGTGGATTACCAACTTTATGTCGAAGGCGATCATGGCCGGGTTCATCACCGGCATGTCGATCCAGATCATTGTCGGTCAGTTTGGCAAATTGTTCGGCATCAAAGTCGCGGATGGGAATACATTTCAAAAGCTGTGGTCGGCGATTTCCCAGATCGGGGACTGGAACTGGACCGCAGCCGTGATCGGAGTCGGCGCGCTGCTGCTGATCTTTGCCATACAGCGCTTCATCCCCAAGCTGCCGGCGGCGTTAACCGCAGTTGTGCTGACCTCGGTGATCGTGGCGGTCTTCAATCCAGATATCGATCTGGTCGCCAAGATCCCCCAGGGTTTACCCTCATTCGCAATACCGACCGGGATTGACGCCTCTACCTGGCTGCAGCTGCTGCTGGCAGGTGCCGTGGTTGCGCTGGTCGGTTTCTCCGAGGGCTGGGGCGCCTCGGGCACAATCTCCAAAAAGACCCATGATTCGCTGGATACCAACCAGGAGTTCCGCGCTTATGGATTCGGGAACATCGGCGCGGGCTTACTGGGCGGCATGGCGGTTACCGGCAGCCTGTCGAAATCTTCGGCTGCCATGAGCGCGGGCGCCAAGACCCAGATGTCGAATATTTTGTTGGCGGGGATGGTGCTGCTCACGCTGGCTTTCCTGGCGCCGGCGTTCCAGTGGCTGCCAGAGACAGTCCTGGCTGCGATTGTGATCAACGCCATGGCGGGTTCTGCCAGTCCGAAGAAACTGGAAAAACTGTATCGGGTTGACAAGGTTGACTTCGCCCTGGGTTTGATCACTTTCCTGCTGGTGCTGGCATTCGACCTGCTGCCTGCCATGATCGCCGGCATCGTAATGTCAATCATTTATATCGTCTTCCGCATCAGTTTCCCGGGTCGGGCTGTGCTGGGGAAGGTTGATGAAACTGGCGATTTCGAAACAATGTCCTGGATGTACGGTCGCCGCCACGGTGAAACCCACTCTAAAGCGCATGATATCCCTGGTGTGATCGTCTACCGCTTCGCGGCGCCGCTGATCTTCGCCAACGCTGAGCCATTCAAGAAAACCGGCGAAGCGCTGTTAATAAAAGCAGGCGCTGATGGAAAACTGCCGCACACGGTGGTCATTGACTTTGAGGAGGTTTTCTTCGTCGACGACACCGGCGCTTCAGCTCTGACTGATTTCTTTGATTATGCCCAGCGCTACGGCGTCGAACTGTCGCTGGCACGCGTCCACTCCGGTTGCCATAAGCTGCTGAAAATGGCCGGCGTGATTGAAAAAATAGGTGAAGAGCGCATCTATGATACTGTCCGCAACGCGGTCGATGCGGCAGGGAGCGACAAATAAATGATGATGTCATAAGGATAAAAAAGGGATTAATAAAATGGCTGAAAACAATAATCAAGATCATGAGGCTAAGCATAAAATTAATGTCCTGTTTTGGATTACGCTTATACGCGCCCTGCTGGCATTTGCACTGGGGATATCACTGCTGTTTATCCCGGATAAAACTCATAAGATGCTCGGAAATTTCATGGGGATGTTCTGGTTAATGAGCGGTATTCTGCTGGTCAGGCAGGAAATGCATCTAAAAAGAAGCAAGCTGCTTCTGGTCCTGGGAATCGTAGGTGCGCTTGCAGGCTTGATGATGGTCACTCGAGACCTGTCCCGCCATTGGGTGGCGGAAGATATGGTTAAAAATATCCTGGGCGCTGTAATCCTGCTTACCGGTATTCTGCACGTCTCGGGCGGTTTCCAGATCGGCAAGAAGGCA
>CBFDCK010000204.1:0-4429 GCA_965603285.1 uncultured bacterium
CGAACTCGTCTGCTCTTCTTGAAAAAACTACCCAACCGATGGTTAGTGCAGTTATAGCCCACAATCCCGACACCAAGAACTCGGATAAATCAGGGATTCTTCCTTCGTAAATTGGCGTCCGGAAGAGGTTGATCAGATGGTACATTGGATTTACAAGTTTAATTACTGTTAGTACTTGAGGTGGTAGAAAATCATCCTTAAAAATAACAGGACTGAGATAGAACCAGGCCATTAGAACAATCTGGTACATTTCAGCTACGTCTGAATAATATATGGCTAAACTTGAGATAAATAGACCTACCCCAAGAGAGAACATTGCGAGGAATAGAATTGGAATAGGTAAGATGAGCATGCTGGGTGCAAGAGGAATGCTTATAACCAGCATAATAATGATCAAGGGAACAAGTGATAGAAGCAGATTCACAAGACCAGTCCCGACGGCAGATACACCGAACACAGTCCTTGGGATATAGATTCGATTGAGCAAACCACCACCCCAAACAAGATTTACAATTGCCGCATTGGTTGTTTGGGAGAAAAAATTCCAGGCAATCAGACCAGATAATACATAAACGGGGTAGCCTTTATCTACGCCCCCGAACACACTCGAAAAAACAACCGTAAGCACAATGGCAGTGCCCAAAGGGTTCAGCATCGTCCATGCAACACCCAGGACCGATCGTTTGTAGCGCGTCAGGAGGTCCCGCCTCACCATCTGGTTTACAAGATTGCGGTAGCGAATAATTTCTCGCAGTTCCTCGAGTTCCGGGGAGACTTGCTTCGATGAATCATATATCGAGCTTCTGGCTGTCTTATCCATAATTGTTGTTCTTTATATTAGATTGCGCCGCAGCCATAAGCGTAGGCTCAACGGAATCCATGAAAATAATCGGGGACGGATTTTGGCCTTCAATACCAGCCAAGAGAACCGGCTTCCGCCCTCACGGCGGTGTACTTGCACCATCTCGGGCCAGCAGCGGTCATCCTCAGCTACTGACTTGCCCGAGTCATGTAAACGGAAGTTGGCCCAGGTTTGGGGGTAGTAATGTAAGGTAGATATGCGTGCGATTCGCACCCATAAGTCGTAATCCATCGCGAAATAGAAGGTCGGATCGAGTGGACCGACCTCCCGCCACAGCTCAGCCCGAAAAAAAGACGCTTGCTGGGGGATATGGACGTAACCGCGCATTAAACGGCGGTAGTCCGTTTGCCGGGCGGGGAACTTTCCGAGCAGGTGCCCGTTTTCGTCGACCAGATTGGCGTCCCCGTAGACCATTCCTACATGGGAGTGTGTCTGCAGGAATTTCACCGCCTCAGATAACGCATTGGGTAGATACGAATCGTCTGAGTTCAACCAGGCAAGAACGTCGCCTTTTGCGCGTTCAAAACCTTTGTTGATGGCATCCGTTTGTCCGTTGTCCGGCTCAGAAACCCACCCCGCTAACCGGTCGGCATATTTTTGGATGATCTCCAGGCTGCCATCCGTTGAGCCCCCGTCCACGATGATATATTCGACGGGCGTGTAATCTTGTGCCAGCACAGACTGGATAGTCTCCTCGAGAAACTGAGCCTGGTTGTATGATGGCGTGACAACAGAAACGAGGGGTGATGACGGCATGTTCTACTGCCAGGATTCTTCGGAATAATAGATCGCAGCTGTATCTTTTGTCAAGCTGCGTAAACGAGTGATCTCATCCGGGTCTAGACGGCGCTTCCAATTATTAAGGTTTGCCTGACTGTTAAGGCGGGTTGCGTAAATTGAACTGTCCGCCCGTTCCCCGGGATTGTTCTGGCTGCTTGATTTAAGAATGACTTGTTTTACGTGTGGGGAAAAACTTAGACCGAAGCTATTGTAAAGGCTGCGAAAACTGTCAATAGGATCAAGTGATAAATCCTCGTGGAGCAAAACCTGGAAGTGAGGATATTTGGGTTCATAATGTGCCACTACCTGGTAGATTATGCGCCACAGTAAACCACTCTGTCCGATGATGTCCTGCGGATTTTTCGTCATTGCTAGCATGTCGTCGCGATATGGTTCAAGCAAATCGTTCATCAGGAGCGGTTGCGCCAGTAAGTGCTCCAAATCGAACGACCAACCCAGGCGCTTTAAACTGCTGGCAATGGCTGCAGGGTGGCGAACTATTATGACCACCTGGCAATCCAGTGCCTTCTCAAACCAGGGCGCTGAAAAGACCGCGAAAGGGTCTTTAAGAAGCGGGCGTTTACCCTGCATACTTCCCAGAAAAAAGTTGCTGCTGTCCTGCAGCATAAGCGGTAGATCTTTAAACCTGCGGAACGATTTAATGTCTTCCAAAACATGATATTGGAGGCGCAGGGTTTCTTGAAAGGCGGGCAGATAATCATCCTGGTTTTGTTCACAAATGTAAGTGTACCAGTGGTTGACCGGCGCACGTAGAATGCCGGGTCGGTGCCAAAGGTTGAGCGGCTCACTGATATAAACGGCTTCACCGCTGGCCGCGAGCATTTTCCCAACCCAGGTGGTACCGGAACGGTGAGCGCCTGTTACCAGGATAGGTCGTGTTTCATTATCAGGCACGCTGTTTCCCGCTAGTTTTATTTATATCCAGACCTGGCCACCCTTCAAGCTCATGTGATTTGATTGGAAGTGATTTTCTTTCTGCAGGGTGGCGATAATATCGATCTACTAATCCATCAGCACCAATGAGACTTGTCGTGGCGTACAGAATCCGGTGCTTGTGCTTCAGGGTGAAGTCGGGTTTGTTGGTGAATGCACGCCAGTAAGATTTTAGGGCGGCTTTTGGTTGACCGCCGTCCAATAAGTATCGCCCGTTCAAGCGGTATGCGCCTGCATAGATCTGCTTCTTGTACCGTTTTACCAAAGGGACTAGATCGGGTTGCTCTTCCATCCACGCAAGCAGCCTGAGAGCTTCCTCACCAAATTTTGAAGCCTGGTTCACGTTCTTGGCCCCGGGATGGTGGCGGGCGGCAGCCCAGAGGCTAAAACTTTGATCGTCACTCGTTCTTCCGACAGCTTTACTGCCGGTGGCGATATGGCGAATCGGGGCTGTCTTCGCGATCCGAATCCATAAATGGTGATCCAGAAGAAAATGGTAATTTGGGTCGAGGGAGCCGGTCTGGTCGAGGACAGCTCTTCTCATAAAAACCGCTGGCTGGCAGATGATTCGGAAGCTCATCAGCTCTACCAAGCCCCAGTCTCCAAACGCGAGCAGGTTCAATGGTCTGCCTTGGGTATCGATCGTTAGGGCGTCGCCAAAAACCATGCCCAGCTCGGGCTCTGTTTGTAATGCATCAACGGCTTGCGACACTGCTCCTGGCAGGTATAAATCATCCGAATTTAGCCAGGCGACGATATCCCCGCGGGCTTGATTAAAACCTTTATTGATTGCATCAGCCTGACCCTGGTCGGGTTCAGAGATCCAAAAGATCAATCGATCCTCAAATCTGCGAATGATCTCCAAACTGCCGTCCGTTGAAGCTCCATCAATGATGATGAATTCGATAGGTTGGTAATCTTGAGCCAGTACCGAGCGAATGGTCTGCTCCAAGAATTTTGCTTGATTGTATGAGGGGGTAATTATTGAAACTAAGGGATTAGTTGGTGTATGCATGTGGTAAGAGACACACGGGTCTTGCATCAATTATTGCGGCGAGGTCCGTATGTCAAAGATCAGGTAACCCTCCCCCTCAGCCAGGATTGGATAATTATCGTAAAGATACTGCTTTAAAGCGGGTTGGTCGTCAAACTGGTTGAAAGACGTGATCATAAAGTAATTTTTACCGTCGGTGCGTTTATTGAAGAATTCCTCGAAGTCCTTGTCGCTGCCACGCAGTTTCATGAGCTTCTGTTCAGCGCGGTTGGGCCACAATGTGACTTTACGCCAGCCATAGTACATTAAGCGGAAACCATAATCCTGTGTAAGCGCCATGATCTTACCATCTTCAGGAAGATGAGAAGCGATTTCTCCCCAGTATACAGGCTCTTGCCTGTGATCTTGGGCGTATTGTGGGAGTATTGCTATCCAGCTTAAATATCCCAGCCCGATTAAGATGACGACCCCGAATAGAGCTTGCCATACCTTACTTTGCTGGATGATGCGGGTGAGGATGAGTCCAACTACTGGAAGAAGTGAGATCGAAATGATGGGGATTAACTGCAAATGGTAATAGTTATGGGTGTACATCTGGTAAGGTAGAAAGAGACCGTAAAGGACATAACCTGCCCATAAGCCGATTAACAAGGCCCGGTTGCGGGGTTTGGATATCAATACGCCCGTGAATGCCAACAGCAAGACGGTTAGCCCCATCAGGTCCTGGACGAAGTTTAACCAGCGAATGTAAAATGCGGGTTGTAGAAGGAGGTGGGAAAGAGAAATCGTCCAGCCAGACAGGTATTCAGATGTCCGGTCTCCCTTCCCCAGATAAAAAA
>CBFDCK010000205.1:0-4329 GCA_965603285.1 uncultured bacterium
CAGCCATTATCACAATTTTTAGATCAAACTTTTAGATTCAATTGATTATGAAGACTTCAACCACTAATTATCAATCCCAGGGTCGTTAATTCTCAAATCCAACCTCGCTTCCTTAAAACTCAGCGATCTCACTTTCAGACATTTCATGGTTCATCAATACCTGGAGGACATCATAAGGAATCGCCGGATGGTGGGATTTAGACATCAAAACCGCGCTTGCTTCACATGGCGATTTGCTGCTTGCGGCTACGATTTGGGTACTGCTTCCTGATAAAACGGCAGACATATTTCTCACTAATTTAATCCCGTCTCCAAGCACCGCGTGGCTCGGTTCACGTAAATCGCGATGTATACATCCTCAGCCTCGCGGGCAACCAGAACCTGCCATTCACCAAAAACAGCAGTGACACAACAAGGGAAATCTCCCGAATATTGTGAACGGAATCAGAAACATGCCTTCATCGGGAGGATCTTAAGGACCAGCTTATCGCCTACCAAATCGCGGGCTTTATTTGCATCCTGCAGCATTTCGTGCGACATCTTCGCCATCAATTGGTAAAACAGCGAACCAGTGCTGATTGATGAAAGCTGCTCGAGAATTTATTTTGGAGGACGACCTGCTTTTGCCAGCAAGCTCGGGTTGGTGGTCACACCGCTGACCCAACCAAACGCCATGGCTTGTTTTATTTCATTCTTTTTGGCACTATCCAAAAATATCGCCATTTGTAATCCCAATAATTCATAACATGTAATAGCCGTGCCGAATTGTACCAAGATCAAGTGCAACCATACCTCTCAAGTAAGAGTGTGGTTCCAAAATACATCAATTATAATAATGAAAGAAATAAACATCTACTACATACTACAAAAACTGGTATTTTTTAGCTAGGAGCATACCATCGTTATCCAAAGAAGCACAAAATGGATAAGCTTTGTTAAAAAAAACATTCAGGAGTTAGTTGAACATTTCAAACAAAAATCTCTTCCCATCCTTGAAAGGATGGCAACCCACACGCGATACACTGCACTTGTATGCCAAAGCAGTAGGTGTCCTCCCCAGGGTACATGCCGAGTTTGACCCCAAATGGTGGCACGTCAGTTTGAGGGTCGTACCCGAGGGTCTGGTCACTGATGTTATGCGATTGCCCGACGGTGGAACCTTTAACCTTAAGATGGATCTGACCAGGCACATGGTCATTCTCTCCACAAGTCAGGGTCTCATACGCGAGTTCGATATGACAGCCGGACTTTCAGGGACCGAATTCGGAAACGAAATATTATCTGCAGTTGCAGATATGGGTCTGATCGGGGAATACGATCGAGCGAGGTTTGAGAACGAAGAGCCGCGGGTTTATAACCCTGAGTACGCCGAAAAGTACTTCACAGCACTGAATAACGTAGACCGCATTTTCAAGGAATACAGAGCAAGCCTGAGCGGTGAAGTGAGCCCGGTGCAGTTCTGGCCTCACCATTTTGACCTGGCTTTCGAGTGGTTCGGGACACGAATGGTGGAAACTGGTGAAGGCGGGGAAGCGACCCAGAACCCAGCCCAGCTTAACCTGGGGTTTTCCCCCGGCGATGACAGTTATTCGGAGCCTTATTTCTATTCCAACCCATGGCCCTTTGAATGCGATCAGTTAACGGACAAACCACTCCCCCAGGGTGCACGCTGGTTCACTGAATCCTGGCAAGGCACCATGCTGCCGTACGCAGAATTAGTCGGCGACAGCCAGGCAGAAGAACGTCTTAAAGGCTATGCGAAAGCAGTCTACGCGGTCAGTTCACCAACCTTGATGGCTAGGACGATATAGCAGAACGCACTCTCTCAGGTGTGTAAGGCAGTTCACGAATCCACACACCGGTGGCGTCATGGATCGCGCTTGCCAGAGCCGGAGCCACGCCGTCAATGGAAATCTCGGCGACTGACTTGGCGCCAAACGGACCGCTGGGCTCGTCTGTCTGGACAAAGATCACATCCATAAGCGGCATTTCATCAGCTTTTAGAATATGATAGGGACCAAACCGAGCGTTGAGCAAGCGTCCTTTCTCGTCAAACAGCATGTCTTCAGTCAAAGCAAAGCCTAGCGCTTGCGCCATACCACCCTCCACTTGACCGGCAGCAGTAAGCGGGTTAATTACCCGACCGCAATCCACCACCATGAGCAATCGCTCAACAGTTATTACGCCACTATCAAGATCAACTGCAACCTCCGCAAATTGGGCTGCCGTGGGTGGCGGGCTTGTATAACTCATGTGGGATGCAGTAGCCATGATCTGGTGCTGGTTTTGTTGGTGCAGGCTGCTAAGAGCGACTTGCTTCAAGGTGACATAGGCGCCATCGGGGGCTAACACCTTGCGGTCCTTCAACTCCAGTTCGCTGGGATCATCCAATTCGAGCATAACGGCTGCATGGTCCAGGATCTGTCGTTTGACCTTCAATGCGGCTTTCTGTACTGCTCCTCCACTGATGTATGTGGTGCTGCTGGCATATGCACCTTTATCAAAAGGAGTGAAGTCCGTATCCGAGGAGTACACAATCAAATCTTCAACAGGAATATCTAATACTTCCGCCGCAATCTGAGCAAGAATGGTATCGGAACCGGTTCCCAGGTCCGTGGCTCCGATCAAGAGGTTGAAAGATCCATCATCGTTCATTTTCAACGTCGCGGCAGCCATATCCAATCCGGCAATACCGCTTCCGTGCATTACCACTGCCATGCCGATGCCGCGCCGAACACGATTATTTTGCTCCTGGTGTCTATCGCGCTTAGTGTAGAAATCAGTCGCCTCAAGACCGATGTTCACACATTGTTCTAATCCACTGCTCTCCAATTTTTGCTCAAATCCTTCCCGTCCCTCACCCAAGGATTGGGCAAGATACATCGGCTCACCGATTTTGAGCCAATTATTGCGTTTAAATTCAACCACATCTAATCCCAGCTTCACGGCGATTTCTTCCATCAGCACTTCGATGCCATATTGACACTGCATCGCGCCATACCCGCGAAAAGCCCCCGTTTGTGGTTTATTGGTGTAAACAACATCGCTGACAAAGCGCGCATTGGGAGGGTTGTACAGCGTTAACCCTTTTTGACCACCCACCATCTGCACAGTCAGACCATGCGCTCCATAAGCGCCAGTGTCTCCGATCAGATACAGGTATGCAGCAACTACTTTATTCTCTGTGACGCCGATCCGGTAACGGATCAAATTTGGGTGCCTGCTGCGAGAGCTTGTGAATTCTTGCTTGCGAGTATATTCCATGCGCACGGGTCGTCCCGTGGCGAGGGTCATGTGTGCGCATAAATCTTCCAGGACCATATCCTGCTTGTTTCCGAATCCTCCTCCAATGCGAGGTTTGATCACCCGGATACTTTTAACGGGCAGCCCGATTAAAGGAGCCACCATACGACGGATGTGAAATGGAACCTGGGTGCTTGTGCGAATGATCAAGCGGTCGTCCTCGTCCCAATAAGTGATGCAGACATGAGGTTCCATATGAGTGTGTTGTTGTTTCGGTGTGCTATATTGCCCTTCGAAGATATGTTCCGCTTGAGCGAATGCCTTATTTACATCGCCAACCTCGGCCTCTATGTGATAAACAATATTATGCTCAGCATCATAAATCCCTTCTGTGTCCGTTTCATCATGGATAACTGGCGCGCCGTCTTGCATTGCACCTTCCGGATCCAGTACGAGTGGCAGTTCTTCGTATTCAACTTCAATTAATTTGAGCGCTTGCTCAGCAATTGCGGGAGAATGTGCCGCGACGACAGCGACGCGATCACCAACATGACGCACCTTATTATCCAAGCTCACCTGGTCATACGGCAGTGGCTGAGGATAACTCTGCCCACCAGAAGCATATTTCACACGCCGGATATCTTCATGCGTCAGGACAACTTCAACCCCCGCAAGCGCTTTCGCACGGCTGATATCGATGCTCTTAATACGGGCATGGGCGTATGGACTGGTTAGCAGGGCCCCATAGAGCATACCTTCCAGGCGAAAATCATCCGTAAACACCGGTCGCCCGCGCACCAATTTTTCACCATCCACTTTAACTTGCGGTTTACCGACAAAGTGTGTTTCACTCATAATTGGTGGGGTGAAAACCAACGGAAGCAGCGGGTCACAATGATCCCCATGACGATAGTAAGCATCGGGCAGATGGGGCTTTTCACTTTCAGGGGGCAAAGTAATCTGCGGTATGACTATCGACCCAACGGATTCACCGCGCAGGTAAGCCGCGGCTCTCAAAACGGCGTCGATGGTCCTGACATAACCGGTGCAGCGGCAAAGCACACTGCTCATCGCCTCCCGGGTTTC
>CBFDCK010000206.1:0-4310 GCA_965603285.1 uncultured bacterium
TTGCTTCTGGTTGGTCTCCGGTAGGCTTATACGGAGCGTTTAGTTTAAATTTCATTACCTATTCCCAACGATTCATATCAAGGGGCGAAAGCGAAGCTTTCGCCAAGCATATTCCCTCGTTCCAATGCTCCCGCGTTGGAACGCAAACTATACACGCTCCGCGTGCTTCCACATGTATATAATGATCAACTTACCACTCTTCAACCGATCACACTTTTACGCAGAGCGTTTCACCCTCAGGTTACGACGCAGAGCATCGTAACCAGGATGAAAGCAGTGCTCTTTACTGCCCAGTATTATTGCCATGCATTTTGCCAAGCATACCAAGTATGCCAACGATTCATATCTAGGGGCGAAAGCGAAGCTTTCGCCAAGCTCATGTATTTTAAGCCAAATATGCAAGCTCACTTTTTTTGTGAGCCGCATCCGTTTTTTGGATGCCGCATCCGCTCTCCAGCATATTATCATCGCCGTGCATTTTGCGAGTGAAGCGAGCAAATATGCAAGCAGCCATCTTTTGGATGCCACCTACTCCACATAAATTGGATTGCTGTATATCCAACCGCGGCTTTGACCCTGATAATGTATACGTGCTTCCACCCGGTATACTCCCGGCTCGCTTGTTATATAGGCGCTGTTTTTATGTTTGTGCCAGGTCTTAACGATCTCACCATCTTTTAAAAGCTGGCATTCGGTCGCGAACGGTAAACAAATCTGAAAAGTGATACCTCTGCGGGAAGAGATTGTTTCTCCCATCCAGGCTGTGCGGTCCATCCCGTGGGCATAAAACCGGAAACCACGGGTGGAGAAAGGGAGATCGTACCCGATGAAGGCGCAGCCTCGTGATAGAGCATTCAAGATCTGCCCCCGGTCGCTATCTATGTCCCCATTTAAGGGGCGTTGGATGTAGAGATGGGTGTTAACAGCCCGAAAATGGAATTCATAGGGGAATACAGTGCGCTGAAGAGGACCAAAACTGGCTGGGAATGCATGGGCATCGGAACCACCTATCGCAACGATACGTTTTCCTGTTGCCAGCAGTTCGTCCCATTTCTGGAGAGTCTCCGGGAAAGGTCCCCTTGCAACCCGCTTTGGGTTCAAGGCGTAGTAAATTCCACGCAGTTTGGATGTCAATAGCGATTTGAATTCTGACATCGCGTTCCAAAGTTCAATGCCGTTGAATCCCTGAATATTCCAATCAATCCATGAAATATCTGGCTCGTTGAACGCCGGGGAAGCAGGATCAACTGGATGAGCGATGAAGGACAATCCTCCCTCCTTGTGCACCATGTTGATTAAATGTTGTGGATCGGGCGCGAAAGGAGCCAGTTCACGCTTCGTTCCCAATACGAGCAGGTGATTTTTTTGCGGCTGTCGAGTCTGATCGTGGATTTCTTCTCCCACCAACAGCAGCACTCGCTGATCCCCATTGATATAGTAATCTTCGGGTCCATTTACCAGGACATTATGATCGGTGACAATAACTGCATCTAGACCGGCACGGATTGCAGCCTGGGCGATTTCAGCGTGATTCGCGTGACCGTCCGAATACTTAGTATGCATATGTAAGTTGATAACGATTTCGTACATGCGAAGACGATCGGTACAGGATAGTTTTGTATTATTATCTCAAGAACAGCGAAAAATTGGGGGCGGAAGTATTTGACTATTCTCTTAACGAAAGGTATAATCCACCCTGCTTAAAAGCAATATATATATATAAACGAAGTATATATAAACTTGGCAGGAGGAATTTGTGGCGAACTATCTATACATCTCATTGATTATAACGTCAATTGCGCTTATCGCAAGTGTGATCATGCAGAGTAAAGGTGCTGGATTGGGTGGTTTAACGGGTGCGGATACCGGTGGCGTTTTCACTGCCCGCAGGGGTATCGAAAAGACCCTTTTCCGAGTCACGATTGTACTCAGTGTTATTTTCTTTGCATTGTGCCTTGCCACAGTGGTAGCGGTCCCTGTTTTCGTATAAAAAACCTTCACAATTACCCGATGACTGAATGCTCTCCAAAGTAGTGACCACAATTTGATTGAATTAGGTATTTACATCCAAAAATGCAGGACGAGGTAGATAGAGGGCGTCTTATGATATTGATTATGGGCGCCTTTTTTTGTTGCTTCCGATGAAGAGATTACGCTGGCAGATCCTGATCGTAGTAATTGCTCTGATTATTATTGGAGTGTTGTTATTGGGGCAGCAGCCGTCTGTGCTGCCGGGAATTGAGGCGGTGATCGAGCCGACCACTGGCGGTGTCTACACAGAAGCGTTGATAGGGTCGCTTGGGCGGTTAAACCCACTTTTGGATGCTGCTAATCCTGCCGACAGAGCAGTTGATCGCTTGTTGTACAGCAGCTTGATACGTTTTGATTCGAGGGGTTCAGCTCAGGGCGATCTGACCGAATCGTGGGGTATTTCACAGGATGGAACTGTCTACAATTTCTCGCTGCGAAATGAAGCCGTCTGGCATGATGGGAAACCTGTTACAAGTGAAGATGTGATCTTCACCATCGAATTATTACGGGATGAAAATCTGCCTTTGCCCCCCGACCTGCAGAAATTTTGGAGCCAGATTGAAGTTGGGGCGCTTAATGAAAAAACCCTCCAATTTAAATTACCCGAACCTTTTTCCCCCTTCCTGGATCATTTAACTTTTGGTATCTTGCCAAAACATCTCTTAGGTAATCTGACTGCGCAGGAGATAATCAACGCCCCGTTTAATCTGGACCCGGTAGGCAGTGGTCCTTATCAGTTTGATGGGTTGCAAATGGAGAACGAGGAAATTACAGGAGTTGCGCTGTCCGCTTTTGATGATTATTTCGGACATAAGCCGTATATCGAAGAGGTTTTTTTCCAATATTATCCCGATTCGCCATCCGCATTTGCTGCCTACCAGGGGGGTGAAGTAATGGGGGTAAGCGAAATCACTGCGGACGTGCTTGATAGCGCTCTCAAAGAATCCGATTTGAACCTCTTCACTGGTCGCCGGTCTCGTCTCAACTTAGTGTTTCTCAATCTTGACATTCCAACACTTCCGTTTCTCCAGGATCCGCTGGTGCGGCGGGCGTTGTTGATGGGCATCAATCGGCGTTGGATTGTGGACCGCTTATTGGGAGGCCAGGCGATCATCGCTCACGGTCCTGTATTTCCAGAAAGTTGGGCCTATTATGAAGGCATCGAACAGATTAATTATGATTCTGAAGCCGCTGTTGATTTGCTGAAGGAAGCCGGTTATACAATCCCGGCGGAGGGTGGTAATGTGCGCGCCAAAGACGGTGTACGCCTTGCGTTTGAGATGGTCTACCCTGATGTCGATGAATATCAGCAAATCGCAGAATCAATCCAAAAGGACTGGCAAAAGCTGGGAGTTCAGGTGGATTTAAAACCCATTTCCTATGAAGAATTAATAAACGATTATCTCGAACCACGCACATACCAGGCAGCTTTAGTGGAACTGAACCTGGATCGTTCTCCGGATCCGGATCCTTATCCATTCTGGCACCAGGCTCAGATAACCGGGGGACAAAACTACTCTGGATGGGACGATCGACAAGCCAGTGAATATCTGGAACAAGCGCGCGTGTTGGTACCTCCAGCGGATCGGATTAAAAGATATCGTAATTTTCAGGTCCGCTTCGCATCCGAAATGCCGGCTCTGCCTTTGTTTTACCCGGTTTACTCTTTCGGGATCGACCAGCAGGTACAGGGGGTCAGCATGGGACCGCTGTACGAACCCAGCGACCGCTTGAACACAATTACGTCCTGGTATCTGGTTGCCAAACCCAGCCTCGAAACCCCAACTCCAATTCCCCCCACCGTCACCCCGTAATAAAACCATCCCTCTTGTAGGCTGAAGACAATCTCCAAGCTCACGTATTTTGAGCCGCATCGGTTCTTTAGATACCGGTTGAATCCTCTCCCCAGTGGGGAGAGGGCAGGGTGAGGGGTTCGGAATTTTATCGGAACATTATCGGCTATTTATCGGCAATGATGGAGAGCGAAGCCGAAGGAACGCCGCCCCTTTGGAGTGCGCATGCTTACGTATTTTAAGCCGCATCCGTCCTTCGTATGCCAAGCTCACTTACTTTGGATGCCAGTCTGCATTTTGCTAAGCATACAAAGTATGCCAATGAGCAAACATGCCAAGCTCGCCGGAGGCGAGCCGGCCTGCCAATGGTGAATTGTTTACCCAACGACACTAGGGGCGAAAGCGAAGCCAAGCTCACCGGAGGTAAGCCGGCCAAGCATACCCTGTATGCCGGTCATTGCGAGGAGCGCAGCGACGTGGCAATCT
>CBFDCK010000207.1:0-4307 GCA_965603285.1 uncultured bacterium
CAGAGCCTGTTTGAGGATGGTTATGCCATCCCCGCACCAGCAGGCGACGACGATTTCCACGGAAGCAAGATTGTACCGCTTTCCTATGTCGGTCACTGGATGTGGGGACCTCACAGCGAAGGATTGGGCGATGACCTTGTCTTGCTGCCGATGCCCGATTTTGGTGGAAAAGCTGTCACTGGTATGGGATCCTGGAACTGGGGCATCACTTCAAGCTGTGAGAACCCTGATCTAGCCTGGAAGTTCCTGGAATACCTGGTCGAGCCTGATCAGATCCTGCGCATGACCGATGCCAACGGTGCCGTCCCGGCACGCAAAAGTGCCGTTGCGAAGTCAGACTTATTCGGCGAGGGTGGACCTTTGAACATTTTTGTACAGCAATTGGAGGGTGGTGTGGCGCTTGAGCGACCTGTCACCCCGGCATATCCAGTCATCTCCTCCGCATTCGATGAAGCCATCCGCAACATCATTGCAGGTGGGAATGTCCAAGATGAGCTGAATAAAGCCGTCGAGAAGATCGATCTGGATATTGAAGACAACCAGGGGTATCCATTACCGTAGGATTCTCAGGTTGATGTTATGAATAATTCGGGGGCGCAAAGGTTTTTTCTAAAGCGCCCCCGATAAGTATCATGGAGGGACTGAAATGACTCCTACAATTCACAATTCTGGTTCAGCAATCCGCCGCAATGAAACGATCGTTGCATGGCTATTCTCAGCGCCGGCGATCATCCTTTTGCTCGTTTTCTTAGCAATACCGTTTCTTATGGCGATTTATTTATCTTTCACAGATCAACGCTTGATCCCAAACCCAAACTTGCCAACGCAGATTGTGGGATTACGCAACTTTGTACGTCTGGTTGATGATGAAGCATTCCTGCGCGGGGTATTGAATAATTTCTATTTTGTGCTAGTTGTTGTACCGATTCAAACTGCAATGGCGTTGTTTTTAGCAATTTTGATAAATCAGAAAATCAAGGGAGTCAACACATACCGCACGGTCTATTTCGCTCCCGTGGTCACGTCGATGGTAGTTGTCGCTGTTATCTGGACGTTCTTATACAATCCCGCAGGAATGATAAATTCGTTTATCAGGATACTTTCGTTTGGAATTTTAGGACCATATAACTGGTTGCAGGATACGAAACTTGTTTTTCCTGCAATCATGTTGCTTTCAATCTGGCAGGGAGTAGGTTTTCAGATGGTGATTTACCTTGCAGGTTTACAGGAGATCCCTTCTGATATGTACGAAGCTGCAGAAGTGGATGGGGCTAACAAATGGCACCAGTTTGTTAATATCACATGGCCTCTGTTACGGAACACCACAATCTTTGTTGTATTGACAACAACGATTCTGGCTTTTAGACTTTTTGATCAGGTCAAGGTAATGACCAACGGTGGTCCACAGAATGCATCCATGACGACTATCGTGTATGTAATTGAACAGGGTTGGGGACAGTTGAAAGTCGGATATGCTTCTGCAATCAGTGTCGTATTTTTTATCATAGTATTGGTGATCTCGCTCCTTCAGCGTCGAGTTTTACGCGAGGAAAGGATGGTGGATTAGCATGACTTCTTCAACCGTAACACATAGCACCAGTTATCGCGTACGCAGTGGTTTCCGCAGTGCGTTAAAATATTTAGTAATGACCCTGTTGGCGTTCTTTTTTATATTCCCTATCTGGTTCATGCTTGTGTCATCGTTTAAGACCAACGAAATGCAAATCACTGCGGATATGAGCAAATTATCGGCGTTTATCCCCTATGGCGAACTGGGACTCGAAAATTATTATGAAGTATTTGCCCAGATGGAATTTGGTCGTTTAATGTTCAATTCCACTTTTATCATGTTGGCAACAGTGCTTCTTGGGTTATTAATTAACAGCATGATTGCATACGCCCTGGCACGTCTGGATTACACAGGTCGCGGCGTCGTTTTGGGTGTCATTGTGGCGTTGATAATTATTCCCTTTGAAGCCATCGCTATCCCTTTGCTCATGTTCGTGAATAATCTGCCCTGGTTTGGTGGAGCAACAACCTGGCTGGATTCCTATCACGTACAAATCATCCCTTTCATTGCTGACGCGTTTTCAATCTTCCTTTTCTATCAGTTTTTTATCAACATTCCAAAAGAATTGGAGGAGGCTGCTTTAGTGGATGGTGCCAGTAAATTGCGAATTTATTGGTCAATAATATTGCCATTGTCAAAACCAATATTTGCCACCGTTGCAATCCTTCAAGCGCTGGCTAACTGGAACCGATTTATGTGGCCATTAATGGTCACGCGAGGCGTGGATCATCGCCCACTAACAGTCGGTATGCAGACCTTCTTTGGACAGGATCCTCGCATTTGGGGTGATTTATTGGCGTTTGCATCGATGATCACAATCCCGGTTCTGATTATTTTTTTGATTTTCCAGAAGTGGTTTGTACAGAGCGTTGCTTCTACTGGCATAAAGGGGTGAGGTGGAATTCCAACTTTATTTTAATTAGTTGATTATCTTGAAATGAATCTTGATTCGGTCTCCTCTCAAGAATACCATCCATCATTTCTCGTGTCTACAAGACGCCATGTGTTAATGATTACCAATCATGGAGTCCATGATTGGGACATCGTGCCAGGTGTGCCGGATACAGGTGGGCAAAATGTATTTGTGAATCAATTCGCAGATGTACTTGTTAAGCAAGGATTTAAAATTACAGTTGTGAACAGAGGTGGATATTTGCACCCGGTGACCGGCATGAAGCAGCAAGGACTGAAATATAAAAATGCTGACCAACGTATTTTATATATTGAGGACGGTCTTCCCGAGTTTGTTCGCAAAGAGGACATGCACGAGCGGATCGACCTTTTGGTCGAATCACTACACATTTTTTTGGCATCAGAGGGGTTGCCAGTTGACCTGTTGATTTCTCATTACTGGGATGCAGCCATGATTGGAATCAAATACAATGTTCAGCTCTCAACCCGAGTCAGGCATTTTTGGGTGCCTCATTCCCTTGGCACATTAAAAAGAAGGAATGTCCAACCTAGTCTTTGGGATGATTTGCGAATAGATGAGCGAATCAAAGTTGAGCGCTCTCTAATAAAAAAGATCGATGGGATAGTAGCTACATCTCCCACGATAAAGCACACTTTAAAAGACGATTATGGATACACAACACCGGATATCTTTCTGCCCCCATGTGTGGATGCAGAACGTTTCTATCCTCGCGAAGTTTCTGATGATAATGTCGTTTGGCAATTCCTCAGCCAACATTCGGGATTACCAATAGAACAGGTGAGAAACTGTAGTATTGTAACGGAGATCAGCCGCACTGATACAACAAAACGCAAGGATATCCTGATTGAAGCACTTGCTAAATTGCTTCCTCGAAAACCAAACATTTTTTTGCTGATTTCTATTGATGATAAACAAAAAGAATTATCTTTGGAACTCAATAATTTAATTCGCTCCAACAAAATGGAATCATACACTGCAGTCGTTGGATCAGTCTGGGAAATCTTGCCCATTCTATATTCAATCAGCGATGTTTATTGTACGCCTTCAATAATGGAAGGTTTTGGAATGTCAGCACAGGAGGCTGCCGCAAGTGGAATTCCAGTTGTTGCAAGTAGTTTAGTTCCTTTCGTAAAAGAATTTTTATTGGGAACACAAGCCGAGAAGATTTTCTATACTGAAAGCGATGACAAATATATACTTCTAGGCGAAGGTGCGATTATTGTTCAACCAGATGATGTACAGGGATTTGCTTATGCGCTTGAATTGCTGCTTTCCGATACAGATCTGAAGAATAGAATGGGAAAGAAGGCTTATGATATTACAATCCCTTACTTCACTTGGGACAACAAGATTGTGGATTTCTTCCAAGCAATTGGTGAAGATTTCGATTGATCGTGGACTTTTAAGATATGACCCAAAAGCTTACGTATCAAACCTTGGAAACCATCCTGCAAGCGGTAAATGTTGAATCTATACCATTCCCCAAGCTCTTGAAGTTCTTTTATGAAGATAAGGGCATCGCCGAATATATACCAGACGGGATTTGCCAGGTGGATCCAAGAAATGGTGATCGAATTGTCTATAGTTCAGCCAGAGCCCAGCGTCCCCATGATAATATCCCGGAATCGTTGGAGATCAATTCTGAAAATCTTGAAAAGGATTGTGTCATCTGCCAAGGACTTACTACTGGTGTTATAGACGTAGCGGATTTGAGCGAGGGGTTCACCTTTATCAATAAAAATCTTTTCCCTATAGTGTTTCCATTTGAGGGACAAAAACTGTACCCTCCTGATTTGGTTGGAG
>CBFDCK010000208.1:0-4284 GCA_965603285.1 uncultured bacterium
TATTTTCTGATTTCGTGGGGAGAACAATATATCGATTCGGCGGTCGCAGCAATCTTGAACAGCTCAACACCCCTTTTTGCCATGCTTATCGCCCACATCTTTCTGGACGATGATCGCATTACATTACCCCGCTTGACTGGTTTGCTTGTTGGATTTGTAGGCATCGTTATTATCGTCAGCCGTAATCTTGGACAAAATGAATCGGGTTCGCAGTACACTACGTTACTATTATTGGGTCAAGCAGCAGTATTGTTGGCATCTTTACTCTATGCTGGCAGCGCGGTTTTTGCAAAACACAATTTAAAAGGATTATCGCCTGTTGTCCAGGGGCTCGTTCCTATTGTAGGTGCATCTATATTCCTTTGGCTGCTTGTTCCTATCGTCGAAGACCCGCTATCCCTTCCAGAACTACCTATCACCTGGATTGCAATAGCCTGGTTGGGTCTCCTGGGTACGGGTTTCGCATTTATTCTTTACTTCTACCTTATTCATTCGGTGGGTCCGACCAGGACGACATTGGTAACGTATATTTTCCCGCTTGTCGGATTAGTTTTGGGTGTGATCGTATTAGGGGAAACGCTGGACTGGCGTCTGGCTGTTGGCGCTGCTTTGATCATTGTCAGCGTTGTGGTGGTCAATCAAAGCAGTTAATTTAAATTATTCAACGCCAGAGGTATCTGGGCCAGAGGTATCTGGTTGGCAATGTCATTCCTCACATTTCGAAAAGCGCGCATTGATGATCGCTTCCGCCATTTGTAAACGGCATGAGTTTCCTCTACAAAGGAACAACAATCTGCGCTGATTTAACGATTTTCCCATGAAGCAATCCCTCCATTTTTTAGTTTTACACAAAGACGCAATTTTAGCTTTAGATTATTTGGTTATAGTGCTGAAATCATTTTATTTCTTTTTGATCCAAAAGCACACAAACCATAATTTTATGTTATATTATCTGCCAAGAGAGGAGACCATTACCCATCACCAATAAGGAAATTTCTGCGGATCCTTATTCATCTGAATTAACATAATCTACATATTTTTTTCCCAATTTTCCCGTTATCCACGGGAAGAAATTTTTAAAACCATATATACAAGGAGAATATCATGGCAGAAGAAGATAAGAAAAAGAAAGGTTTTTTAGATTCAATAATCGACACATTCAGTTCGCGCGACGAAAAAGAAGCTGAGGAAAAAGCCCAAAAAGAGGCTGAGGAAGCCAAATTAAAGGCAATGGCTGATAAAGCGGCTGCCGATAAAGCCGCTGCTCAGAAGAAAGCCGCCGCTCAGAAAAAAGCAGAAGCAGAAAAGAAAGCAGCTGCTGAAGCCGAAAAGCAGGCCGCGGCTGAAGAAGCAAAAAAACGCCAATTAGAAGCACAGCGACAAGCCGAAAGAGAGAAGGAAGCGAAAGCGAAAGAAATTGAACGGCAGGAACGGATAGCAGCACGGAAAGCCGAAGCCGCTAAGCCTAAGATAATCACTGTGCACGAATTGACATCCGAAGAGACTCTCAGCCATTTATCTTTGAAATACTACGGTCACGCCACTAAACCATATTGGATGGTAATCTACGAAGCAAATAAGGATGTGGTTGGCGATAATCCGAACCTCGTCCATCGCGGCATGATGATAAAAATCCCCGAGCTCCCGCCAGAGCTGCAAGAAAAAGAATAAGAACAACTGAAAAAAACTTACTGACCGGTCAATAGTTGAAAAAAGCCCACCGTTGAGGTGGGCTTTTTAATCTTTTTGAATATATAATCAGATTCTTATAACACAATTATGTTCAACGCACCTACTATCCACAACCGCCGCTGGCAGGGGCGCGTTTATCCTCAAGCTTCACTTTTGGTATATATTCAATCTCGAGGTCATGCAGATCCGGTTCAGCAGCCGGGTTACGTGCCCCAAGTGCAGAATCGAATATGTAGCACAACTGGTCATCGCCAGAACCCGTGTTGAATGTTTTTGTGAGATCATCATCACCGAACACTGCGATCCAGTTGTTGACTCCCCCTTCTAATAGGTAAACATTAGGTACGCTCTCGGCAACCAGTATCTTCCATGCTTCCGTGGCAGCAGTTTCATCGTTACTCATGGTCACAAACACAGTATTTGCTGGCTCGAAATGCAGATCAGAAATGATATCAGGTATCTCTTCGATGGGGATATGCCTTGAATCGAGGATGTGAAAGATATTGTAATCCACCTCATCGCGCACATCCAACATGACGACCTTGATATTGTTATCATGTATTATGTCGAGCAGTTCACCGGGATGAATTTGTACCGCGCGTTCTTCCAGGAGAGTTTTCTTTTCTCTCGAGATGCTATTCCAACGATCGACAGTAGTGGGTTGTCCGATTATCATCACACCTATGGCGCCTAATACCAGCGCGCCTGCGGCGGGATACCGCCACTTTGGTGCCTGCTTGGGATCCTTTTTACCGAAGATCCTTTCTAACTGTTCAGAACCCCAGAACATGAAGAGAGCCATCAGGACGACCAGCAGTAAAACAACACCGGTACTTAGTCCAAACAATTGAGGCAACGTAAAACGACCCATATACGATGAGTTCCAGAACACGTTGAAATAGCTCACCGTTTCTCCGAACAAGAAAATCCCAAAGAAGGCGCCCATGACGAAGAAGACCCCATCGATCTTTAAAGTCGCCGCTGCCACAAGCGAGGTGCCGGGACAAAAACCACCGATAATGAAGCCAGCGCCCATGATCAAGCCCCCTACAATACCAGGCCAAAAATAGGTTGGAGGTACCCAGACCAAATTGAAATCCAGTAAACCCACCGCAGTCGCGCCAAAGACAAGCACCATAGCGACAACAATTCCGGTGAACATCACCTTTAACACTCTCATATCCTTGAAGTAGAACTGAGCTGCTAATAAGCGTGAATTTCCGAACCCGGCGATTTCAAGCACATAACCGAAAGAAATTCCGACCAGTAGAAAGACAACGTAAGCGCCCCAGTGACCAAAAAGCTGTTCGAGAGGGAGAGGGAAAAGTGTCATGATTATTCTCCTCGATCAATTCCAGAATTTTCTAAAGAAATATGCCAGGGCATATCCACTGCCGAAAATGGCAAACATGAGCGCCCAGCTTCCGACTGAGAGCACAGCACCGCCAGACAGCGCCTGTCCGGAGGTACAGCCGCGCGCAAACCGCGCACCATACCCCATCAAAGCACCTCCAATGAAAGCCATGACCCAGCGGAGTTTTATAGGGACACGCGGACCGCGATTCGTCTCGACCTTCACCCGTCCGTTTATATAACCGGATACAAAACCGCCAATCATGGCGCCCACTGTGACCCAAACAACCCAACTGTCGAGGGGATTCTTTTGACCGCCAGCCATGGATAACAGATACGGTGTGCGATCGACGTGTCCGGGTGCAATAGCATCCTCAACAACCACCAGGAGACGATTTATACCTCCAGAAGCTCCTAAACCGCTTCCGGTAATGAAAAATGCCGCGAAAAGAACAACACCTAACAAAATACCAGCCATATATGGATTGGCGTAATCTTTTGCTACCCGCCTGGCTTTGGTTTTGCTTTTTGCCGTTGGTTTTTCGGCTGTGTGAGAACGTGTGTATGTGGTCATGATCCTGATGATTCCTCCTGTGCGGGAGCAGCATGAATTTCAATTTCATCCCACCCCATCATCATAGATTTTATACCGGCAGTTGCGGTGTGTCCAGTTGTCGTCAGATATACATGCATAACGATAAATGAAGCGAACAGCCACGCAATTAGGGTATGAAACGGTGCTAAAAATAGTAGTCCTCCAGCTATCATAACGAGATTCGGCCACCTCTGGGCGCCCCACATCAGGATGCCGGTCAGTATCTGTAGCGGAAGCAGAATGTTGAGGATAGCGAAGTACGTGACTTGCTGCAAGGGATTCATTCTTCTCTGGCGGGTTTTCTCGAAGGGGTGTTCGTCGCCCCTGAAAATTCCGCGTACATAAAACATCGCCTGCTCGATTGCCTGATTGAAAAAGCCGCGCGGTTGAGGCAGCAATTGGCGGATCTCCCCGCTGGACAGGTTATAGAACAAAGCCAAAGCGGCGTTAGCAACCAGGATGAAAGCCAACACATTGTGCACTTCAACCACATACCTGAAGCTGAACACACCAAATACATCCGGCTTGTGAATGATCAGCCCTGTAAATAACAAACCGAAGATCAGGATGGTTTGGGTCCAATGCCACAGGCGTTCGTATACGCTGTACATGTATACTTCTTTCAGTTCAGGTTCCTGATGAAC
>CBFDCK010000209.1:0-4237 GCA_965603285.1 uncultured bacterium
GATGAGAGTTATCACGGACTGGTGTATGCCGAACTGGGCGTTACAGCCTTTATCACCATGGCCAGGGTCCAGGTTTTACGGGATATCGGCGCCTGCCAGTCCCCTTTTAATTCCTGGCTGTTTCTCCAAGGACTGGAAACACTGAGCCTTAGGATGGAGCGTCACGTAAGCAACGCCCAGGCGGCTGCAGAATTCCTGAATAATCATCCTCATGTCAGTTGGGTGAGCTACCCAGGTCTGAAAAGACACCCCGATCATGCCGCGGCGAAAAAGTACCTGCCAAAGGGACCCGGTGCTGTGCTGGGCTTTGGGGTTCATGGAGGGCTTGAGACAGGAAGATCGTTTATCAATAAACTCCAGCTTATCAGCCACCTAGCCAACATAGGTGACGCGAAAAGTTTGGCGATCCATCCCGCCAGCACTACACACAGCCAGCTCTCCCCTCAGCAGCAGATCGAGGCGGGAGTATCACCGGATTTCGTACGTCTCAGTATTGGTATTGAAGATATAGACGATATCCTGTGGGATCTTGATCAAGCCTTGTCATAGAGGTGTTAAATGCCCGTTATTATTCCTGAAACACTACCAGCAAAAAGCATTTTAGAGAATGAGAATATCTTTATTATGGGGAAGAAACGCGCCCAGCACCAGGATATTCGACCACTGAAACTGGCTATCCTAAACCTTATGCCAACCAAGATCGAAACCGAGACCCAATTGCTGCGTTTGATTGGCAATTTAGCCCTGCAGGTTGAGATCACATTGTTACACATGGATTCCCACGAGTCGAAGAACACACCCCGGGAGCACCTCCTCAACCATTACAAGTATCCAGAGCAGGTCAGGGATGTTAAATTTGACGGTTTGGTTGTCACCGGCGCGCCCGTGGAGCACTTGCCGTTCGAGGAGGTCGATTACTGGGATGAATTGAAGGGAGTATTCGAATGGTCCCGGACCAATGTGCATTCAACCTTCCACATCTGCTGGGGAGCGCAGGCGGCTTTATACCACTACTATGGTGTTCCTAAATACCACTTGAAGGAGAAGTTGTTTGGAGTATTCCCACACAATTTGAATTATCAAAACGAGAAGCTGCTGCGAGGTTTCGACGATACGTTTTATGCACCCCATTCGCGCCACACGGAAATCCGCCGCGCTGATATCGATCAAGTACCGGATTTGAAGATTATTGCTGAATCTTCAAAAGCTGGTGTATATATCGTTGGGTCTCGAGATCACCGCTGGGTCTTCATCACCGGTCATTCGGAGTACGATCCTTTAACCCTCAAAGGCGAGTACGAGCGTGACCTGCACAAGGGTCTGCCTATCAAGCCCCCCGAAAATTACTTCCCGGAAGATGATCCCCACCAGCCACCTCTGGTTCAATGGCGTGGGCACGCCCACCTGCTCTTTTCAAACTGGTTGAACTACTACGTCTACCAAACCACACCCTACGAAATACAGCGTATTCCAGAAGGTGGGACTGATAGCTCATTCTAATTCTTTTGGCCTGAATCCCAGTAATCCGTATTTATCCGTGTCCTATTACTTAAGGTCACCAGATATTTCCATAATTCTTTCCCACGCTTGTTTCACATGCCGTTCTTCGGTGTGAGTCTGTCCGACACAGAAGCGCAGAACAAACTGGTCGTTCAAGGTGGTGTGTGTCAGGTATAAATCCCCACTTTGGTTAAGACGATCGAGCAATTTACGGCTGATCTCATCGCCGCCAATATGCCGGAAGCAGATCAGGTTGAGAGGTGCCGGTGCAGCAAGTTCAAATCGGTCCGCAGTCTCAATCCAACCGGCGAACTCCTGGGCAAGTTGGACGTGTCGCCGGATATGATGTCGCAGCCCCTCCACTCCGTAATGGCGAATCACAAACCACAATTTCAATGATCTGAAACGTCGACCGAGTGGGATATGCCAATCACGGTAATCGATCACGGCGCCCGATTCGCTGGCCTTGTTGCGCAGATACTCCGGAAGTACGCTGAGAGCGTTGATCAGCGCCACCCGGTCAGCGACGTAAAAACAGTCGCAATCGAAGTTGGTGAACATCCACTTATGGGGGTTGAAGCAGTAGCTGTCCGCCAGCTCCAAACCCTCATGGATAAAGCGGAACTCAGGACACACGGCGGCAGTACCCGACATGGCTGCATCGACGTGCAGCCAGAGACCTTCCCGCACGCAGATACTGCCGATATCCGGCAGGGGATCAATGGCGTTGGATGAGGTTGTGCCTACCGTTGCGCATACAAAGAATGGCGTAAAACCTCTTTGCCGATCAGTCTTTATCTGCCTTGCGAGGGCATCCGGTTGTATAGCGTAATTCTCGTCGACATCGATCAGGCGCAGGTTTTGGCTTCCGATCCCGGCGATCTTTGCTGCCTTTTCAAGCGATGAGTGCGCCTGGTTTGAGGTGTATGCTACCAGGCTGCCATCACAGCCGCGCTCATTGCTGGCCAAATTTGTAATTTGCTCACGAGCCGCCAGCAGGGCGCACAACGAGGCGCTGGAGCCCGAATCCTGGATCACACCCCCGCCTTCACTTGAGGATTTAAACTTTTCAGGTAAGGCGAGCATCCCGGCTACCCAATCGAGAACGTGGGTCTCTAGTTCGGTGCATGACGGGCTTGTAGCCCAGAGCATGCCTTGAACACCCAACCCTGACGAGAGCAAGTCTCCCAGGATAGCTGGTCCGGAAGCATTAGCCGGAAAAAAAGCGAAGAAATTGGGCGATTGCCAATGGGTAACACCCGGCATGATCAAGTTGGACATATCCTGAAGCATGTCTTCGATATCTTCTCCCTGCATTGGGGGTTCAGACGGCAGGGCGGCGCGGATTTCTCCGGGTTGCACTTGAGAAAGCACCGGGTACTCCTCGATGCTCTCATAATAATCGGCGATCCAATCCACCACCAGGCGACCGCAGCGGCGGAATTCATCCGCTGTCATGTGGTAATTATTCAGGTCTGACATCAGTTTTCCTTTTCTCAGTGAGCGAGCTGAATTTCCGCTTCGACCAAACGATAAAAAAATCGAGTTAAATTCTTGTCCTGTGAAATGTTTATACCGATTAACCTAAATCTGTAGATTTTATAAATCTCCAAATACAAACTTGTAACCTCACAGATCGAACTACCAATTCAATTTTCAGCGTGCTCTGCAATCTTCCTATCTGACACTTTGGTAAAATTCTTTTATGGACACGGATAAATACTGGTTTTCACGGTTTATTTTTATCCGAATTTTCCGTGTTATTACGTGTTCATCCGTGTACTAAATTAAAACTTTCGGGGGGCAAGTCTGCGATCAAGGGATAAAAGTTACGCTTCAACGATATCCATAGAGTAACGCATCCCAACCTGTCCAACCAGGTGGGCATAAATTGTCCCGATCCACACGTTTGTGATAGCGCTGATCAGGACCATGAGTATCCACCCAATGCAAGGGATCAACACCAGCATAATGCTAAGTATCGAAACAGCCAGGCTAACAACGAGCGCAGCACCCCAGGACACGAGCAGGGCGATCAAGTATTCACCGAAATTATTGAATACAAGCTGCATGATATCCTTGAACTGAAAGCAAGAACCGAATGTATTGCGGCGGGCGAAGTGCAGGTTGATAGCCGGGAAGAGAAAAGCAAGAACCAGAAAATAGATAGCTATGCAGCAGCCCAGCACAATGCCAACACCTGCAAATGTGGCAGCAATCGCTTCCTGCAGGTCTGCATCAGCTGGTATGCCCGCTATAATCACGGCGACCAGCGGGATTCCGAGCAGGAGTATCCCAGGCAGTGTATAAATTATTGCGGCTCCAACAAGTTTCAATCCTTTAAGGAACTTATCACCGAAATCGCTCCAATCTGGCAGCGGTAGGGCGATGTCGTCCGAAACGTTACGCATGATGTCGGTTAAGTATCCCAGCCAGGCTAAATTCAAGATGGGGACGTTTGCAACAATTGCGCCCAAGATCAATTTTGAGAGCCAATCCTCATCGTCGCCAACGTAGGTTATTGATTTTCCGATATCCATTTTGTTCTCCTCGCAATAACTTTGGGTGAATTTATATTCACGGTTAATACATTACCTTCACTGTCAAATTATACCTTTACTTGCGTCATATGTTTCCCCATATTTTCTTTGGGTTCTTCAGTGCGCCTTTGACTTCTTCTTTGTGAACATTCATGATTGCATGTCCAACATAAGATACTCATTTTATTTCTACCTAC
>CBFDCK010000210.1:0-4223 GCA_965603285.1 uncultured bacterium
CACCGGCAGCCGCCCCGGTTGCCTCGATCACCGTTTCAGGGATATCTTTGGGCTCGCGGAACGGTCCGGCGACAAAAATACCCTCCCGGCTGGTCTGCAGCGGGTCAAATAGTGTCGTGTGGCAGAAACCGTATGGGTCGAGTTTAATTCCAAGCCGGCGACCGAGGTCTTTAACCGATTCGGATATCTCCATTCCCACGGAAAGCACGACCAGATCGAATTCTTCTTCAATTATTTCGGGGCGCCCTTCGTAAGGCGCCGCATAGCGCACCTTGAGTTTGTTGGTCAGCGGGTCTTCTTTGACATCGCTCAGACGGCAGCGGGTGTATTTAACGCCGTATTTCTGTTCAGCCCGGCGGTAGTATTCCTCGTAACCTTTGCTGTAAGCGCGCGTGTCCATGAAAAAGACCTGGCAGAATACGTCGCTGTCTCCTTTGCCATCACGCGCTTCGGTCTTGGCATGTTCGAGGGTCATGATGGCTTCTTTGGCGGCGTACATACAGCATACGGAAGAGCAGTAATCGTGGCTTTGGTCCCGGCTGCCCACACACTGTAAGAATGCGATCCGTTCGGGGCTCTTCCCGTCCGACGGACGCTTCGCATGACCATCTGTTGGTCCGCTGGCAGCCAGCATGCGTTCGTACTGCAAAGAAGTGACCACGTTCGCATATCTACCCAGTCCATATTCCTGTGAGAGCTGGGCGTTGTAAACCTGGTATCCAGGCGCCAGGATAAGCGCGCCCACGTCCAGGGTTTCGAAGCGTTCGACCTCATCGTGAATAATAGCATCCCGTCCGCAGGCGATGACGCAGCTCATGCACTCGGAACAGACACCGCATGCCAGGCAGCGTGCGGCTTCAGCCTGGGCGCTTTCATCATCGTAGCCGCCTTCGATCTCCATAAAGTTGTCACGGCGCATCTCTACGGGCAATTCGGGCATCGCTACACGCGGCTGGTAAGTGATCTCGCCGCTCTCGATGCGCTCTTCAATTTCCTCCTTGCTCAGGTGCACAACCGGCAGTTCGGGTTTAGGAGCCGGTTCCAGTGCTTCGCCTTGCAGATAGCGGACAATGGATAAGGCAGCTTTGTGCCCGCTGTCAACCGCTTCTATCACGAACGAAGTACCAGAGACGCTGTCACCGGCTGCAAATACGCCCGGGCGGGTGGCTGCCAATGTGTTGGGATTGATAGCGATGGTTTGCTGATTGGTGATGCCCACGCCGGCGTCGTCCGGTATAAATGCCAGACCAGCTCGCTGTCCGACCGAGAAGATCACTGTGTCGCAGGGGATGACATGCTTCGAATCTGGAACCTTGTCGAGCTGCAATCGACCGCTTTCATCGAATTGGAAAGATTCCACCTGCATACATTCGACGCCGTTTACGTGCCCATTACCATCGCCGAGTATCTGCTCGAAAGATTGTCCGCTGTGTATAACGACGCCCTCTTCCAGGGCAGCCTCAATTTCCCATTCATGCGAGGGCATCTCTTCACGCTTTTCAAGGCATGCCAGCTGGACCTGGCAGCCCAGGCGGACAGCGCTACGTGCGCAGTCGATGGCTACATTTCCGCCGCCGAGCACCAATACTCTTTCTCCTAGCTCTGACCTGCTCTCTTCTGTCCCGTTTGAATATTTCCCTAAGCGCACATCGCGCAGGAAATGAGTGTTAACCACGACACCATCCAGATTTGCGCCCGGGATCGGCAATCGGATGCCTTCGTGGGCGCCGACGGCTATCAAAACCGCTTCATAACCCTGGTCGAACAGATCGTCCAGGTCTTCCACGCGCTGGTTGAGGCGCAGGTCGATGCCCAGGTCGACAATGTCCTGCACTTCGCGCTCGATAACCTCCGTCGGTAGGCGGTATTCGGGCACACCCAGGCGCAGCATACCTCCAGCGACTGGCATGGCTTCGAAGACGGTCACACCGTAGCCCTCTTGCACCAGATCCTGGGCTGTGGTTAATCCGCACGGTCCTGCGCCGATAATAGCGACCTGCTGATCGTAAACCCTGGGCACGGGTTCGACCGGTTGGCGCGGCTTGGCGTAAACCTTGTCGGTCACAAAGCGTTTCAAAGCCCGGATATTGATCGGCTCATCCACCAAACCCCGGTTGCACGCATCTTCACAACGGTGATTGCATATCCGTCCACAGATACCTGGGAAGGGATTATCCATCTTGATAACCCGCATGGCATCATCCCAGCGACCTTCGTGGATCAAGGCAATATAACCCTGCGCACGCTGTCCGGCGGGACAGGCATCGCGGCAGGGCGCAATACCGCGCTTTTCGATCGCGTAAGCGTTAGGCACAGCCTGTGGGTACAGTTTAAAAATCGCTTTGCGCTGGTTCAATCCTTCGTTGTATTTATCTGGGATGCTGACAGGGCAAACGTCGCTGCAGTCTCCGCAGCCAATGCATTTGCTTAAATCCACGTAGCGGGGCTTGTGACGAACTTGGACGCTGAAGTTGCCAGCCTGACCATCAAGCTCCAGGACATCAGTGTCGGTCAAAACTTCGATGTTGGGGTGCTGACCGGTCTCGATTAGTTTGGGAGATATTGTGCACATGGCGCAGTCGTTGGTCGGAAAAGTCTTGTCCAACTGCGCCATTTTCCCCCCAATTGCCGATGCTGTTTCTATGAGGTAGACCTTGAAACCCTGATCTGCCAGATCCAGGGAAGCCTGCATGCCTGCGATGCCGCCTCCCACGACCATGACAGCGCCAACAGGCTGTACACCCTCGCCTTCGGTTTTGATTGCGGTCATTGCGTTCCCTCGTCTGCTGGCTCGATTATCTCCCCTGGATTCGGCATTTCCAGGGAATTGAGTTTAATAGATCAGCGCCTGCCTCGGAATCCGGTAGCGTCTTCCACTTGTTCGCTCGCGACTTCCGAGGTTTTTATAAATTCGCGAGTCATGTAAGTTGGTTTCAACGGATTAGGACCAAGTTTACGAATGCGCTCGACCATGGTTTGGGCTGCTATTGCGAATGCATGCCCCTGGCTTCCGGACATGAAGAACATATCCAGGCGCTCACCACCCAGTCCGATCTCGTCTAAAATTTTCTTAGCATGCTTGACCCTGGCAAGGCCGCGCTCGTTGCCGCGCACGTGGTGGCAGTTGCCAATTGGGCAGGCAACTTCGTATACGCCGTCGGCTCCCTGCTCAAAAGCCTCCAAAATGTAGCGCACGTCTGTTTTACCGGTGCAAGGCAGCTTTACAAATTTTATATTGGCAGGATATTGGATCTGCAGTGCGCCCGCTGTATCGGCTGCCATGTACCCGCAGTAGATGCAGTAAAATGCGGTGATCTCAGGTTCGAAGTCTTGATCGGATATTTGTGCGTTCATAGCGATTACCTGCTGGACGTTTGCTGCCCGCTCATGATCACCTCTGGCGGCTCCGGAAGCCAGCTCCCCAGACCTTGAATTTCTGTCAGCATGATCTGGTCGTCAGTATAGTTGATCAATTGGATTGCATCGGCCGGGCATTCCCCGGTACAGGTGCCGCATCCCTGGCATTGAGCCGGATCGATGTATGCAGCCCCACCAAGACCGCCAACGCCGTACCTGCCAGGTTCTGTAATGACCTGCGGAATTCCGAATGGGCAGGTACGCGTGCAGGTCAGACAGCCCACACATTTCTCGGGATCTACCTGGGCGACCACACCTCCCAGGTAGAGTGAATCATGGCTTGAAAGGAGTGCCAGGGCACGCGCTGCCGCTGCCATGGCGTGGCTGATGCTCTCTTCCAGGAATTTGGGATAGTGAGCCATTCCAGCCAGGAAGATTCCCTCCCGCATGAAATCCATCGGGCGTAGTTTCATCTGGGCTTCCTCGAAAAAGCCTTCGCTGGACAGCGGTACATGCAGCATGTCCGCCAGCTTTTGCGTGCCTCGAGAAGGAATTATTGACATGCTGAGCGGGATCAGGTCAGCTTGCAGAGTCATCCAGCGGTCCAGGCTCAGATCGTGGACACGCACCTCCATGCGGTCGTAATCTTCATCGAACAGGACCGTAGGCGGTTCTTCGTCGGTGTAGCGTACGAAAACTACTCCCAAGCGACGTGCTTCTGTGTAGTATTCTTCCCGGAAACCGTATGTGACGATATCGCGATACAGAACAGTAACATTGCAGTTTGGATTGAACAGCTTGAAGCGGATAGCGTTTTTCATGGCGTTGGTGCAGCATACTCGCGAGCAGTAGTCGGCAACACCTTC
>CBFDCK010000211.1:0-4211 GCA_965603285.1 uncultured bacterium
ACAGGTCCTGTCAATGTACGGGCTAATCCGATATAAGTTGGTCTCTCGGAGATCGAACTAAACTCCATCACAATATTGATATCTCCTATGAAGTTGCCTGAGTTGGCGATGCTCATAAGTGCATACGCTGGAAATATCCAAACCACAGAGGGTGCAATTAGTAACAAGACCAACCCGAATACCCAACATAGGCTGGTGTATGTTAGTACCCGCTTGTAACCAAGGCGGTCACCCGCAAATCCCCACAGAGCGAATCCAACAGCGCCACCACCGATAAGAATAGCTGTAAAGATCGCAACGGAAGCATCTGGGAGATTAAACCGTTGTATGCTGTACACTGCTACAAACCCGAAAGCCATGCTCCCCAGGTATGTCATTCCCCGACTCGTGATAAAGTTGCGAAAATTTTTGTTTTCCCGCATGGTAGTTTTTATACGTCCCCAGGAAGATTTTTCTCTTGATGGAGGCGAGATAGTGCTTGACAAATCAGGTTCGCGGTTCAAAGTCAGGAAAGCAAAAGAGAGCGCAAAGCTGAGAAATCCGATCAGAAAACACAGCGCATAGTTCACCGAATAAACAACCCTGGCAAGAATAATGCCGGCGATAGCGGCTCCTAACACTCCCATAAGGCTGCCTATCACTGTCGCGAAACCCCAAAAACGCCCTCGGTGTGACACGGGTATAAGCCTTGCTATTAATTCCTGCCAGGGCAGTGCAACGAACCCACTGGTCACTGATATCCAAGTCATGAGCAGCAGAAAAATCAACACGGCTGTATTTTGAGGTAAGGAAGGAAGCCACAGCGCTGCAAATGCTAACGCAAGATAGGGAAGCCTTTCAATAGCTCCCAATAACAATACAGCAGGAAGTTGGCGAGGACTTCGCTCAACCTTGGGGGCTAGAAACAACTGGGGGAGGAACCAACCTGCATTTTTGATGGCTGGGATTAAGCCGATAACGATTGAGGAACTTGTTAACGTGCTGGCGAATACGGGCAGTATTGTATATACCGATACGAAACTATCACCAAACATCCATGCGCTCACATCAGCGGCATTTGCGAAAAAATTCCGGCGAAAAGATGCTCTTATCTGCGGGTGGATTATGGGGTTCGGTTTCAGGGTAAAAAATTGGTCCAGCCAGGAACGAATTAGAGACTTCAAAATATTTTCACCTTAAGCGGTTAGTATTTGTCTTGGGATAGGTTTCCGATACCACTTTTGGGGCGATACTCATCCCGTTACAATCCAGGGGTCAGCAATGCGTTTGTGAGTCGTTTTTACCTCAGTGCCTGGGTTAAGATGCGCGGCATTCTTGCTTTTTCTATCAGGCGTACGCTCAAGCCGCGCTGTGTGAGTAGGTATGCCAGGACTGAGCTAGCCGGTCCCGCTCCAGCGATGATGACGTCGTAAATCACAAGGACATCCCAATTGTGGGATTATACCTGTATTGTAGGGTAAGATCCTATCTTGTCCTACTTATTCTCATTTGGCAAATTGGGGAATCCCGTGATAGGATTTATAGTAATAATGGGATCAGTACCTCCCGTCATAGAAAACCGGGTAAACTTAGAAGGAGGGATCTGGATGAGAAGAATTGCAATCGCGTTATCAAAAGGCGGAGTTGGTAAAACAACCACCGCTGTCAATCTAGCTGCCGGGTTGGCGCGCAGCGGGAAAACTGTCCTGCTGGTCGATGTGGACACCCAGGGGCAGGTGGCGCGTGCATTGGGTTGTGAACCACCAGTCGGGTTGGCGGAATTCATACAGGGAGAAATGAGCATTGAGGATGCCCGTTTCCTGGCTCGGGATAACCTCTGGTTGCTGTCCGGCGGGCGTTCACTAAATGGTCTCAAACGCGTCATTACCCGCAAGGATTTTGGTGGTGAGCAAACCCTGGCTGAAGCCTTAGATGTATTTGAGAACCACTATGATTACATCCTTTTGGACACGGCACCGGGTTGGGATGCGTTGACCGTAAATGTCCTCTTTTACGCACAAGCAGTATTAACTCCCGTTTCCCTGGAGGTCATGACTCTCCAAGGCTTGATGGACTTCAGTCGCAGCATGACTACCATCCAGAGATATCGAGACGACCTTACATTGAAGTACGTGCTGCCGACTTTCTTTGACCGTCGAGTTAAGAAGTCCGAGGAGATATTTAACCAATTACAGGACCATTACGGGGATCAGTTGTGCTCACCTATCCGCTACAACGTACGGCTTTCCGAAGCGCCTGGTCACGGACAGACTATATTCGAGTATTCTCCTCGTTCGGCTGGCGCGCAAGACTATCAGAAACTTACTGAAAGGATATTAGAGGATGACAAACCGAAAACAAACCCCTGATTTGCTGGCAGAAATGCTGAGCGCAGAACCAGATAACGATGCGATTGTTGCTGAAGTTATTAAAGAACCCTCAAAGCCTGCTAGGAAATCCTCTCGTAGGGTGAGACAAACAAAGCCGCCGCGTTGGGAATATATCATAGTGACTTTTCAGGATTATAAAGGCTGGCGACCCAGATTTGAAAATGGGTTGCAGTACAAGGATTGGATGAACCTCCCGCTGATGAATGAATATATAAACGACTTGGGGGCGGAAGGTTGGGAGCTGGTGTCCACCAGCGCTGGTGAGCCGTTGTTCGGGAGTGCAGACAAACATCATGCCTACTTCAAACGAAAAGGGCAGTTACGCTTTGAAGATTAATTCTGCTGTTGGATGTTTGAAAATATGCCGCAGGCGATCGTATTTGGGGTAATTTTTTTAGCGGTTTTTGTCCAGAGTATGTCTGGTTTTGGGCTGGCTTTGGTCTCGATGGCTTTGTTGCCTGGAATAGTTGGGATTAAGGTTGCTGCTCCGCTCGTGGCGCTTGTTGGTATACCACTTGAATTCATGCTTCTTCTAAAGTACCGTAGTGCATTGAATTTCTATGCTGTTTGGCCGTTAATAATTGCCTCTCTGTTTGGTATACCGCTTGGGATTTACGTTCTAAAGAGAGTAGACGAGGAAATCGTGCTGACGATTTTGGGAATAGTGATCACAGGTTATGCACTTTATTCTCTTTTTGAAGTCAAACTTCCCCAGATGAAACATCCTACCTGGGCTTATGGATCGGGTTTTTTCGCCGGTTTATTAGGAGGCGCGTACAACACTGCCGGTCCACCAGTCATTATCTATGGTAATTGCCGTGGCTGGCTACCTGCAGAGTTCAAAGGTAATCTGCAGAGTTTTTTTCTGGTTGGAACCCTATTTGTAGCAGCAGCTCACGCATTGAGTGGTAATTTAACTGAGGTTGTTTGGGTGGATTTTCTTTGGGTTGTACCGGCAATAGGCTTAGGTTTTATTACAGGCACCTGGTTGGACCGATATTTAAATCCAGCGTTATTCCGGAAAGTGGTGTTGGTGCTGCTGGTTTTAATAGGTTTACGGTTGATATTTTAGGGTTGCGGCGCTAAGTGTGGCGCCTTCCAGGATGGGGATTTATGCACGTGTACCACTTTCCACTCTCCATCTATCTTCACTAGAATACGA
The DNA here is from genome assembly GCA_965603285.1 of uncultured bacterium. GTDB lineage: Bacteria > Chloroflexota > Anaerolineae > Anaerolineales > UBA4823 > JAUWPO01. The sequence continues at coordinate 3,532 of CBFDCK010000211.1, forward strand.
CTTTCATTGTGGGCGAAAACTTTCACGCCATCCCGGCTACCGGTGCTGGTCAGCAGGGTATAGCTGGCGATGGCGGTGTCGCTGTAGCGCTGGATGTGCAGGTTGGCCAAATCAAAGCGTACACGAGGAGGTTCATCGATTTGATCTGTGTCCTCTCCGGCGCCGAAGACCGTCCCCCGGCGATCATTTTCGGTCATCATAAAATCATGGAACGGCAGACCGTCCAAGCGGTGAGGTGTGACCCACCATTCGTAGAGGGTCAGGTCTTCGCTTGTTGTGGTGTGGTAAGTCTCAATGTCATTGTCGTATATTGACTGCAGGTGCTGGAGCAGAAATTCGTGGACTTCATGATCGTTACTCATGTTTTCCTCGCTTGGCAAAAAAACACTATTATTTTAATGACGATTTAAAAAATTTTTTCACGGATTGTACTGATAACACGGATATAATATTGATCTTTTGTATTCACTTTAATCCGTGTTCAATTATACTTCTCTATCTGTTAGTTTACCCTGATTTTGAATCTGCGCTTAAAAAAAGTGCCCGGCACTTTCAATGTGCCGGGCATCTAAAACTGTGGTCCTCCAATTATGGTTGTCCGAAAGCTTCCTTTGTACCTGGCAGCAGACAGTAGATCAGGATGATGCCGTTGATAAGGATCGAAGGCAGCATAGCCTGGA
>CBFDCK010000212.1:0-4170 GCA_965603285.1 uncultured bacterium
GATGTCCGTCCCCAACAGCATGCGCCCGGTCGTATCAAGGGTGACCTGTGCCTGAACGGGCAGGTAAATCTCCGTCGCTCGGAAGGCTTTTTGGATTCCTGTGATGGCGGCTTTCACTTCCAGGATGTCTTGGGAAGTTTCGATAAGGATCAAATCCACCCCGCCCTGGATCAAGCCGCTGGCTTGTTCATAAAAGATTTCAACCAGCTCGTCGAAGGTAATATCCGAAAGATCGGGGTCGTTGGCTGAAGGGAGTTTGCCCGAAGGACCGATCGAACCGGCTGCGAAGCGAGGGTGTTTGGGTGTGCTGTATTCGTCTGCCAGACGGCGGGCTAGTTCTGCTGCCTTGCGGTTAATTTGGATCACTTGATCCCCTAAGCCGTACTCATCCAGTGTGATGCGGCTGGCGCGGAAGGTGTCGGTCTCCAGGACATCAACCCCCACTTCCAGGAAGGAGCGATGGACTCGCTCAACTGCTTCGGGATAGCTGATCACCAGATAGTCGTTGCAGCCATTGTACTGCTCCCCACCGAAGTGCTCAGCGGTTAATTTCTGTTCCTGTAAGTTGGTGCCCATAGCGCCGTCATAAATGAGCACACGCTCTTCTAGTGCGTCCAGATATCTACGGTTTGTGTATCTTCTATCCATTAACTATCCTTAACCCTGATTGTCTTGTTGCCAATCACCCAATCCCTGGTTTACTAAATCCTGATTACCTGATCCCTGAGTGCCTCCTACTTGGGAAATGCGAGTTTACCATGCGGGAAGTGGGGTGTCAAACTTGCTGCCGTCCAAGAATATCATTCCGCGAATTTACGCTAATTTTCGACTAATTTTTTTATTGCAATTAATATATCGCCGATTATGTTATCGCCGATTATGTTATCGCAATTATTGTATCGCTCTTCCCCAGACACATGTTACATGATAAACTTTTTTATAACGCTAAAATTAATTTTATAATAAGGATTTATATGGAACCCATTCAACGTATCCAGGATTTTGAACACCTGAAAATATTGGCTGATTCGCGCCGTTTGACGATCCTGCGCCTGCTGATGGCGGGTCCTGCGACGCTGTCTCAATTGGGCTTAGTGCTGGATGAGCATCCCGCTAGAGTACGCCATCACCTGAAGCAATTAGAAAGCGCCGGTCTTGTCGAACTAGTCGACACGCGCGTGGTGCGCGGGTTTGTAGAGAAGTATTACCGGGCGAAGGCGCACGCTTTTTTGCTGCATGAGGTAATCCTGCCGCACAGTCCCAACCGGGATATCATCACCGCTCTTGGGAGCCACGATATGGCTTTTGAGCGCTTGGCCCAGCATCTCCATCAACGCAAGCGGGGGGCGGTCGAGCTTCTGGTGCTTCCTGTAGGCAGCCTAGAGGGTCTAATTGCCTTACGCCAGGGAATCGCCCAACTCGCCGGTTGCCACTTGCTTGATGCCGAAAGCGGCGAATACAATCTGCCGTATATTCAGCATCTCTTTCCGGACCGGGAAATGACTCTGATCACCCTCGCGCACCGGGAGCAGGGCTTGATCGTCCAACCGGGCAACCCCCATCAAATCCGAAATCTGGAGGATTTGACCCGCGCTGACCTGGTTATGGTCAACCGCAACCGAGGTTCGGGCACGCGCCTGTGGCTGGACCACCAGTTGGAGCATTTGTCGATCTCCCCCCAGAGCCTACGTGGGTATGAGTACGAGGTTCGCATGCACACTGCTGTTGCAGCGGCAGTCCAGCAAGATACAGCCGATGTGGGTTTGGGACTTCTAGCGGCGGCGCGCCAGTTTGAATTAGATTTTATACCGCTATTCCGGGAGCGCTTTGACCTTGTTGTCCCAAAAGAAAGAGTTGATGATAGGAGTCTTATGCGCGTCTTTAATTACCTGGTAAGTGGAGAGTTTCGACGGACGTTGGATGAGTTGGGCGGTTACGAGACCTCTCATACCGGCGAACAGATAAATCCATAACCCAATCATATAACCTGGAGGTGAGCGTCATGAACCGTATTGGTACTTTTGTAACGTTGTCCCTGATTTTAGCGACCGCGCTTGCGGCTTGTTCGGGAGACGCAGACCAGACCTCAAATGAGCCTGAGGTGAAGGATGTCATACTGGCGACAACCACCAGCACGCGCGATTCTGGTTTGCTGGACGTGCTGGTTCCGGATTTCGAAGCGCAGACAGGCTATGTGCTTAAGACCGTTGCCGTCGGTACTGGAAAAGCGCTCAAGATGGGCGAGCAGGGGGACGCGGATGTGCTTTTAGTTCACGCACCAGGCGCTGAAAAGGAGTTCATGGACGGCGGTTTCGGATCGGAGCGCTTTCTGGTGATGCACAACGACTTTGTGATCATCGGTCCGCCTGATGACCCCGCAGGTATAAAGGGAACAGTATCGGCAGCCGAAACCCTGGCGCAGATCGCTTCCACACAAGCCGTGTTCACCTCGCGCGGCGATGATTCCGGCACCCACAAGAAAGAATTGAGCCTGTGGAAAGATGCCGGGATCGCTCCTGAAGGTGAATGGTACCTGGAATCGGGGCAGGGCATGGGCGCTACGCTGAGAATCGCATCCGAAAAGGGGACATATACCCTTACCGATCGCGCCACCTACCTGTTCAACAGCGATACGTTGGATATGGACATTCTGGCAGAAGGAGACCCGGTTTTGCTGAATGTCTATCATGTCATGATCGTCAATCCCGAGACGTGGGATCATGTCAACAATGAGGGCGGGCGCGCCTTTGCGGATTACATGATATCGCCAGAAGTGCAGGCGGTGATCGCGGAGTACGGTGTGGAGGAGTTCGGTCAGCCGTTGTTCTTTCCGGATGCAGATAAGACAGACGCTGATCTTGGTCTGGAGTAAGCTGAATAAACAGTGGAATTAATTTGGGAAGGGATCAAACAGGCATTTTACCTGCTTTTTAGCGGTGACCCCGAAGTATGGGCGATCACCCTGCTTTCGTTGAAGGTCTCCGGCTTAGCGACTATCATCAGCCTGTTCATCGGACTGCCGCTAGGCACCTGGTTTGCATTGGGGAAGTTCACAGGTCGTGGTTTCTCCCTCGGCCTGATCAACACCGGCATGGCCCTACCACCGGTTGTGGTCGGGCTGTGGGTCTCGATCTTCCTCTGGCGCAGCGGACCATTGGGCGACCTACACCTGATCTACACACCCGCCGCGATGGTGATTGCCCAGACGATCATCGCCGGGCCGGTAGTCACCGGGCTGACCGCCGCGGCACTGCAGCAGTTAGATCCTCGCCTGCGCCTGCAGTTGCTGGGTTTGGGGGCCTCGCGGTTCCAAATGATCGTTTCGCTGTGGCGGGAGGCGCGCCTGCCGCTGTTGGCGGCGTTGATGGCTGGCTTCGGGAGCGTGATTTCAGAGGTGGGAGCCTCGATGATGGTGGGTGGCAATATCCGGGGTCAGACGCGCGTCCTGACTACCGCCACAGTGTTGGAGACGGGTAGAGGTGAATTTGGCATGGCAATCGCGCTGGGTCTGATCCTGCTGCTCCTGGCTTACCTGGTGAACCTGGCGTTGACCGGCATCCAGCAGCGAGGCGCAAAGGGATAGATGGGCGTCCTGCTGGAGGTGAACGATCTGCTGGTCAGGCGCGGGGAGCGTGCTGTACTGGACGTAGATCATTTGGAAGTGCTGGAGGGGGAGGTGTTGGCGGTTATCGGTCCGAACGGCGCTGGGAAGAGCACCCTGCTGCTGGTTCTCAGTAAGCTGCTGCAGCCTGCACACGGGCGTATAACCCTGCGCGGTCAGCCCCTGGAAGATGAGAGTGAACTAAAGTACCGGCGGCGGATCGGTCTGGTATTGCAGGAACCGCTGTTAATGGACACCTCCGTGTTCAGCAACGTCGCGATGGGGCTGCGCTTTCGTAAACTCCCTCGTAGGGAAGTATCGCGGCGTGTGAATGATTGGCTGCAGCGCTTGGGTGTGGATCACTTGAAAGAACGTCCGGCGCGCACACTCTCGGGCGGAGAAGCCCAACGGGTAAGCCTGGCGCGGGCGTTTGCCCTACAGCCGGAGGTGCTGCTGCTAGATGAACCTTTCAGCGCTCTTGATGCGCCCACCCGCGCCCGGTTGTTGGAAGATTTTCAGGCTCTGCTGGTAGAGACGGGCATCACGACGCTGTTCGTGACCCACGATTT
>CBFDCK010000213.1:0-4167 GCA_965603285.1 uncultured bacterium
GGCACAACGCGACACAACCCATCGCTGTGACCGTTGAAAAACTCACCTTTTTAGCAGATCATGTAACGAATCTCACCAATTTTTAATATATTATAGTATCATAAAAATTGTTTGACAATAACCCATTTCTTAAGAATCTTTAAAAATAAACCCAATTTAAGCCTGAATGCTTAATAACATCAAAAGTAAAATTGACCATCGTGAACATTTTGGCATGGAAAGCGGAATATCTGGATAGTAAATACGAATTAATTAAGATTGAAATACCCGTTGGGTGGGATACCCTGGACGCTGTTACTACGCATCTCCCAGGCGGCGCCTATACCACCTTCCGCACTTATGATCATAATAAGGTCATCCGTCTGGACGATCATCTGAGGCGGCTCGAAGAAACGGCAAGACTGGCACATAAGCCAGTGACATTGGAACGACTTCGCTTGCGGGAGGTGCTGCGTAATGTGATCGATGAATATCCGGGTGATATGGATTTGCGCATACGGGTGGTATTAGATTTGGAAGTCGCCCCGGGTGAAATCTATTTAATGGTAGAGTTGTTGAAAACCCCACCTCCAGGTGCATACCATTCAGGTGTGCGAGTGATCACTTGCAGGCTGCAGCGGGATAATCCTAAGGCGAAGCTCACTACATCGATCCCTGTTACTGACAAAATTCGGGGACAACTGCCACCCGGGGTTGAAGAGGCGCTCATGGTTGATGAGGCTGGTCGCATATTAGAAGGATTGACCAGCAACTTCTTTGCAGTAAAGGGAGGAGAATTATGGACGAACGAAGAGAGTGTACTTTCGGGAATCACCAGGTCGCTGGTACTAGATGAAGCGGTTCGAATTGAACTTCCAGTGTTTTTTATAAGTATAACGAATACAGAAATCCCTAACTTGGAAGAAACCTTCATCACCAGTTCGAGCCGCGGGATCCTGCCTATCAAGAAAATCGACCGGACTCTTATTGGGAATGGTAAATCTGGACCAATCACGAAGAGGTTAATGGACTGCCTGGAGGATCGTATTCGGAATGAATTGCTAGAAATATAGAAAATTCTGAAACAGTACTGTCCTCTAAATAAATATGTGTGTATAATGGTTAAGGACTGGCAAATTCTTTAACACGAGCATCTGGACTTCGAAAGATACAACTTCAAATCTGCCGCTAATCAAATAAGACAAACAATTTTTTCTAAATAATAAGGAGGAGGAAAATGTTTCGACCACGGAAAACAATTCTGTTGATCCTGGCAGTGATCCTTTTAATCGCCGGGACGGGATTTTCAGCACAACCAGCGAGTGCAGCTTACTGCACAGAGTGGCATGTCGTGAGGCGAGGGGAATCCTTATATACGATTGCAAGACACTATAGCGTCAGCTATCAAGATCTCGTGGAATTGAATAAACTTCGCAACCCGCGCAGTATAAGCGCAGGTCAAAAGCTGTGCATAACGATGGGCTCCAAACCCTCAGCACCCTCACACTCCAAAACAGCGAAATGGGATTTTAAGGTCACGGATGTCGTCGCAGATAAGAGTGTGACCATCCGTACATACAATTTCCCGGACAATGTGTATTTTGATGTCTATATGGGACACTCCCAATCAGGATGGCACAATTTGATTCAAGTGGACAGGCTCGACACTGGTGCGGGTGGTTCCTTCAATGCCAGGTATCCAATCCCGGCTCAGCTCAGAGGCTATTCGCCGCTCGTAATCCGCCTGACCCAGGTTAAAAAGAACGTTTCAGTTGACCGCTCTTTCCAGAACACGTCTGGTCGATGGGATGGCGGGAGACACCATCCCCAGCGTCCAGATGGATACAAGGGTATCCCGACCATCTGGATCGAGGGAGTCGTGCGTAACCAAACGGTAACCATCCGGACTCGCAATTTCCCGCCTAAGGTTAATTTTGACGTCCTGATGGGTCCAATAGGAACCCGGGCAGTGAACGGTTATTATGTCGGTCACCTCTATTCAGGCAGTGGAGGTACGATGACGGCGACCTACAATATCCCACCTGCGCTGCGAGGCTCTTACAAGGTTGCAATTCGCACCCAAAACCCACCGACGGGCTATTACAGCTACAATTGGTTTTACAATAACACGACTAAATAATATAATAGGTGCCCGGCACGTGGAAAAGCGAGGAAGTGCCAGGCGCCTGAGAGTAACTAAATAGCAGGTGCCCGGCACTCGAAAAATTATGGAAAAGTGCCGGGCACCTTGATGATAATGGACGAAAAATCAATACGCATCCTGGAATATTTCAAGATCCTCGAGCTTGTCGGCGGGTATTGTGAATTTCCCGTCTCAGAGGAAAAGGCGCTTAATGTCCGTCCAACAGGGGATATAATCGAAGCCCGTCGCCTCCTGGCGGAAACGCGTGAAGCGGTGGAGGTATTGGCAAACCACACCGAGATTTCAATCGGTGGGGCGCGCGATATCCGATCTGATATCGACCTTGCGGTACATGGGGGAGTGCTAGCGCCGAACGAACTACTGGATATCAAATTCACATTGATCTCAGCCCGCAAACTGGGTCGTATGTTTGAACGCTCCAGTCAAGAGTATCCAAGACTAGCGGACATCGCCGCGCAGCTGCCGCCGCCGCTCGGTATCATAGATGCGATCTCGAGCGCCATTTCCGATCGGGGAGACATACTTGATTCTGCTTCCGAGAAACTGGCTTCAATCCGACGCGATCTGCGAGTCGTCCATGATCGCCTTTTGTCCAAGCTGCAGAAGATGGTCAACAATCCGGATGTGGCTCCCTTGTTGCAGGAGACATTGATCACCCAACGTGATGGTCGCTATGTGCTGCCCCTGCGGGCAGAATTCAAGGGGCGCATAAAATCCATTGTTCATGACCAGTCTTCTTCAGGGGCTACGATTTTCGTCGAACCGCTCACGGTTGTCGATTTAAACAACCAGTACCGAGAGCTTCATCTGGCTGAACGGGACGAGGAACGCAGGATTCAGGCAGCATTATCGCAGCAGGTCGGGTTTTACTCAAATGATCTGCTGCAGGCGGTTGAGATCATCGCCGAGTTGGACCTTGCCCTCGCGAAGGCGAAATACGCCGTTGAAATCCAGGCCAGTGAACCAGTCCTACGGGTAATTAAAAATAGAGGTAAAACCCAACATCCCGGCACGGTTATGAAACTTTACCAGGCTCGCCACCCCTTGTTGGATCCTGAGACAGTGGTTGCGATAGATGTGGAAATATCTCCAGAGACGTATGCGCTGGTCATCACTGGACCGAATACCGGCGGGAAGACGGTCGTACTCAAAACGGTCGGTTTATTGGCGTTAATGGCTCAGTCAGGTCTCCATCTCCCGGCTCTAAAAGGGTCCGAGATCAGCCTCTTTGATGCAATTTATGCCGACATAGGCGATGAGCAATCCATCGAGCAATCGCTCTCTACTTTCTCGTCTCACATCACCAATATCATCCGAATTCTTGCGCAAGCGGACAGCAAGTCATTAGTGATCCTCGACGAGCTTGGAGCGGGCACCGATCCGCAGGAAGGGGCTGCCCTGGCGCGCGCTCTGCTGACCCATATTTTGAGTCAGGGTATCACCACCCTGGTCAGCACGCATCACCCTGAGCTTAAAGCTTTCGCCCATGCCACCTCAGGAGTTGATAACGCAAGTGTAGAATTTGACCTCCTGACCCTGCGTCCCACATACCGTTTGACGATCGGACTGCCTGGTCGTTCCAATGCCATGGCGATCGCTGAACGCCTGGGTTTGCCCGAATCGATCATCCGTACCGCTCGATCAGAGATTCGGGCGGAGGATATTAGAGCCGATGACCTGCTCGATGAAATCCAGCAGCAGCGAGAGCTGGCGCACCAATCGCGTTCTGCGGCGGAGGAATCTCGCCAGGAATCTGAAGCGCTACAGTCAGAGCTGGTCGAACACCTGGCGGGGATCGAAGACGAACGTCTTCAGATATTAGAAGATGCGCGTTTAGAGTCAGAAACCCAGGTCCAGGAAATAAAAACAGAGGTTGAAAAGGTCAAGCGGGAACTAACCCGCCTCCGCCAGCCAACGGAAGCTTTGAATACAATCGAGGAGCGGGTTGAGAATTTTGAGGCAGACATCCTTCAGCCTGAAGCAGCCGTGCGGCCTGAAGTCCTAATTCCTCTGGATCGACCAAT
>CBFDCK010000214.1:0-4164 GCA_965603285.1 uncultured bacterium
TCACAAGCCAGATCTGGTTGTGCTAGGCGCCAAGGGGCTACGGGCGACGCTAGGCATTCTCCTGGGCGGCGTGGCTCAGCAGGTTGTGGAGTACTCCTGCTGCCCGGTGATGGTCGTACGCGCCCCTTACTTAGGGACCAGACGTGTCCTGGTTGTAACCGACGGATCAGCGTACAGCCAGTGTGCACTGGTATACTTGGGCGCTGACGTAAAAGAGACTGCGGACATGGGACCGAAATGCGAAGCGCGGCTTCCTTTACCGGAAGAGGTTGATATTCGCATCATGCACATCCTGCCGCCCCTGATTACCAGCGATATGCTCGCCCGTACCTGGACGGTTGGTCCCGATGTGCTGTTCCCCATTCCAACGGAGTCAATAGACGAAAAAGCCCTGCAGGAAGAGGAAGAACGCCAGGGACAGGCGCTTCTCGATGAAGCAGTCAAAGCAATGAAATCAGGGGGGTTGGAATCCAGCAGCGTGCTGATGCGCGGCGACGCTGCCACCGAGATAATCAACTACGTGAAAGAAAACGACATTGACCTGATCGTGTGCGGATCACGCGGTCTCTCCCAGGTGAGCGGCTGGCTGTTAGGAAGCGTCTCGCGCAAATTGGTGCATTACGCCAAATGTTCAGTGCTGATCGTAAAAAGAGGTCGACATGACAAAGATCGAAGGTGACACTTTCTGTGATAACTGCGGGGTGGAGATCACCTGGTCGCCGGTGATCGAAACGGGCAGAGAAGCCTCCACGGGAAAATTCTACAAGCACGAGTACTGCTGCCAGGATTGCTTTGAGGGCAGACCATGTAATTGCGGTGAGCGTATGGAAATGGAAGAGGAGCGCCGCGATCTGGGAGGCAGCGCCGAGGATTCTGATTTGGGAAACGATTAACAACTGTTTCCAGACCAGGTTTCGTCATCCGCCCAGCTTCCCAGGAAGAGGTACCATGTAGAATATTTTTACCCCGGTCGATAACAAGCCTTATGTAATCAGCGGGGAAGATTAAAATCTGCCCGCTGGAGGAACCCAAAGTGAGCGATATTCTCGACAAACTGAAAGGCGGCGACCGGCGCTCAACAGGTAGATCCGACGAAGTGGTCGCCGAGGTGCTCGATAACACTACTCTTTTCGATGACCTCTTCTCTGGCATGCGGCATGACGACCCACTCGTGAGGATGCGCTCTGCCGATGCGGTGGAAAAGATCACTGCGCTTTATCCCGAGTTTCTTGAGCCTTACAAAACGACCATCATCGAGGAGGTATCTCCCATCGACCAGCAAGAGGTGCGCTGGCATGTGGCTCAAATGGTCCCACGTCTTGAGCTAAGAGAGACCGAAGTAAACGAGGTCTTCAATATCCTGATCGGTTATCTCGACGATGACAGTAAAATCGTCAAGACGTTCAGCATGCAAGCGCTGGCTGATCTAGCTCAGCAGCACGCTGAGCTCATCCCACAAGTCACGCAGATCCTCGAAGAACAAACCCGAACCGGCAGCCCGGCTATGAAGAGCCGCGGTCGTAAGCTGCTGGTAGTGTTGAGATCAAACTGAAATTTTGGAATGCGCAAGCTCACGATTTCTGAGCCGCCGTGCTTGCGCCTTCACATAAAAGAAAAGGATGCTTAGGAACGGATGCCGCATCCCGAAAAATGATGCGGCATCCGAAAAGTGATGCTTTAAGATTTTGCCAATGAAAAATACAAGAATACTATTATTGGGCGGATATGGAAACACAGGCCGCGCTCTTGCACCACTGCTGCTTCAAGAAACAGATGTTAATTTAGTACTGGCTGGACGAAACGTACTTAAAGCGGAGAGTGCTGCGGCTGAACTGAACACACGTTTTGACGGTCAACGGGTTTCGAGCGTTTATGCTGATGCCTCCAAACCAGACAGCTTGAAGCCGGCGCTCATAAACATCGACCTACTGCTGGTGGTGTCCAGCACCTCGCAATTCTCCGGTCAGGTCGCCGCGGCCGCACTGGAGGTGGGCGTCGATTATTACGACGTCCTATATTCGACCCACAAGACCGATGTGTTGAAATCGCTCGCAAAGGAGATCGAAAGCGCCGGGAGATGCTTCATCACCGAGGGCGGCTTCCACCCCGGTTTACCGGCAACCATGATCCGCTACGCCGCGCCTCAATTTGACCACATGGAAAGCGCCAACGTTGGCAGCGTGATCAAGATCGATTGGAGCAGCCTGGACGTAAGCCGGTCAACGGTGGAAGAACTTGTGAGCGAGTTCGTAGACTTCCAAAACCTGAGCTACCAAGACGGAGAATGGAAGAGTGCTGGGATGTTAAGCTGGATCATTCCCAAGTGGATGGATTTCGACAGGGAGTTTGGCAGGCAGTACTGCATCCCAATGTTCCTGGAGGAGATGCGCCCAATTCCCGATTTGTATCCGGGTTTAGAAGAAACCGGCTTCTTCGTGGGAGGCTTCAACTGGTTCGTCGATTGGTTTATCTCACCCCTGGTGATGGTCATGGTGAAGATATCACCGCAGCGTGGTGTAGAAATAGGGGCATCCCTTATGCGCTGGGGGTTGGATAATTTTTCCAAACCTCCATACGGAACTCTGTTAAAATTGGAAGCCAGAGGCATTCAAGGCGGCGAGCAGAAATCGCTCGCTGTCATAATCTGTCACGAAGACGGCTATATGATCACAGCTATTCCGGTCGCGGCTTGTCTGCTGCAGTATCTCGACGGCTCAATCCGTAAGCCGGGTCTATGGCTCCAGGCACTCGTAGTTGAACCCGAACGCTTCATGAACGACATGGAGCGCATGGGCTTAGAAGTCCGAGATCATAGTCAACCAATGGTCTCATAAAAAAAAGGAGGCAGTCGTATGACCACAAAAACTCTCAAGCGCAATATCTTTCAACGCATATTTGGTATCCCCGCCACAAAACCACCCGCCGAGGCGGGTTGTTGGGTTTATAAAGACGATAAATTGACCATCGATCTTAATCGAGCCCCAGAGCTCTCTGAACCCTGGGGGGCGATCCAGGTCGAAGATGGTGACATACCAGTGAAGGTGCTGGTCTTCCAGGACGGGAAGGGCGGCTACCGGGCGTTCCGCAACCACTGCGAACACGCTGGACGAAAACTTGATCCCGTTCCTGGAACTGAAACCGTCCAGTGCTGCAGCATAGGTAAGTCGGCTTATGACTACGACGGGAAAGTGCTCTCCGGGTCTTCTGAAAAGCCCATCACCCAATATCCGGTCAAGGTGGAGAACGGAAAATTAGAAATCCAGCTTTAGAAACATGGAAAGTAGCTAAGGAGAATGGATATGAAAAATGGAAAATGGCTTATCGCAGGCGCCGCCGGATCTGCAGCCGGTGTGCTAGCGATTCGCACTTACCAGCGTTACACGAACGAACTGATGGCGGCGCGTGAACGTGTAATGAGTGGAAGCCAGATCATCGAAACCACCAGTGGTCCGGTCGAATATGCCCTGACCGGAAAAGGTCCCCCGGTGCTGGTCGTACACGGCGCCGGTGGAGGCTACGATCAGAGCTTGCTGACTGCCCAGATCGGGGGGAATGATTATCTCACCATTGCCATGTCACGCAGCGGTTATCTGGGCACACCAATAGCGGAAGACTCCTCCCCAGCTGCCCAGGCGGACGCATATGCAGCCCTACTCGATGCGCTGGAAATTCCTGAGGCGGCAATAATTGGAATCTCGGCTGGTGGACCTTCTTCGCTGCAGTTCGCCATACGACATCCGGAACGCTGCAGCGCTCTTTTAATGGTTTCAGCCGTCAGCCACCGAAATCCGATTGAGATTGACATGCACTCGTGTGCACTCAGATGGCTGTTGGGTAATGAATTCCGCGGCTGGCTGCTGTCCACTCTCATGCGACCGGTCCTGCTATCGATGTTCGGCGTGACCCCCAAAGTGTGTGCCCGGCTCAGCCCCGCTCAAAAATCTTGGGTCCGAAGGTTCATGGCGACCCTGCAGCCCTTATCCAGCAAATATCTGGGCATGCTCAACGATTTCGAACAAATCAAAACTATGGATCCATATCCCCTGGAAAAAATCACAGCCCCGACGCTGGTTGTGCACGCCGCCGACGACAGGATGGTCCCGGTCGACCACGGTCACCTGGTTGCAAACGGAATCCGGGGATCGCGCTTCGTTGAACTATCCA
>CBFDCK010000215.1:0-4142 GCA_965603285.1 uncultured bacterium
TTTCCGAGGGCTGGGGGGATTTTGGGGAACCAGCAACAATCAGAGGGATGGAAATTGAATAACCATCTTCGGCGGGTAACATACCCGCCCTACGTGTTTGGCAGGTAACATACTCGCCCTACCGACGAAAGCGGCAATTTTTTCCCAAAAATACCCAACCCGGATAACCAATATGGGTAATGACATCTACCCAACCCATCGTATATATTGGGGACAAGGAAAAAGGAAACCATATCTTTTTGGGAGCACGATTTTTATTAATTCATACAAAAGAAGGTTCAAATGAAAAATAACCCCGAAGGTAACGCAAAACAATTATCGAACGATAAATCGCAGATGGCCGGTGTTCTTTTTGGCGCTGGGGCATTATTGTCACTCTACTTGATGCTTAAGAAAAGCCGGAGCTTATTTGTCTGGATCCTGCCGGTTGGTTTGATGGTGGGCGGGATGGACCTTTACCTGAAGCAGCACCAGGAGCGGGTGAGTATGACTGGTGACAAGATCGTGGCCCAGTTGGACGAATTGGATCCCATCACCAAGGCTGAGGTTATTAAATACGTAACCGAACATGAGATCAGAAAAATATCCAGATAACGTCCATAATGTTTGCAGACTGGAAAAGGGAGCATTTATAACCCGAGGCGATGCAAAATTTGTTCAATCAGTGCATAGCTGAAACTTCTTTATTCGGATTATTTAGATAACACACGGAGGATAAACATGAATTCTGGAACAGGCTCAACCCCAATGTATAAAGCAGTAATAATGTTAGCCGGCGTTGCGATATTGCTGTTAGCCATGCGTGAAGCCAGCGAAATTCTGGCGCCAATAATACTGGCTTTTGTACTCGCCATCTGCACCACACCCTTTCTGTACTGGTTCATGGAAAAAGGTCTCTCAGGCGGATTGGCGTTGATCATAACCATACTCATCGATCTGGTTATCGTGGTGTTGATCGTCTGGCTGGTCAGCATGTCTCTTTCAAACTTTTCTGAAACGATTTCATCCTACCAGGGTCGCATCGATGAGATGGAGCAGCAGGTGGGGGGTGTTGTGGACAACCTGGGTATAGAACAAGAAGACTTAACATCTGAGGATTCTTCGCTAACGATGAGTCTGCTGGGGTATGCAGCCGGTTTCGCGGGTGGGATCGTATCCGGGCTTTCCAACTGGGTCACGATACTTATGGTCGGCATTTTCTTCCTGGTGGAAGCCACCGTTATGCCGAAAAAGATCGAAAGCCTCACCGACGAAAGTGACCCGGGTCTCAAGTGGATTTTAAATCTCAACAAGGGCATGCGCCAATACATGGTCATCAACGCCGGGGTGGGAGCACTGGCAGGGGTGCTTAACACCATACTGCTCTATGCCCTCGGCATTGAATTTGCGATATTGTGGGGTCTGCTGTCCTTTTTCATGAGCTTTATCCCCAGCATCGGCTTCCTCATTTCGGTCATTCCTCCTGCCATTATGGCGCTGCTGCAGTTTGGCCCACAGCAGATGCTGATTGTGATCGTGGCATTCATTCTGATCAATTTCCTGGTTGATAATGTTATAAAACCGCGCTTCATTGAGGAAGGGGTAAATATCTCGGTTGCCGTGACCTTCATTTCCCTGATCATATGGGCCTGGGTGCTGGGTCCTATCGGGGCCATCCTGGCTGTGCCGATGTCGATGGTCGTCCAGGCAATTTTTGACAGCCGCGAGGATACGCGTTGGGTTGCCTATTTGATGGGCAGTGGATCAGAGCCTTACCAAAAGGATGAAGAACAATCCCAACTCTCGGCGTCAGAATGATCATAAATCAGTAATATCGTTTTCGGCGGGTAACATACCCGCCCTACGTTTTCGGCGGGTAACACAACCCCCCTACGTTATTGGCGGGTAACATACCCGCCCTACGTTATTGGCGGGCAACATACCCGCCCTACGTTTTTGGTGGGTAACACAACCCCCCTACGAAAAATACCCAACCAAGATAACCAAAATTGGTAATGACATCTACCCAATGTGACCGTTATATTGGATGCAGTGGAAGGATTCGGCAATGAAATGAAATGATCCTGTTATCAATTTCTGAGGCGAACAAATGTCCACTTACATAAAAATCCAATATATACAAGGAGATAAAAAATGAGTAACGATAGTTCAGCAGTATATAATATCCTGGCCTTTAACTTTGACGGACAGGACACAGCCAACCAGACGGTCAAGGACATCAAGTCCTCCGGCGCGCTGGACGGTTATGAAATAGTGGCTCAAGCCATTGTCGAGCAGGACCCCAAAGGCAAGGTGCACATCCACGAACCAGGTCATGGTGTTTGGGGTGCGGTCATTGGTGGAGCCGTGGGTGGTCTGCTGGGTCTGATCGGCGGTCCCGTGGGCGTGTTGGCTCTGGCAGCCAGTGGCGCTGCTGTCGGCGGGGTGGCTGGTCATTTAGACCGCGCCATCCCGAAGGATGATTTGGAAGAGATCGGCGATGCCATGTCACCCGACAGCTCGGCCTTCCTGCTGCTGCTGGAAGACACCTACAGCGAAGACGCCGTTAACAGCATGTCCGGCTACAGCGCCAATGTGGTCACCCTGACCGTGGGCGATGAGCTCTCGGGTCAGATCGCCCAGTACACGGCAGGCGCGGCAACCGACGCGGATGGAAACGTGGTCGCTGGACAGACTGCTGTTGCTGCCGACTCATCTGGCGATGTGGCTGCAGCGAGTGAAGTGGCTGCTGGAACCACAGATGACAGTGGTGATGACAGCGGCAGCGATTAATACTGCTGCAGCAGCAAGAGAACCATATTAAATCTGGGAACAGACCCAGCAGACAGCCCAGTTGGATGCCTGTTGGGTCTAAATATAAATAAAAAACGGGTCACTACTTTAACTACGGCATCGACAAGGACTTCATCAAAGAGGCGCAGGACAAGGTCACTAAAGGCATTTCGGCGCTCTTCTTGATGACCAGCGATGCGGTAAAGAACAAAGTGACGGAGGCTGCCAAGAACAGCGGGCTGAAGTTTGATGTCTTTTACACCAATCTGCCCGATGAATAGGAGCAGCAATTGAAAGAACACTTTGTTCCATCGTAAGATATTTAACTCGCCAGCAAAGGATTGCCACCCCAAGTTATGTCTTCAGACAGGGGTCAAACGAAAATTAACCGGGATGAGACCATTAATAATCGGAGGTGAACCACAGTGAAAGAGTTGATCATTTTTGGAACAGGTGTATTGGTCGGCGCAAGCGTTGCCCTGCTGCTGGCGCCAGAGAGCGGCGAGCAGCTGCGGGCTGATATCCGGGCTAAGGCAGAAGAAGAACTGCCTAAGCTTCAGGCAAGTCTCGAAGAAACCAAAGAACGTTTGAAAGTGTTGGAGGCAGACCTGAAGGATTCCATGGAAGGGTCTCAGTAATGGCTTACTGGGGCTGCAGATATTTTTCGACAACCATACAGAAATAGTAAAAAAAGGAGACCGAGATGACAAAGTACGATGAAGTAGTAAGCGCATTGATGAACGCAGGATACATGACGGACGCTGATATCGATGCAGCCGTAATAGTGCTACAGGATGCCTTAATTGTAGATGCTGCCGAAGAGCTGGAAGTTGAGGCCATCCTGGATGAGATGGATCAG
Source organism: uncultured bacterium (assembly GCA_965603285.1). Classification (GTDB taxonomy): domain Bacteria; phylum Chloroflexota; class Anaerolineae; order Anaerolineales; family UBA4823; genus JAUWPO01. The sequence goes on from CBFDCK010000215.1 coordinate 3,632, forward strand.
GAAGATGTGATCGAAGTCGCTGCGGAATATGCGGTCGAGGATGAGGCTGTCGGTGACTATGAAAGCGAAGAGCAGGATCTGGAAATCGTCGATGAAGCCCTGGATGCAATCGACGAAGACGAAGAAATCATCGCCGAAGCCGAAGCGGTGATCGATGCCGCCTACACAGATGCCGCTGCAGCCCTGCTGGCAGCCGAATTAATCGATGAAGCAAACGCAGAAGCTGTTGCAGCCCTGATAGCAGATACCTGGATGGAGGACGACGATTATTAAAGATAATACCCTGGTGTTTTTTTCTTACCATCAGGGTATCCTGCTCCAGCCTAACATTCAACCCATGCATAACAATCGAAAAGGAGAGATGTAAATGGTACAAATATCAACAACTTCAATCTGAAAAGGTGTTTATCAATCGTCTGTAATTTGAACAAATTATTAAATTAGAGGAGGTTTACCATGTGCTGCACAATTACTGCCCTGTTGTTTGTCGGACCCAGGCTGGCTGTTCTGG
>CBFDCK010000216.1:0-4066 GCA_965603285.1 uncultured bacterium
TGCCCGCCTCCACGTTTGACGGCTTTCTTAAGGACATCGATCCGGTCCATCGAATTAGAAATTGGCTTTTCCAGGAAGAGATGGCAACCTGCCTCGGCGGAAGGAATCGCTACATCCAGGTGTAATGCTGTGGGGTTTGATACGATCACTGAGTCAGGGTTATGATCGAGCGCAGCCTGTAGGTCTGTTTCGACTGGGAAGTCGTATGTGTCAGCATCTGGAAGCGTACTGTGATGTGTCCGGTAAAGCAATACATCTTTTTGACCCAGGGTGAGCAGGTTGTCTAAATGGCGCCGCCCGATGGAACCTAGACCGGCAATCAGGAATTTCATAATGTGTAATCCCAGGCTGCCAGAGTTTCGCCGGCGATTTCTTCAAAAATTTCCCGATCGTGAGGAGTAAAAACCTCTTGCCAGTATCCGGGCTCACCTTTGTGCACAAAGCGCGCGATATCACCGGCTTTCTCGTGTTGCCAATCCGCATCAGGATTTTTTCCTAACTCTTCTTGAAGAGTATCTTCAAGCCCGGTCACTTCTGTGCTGGCACCTAGAAAGTCCCACAATCGCTGAATCTCGTCCCAGGGGCTCTCCAACAAATCCTCAAAGCGGAGGGTGATATACCTTTCATCATACAGCGCTTTACCCATTTCGTCCGTTTCCTGTACGTTTTGCACCCAGCCGTGTGCGGCGCGGCGGATACCTTTCTCGGTGAAAATCGAACGTTCGCCTTCTATAAATGGATCTGCTTTCCCTGTGAATGCCTGGCGGATTCGCCAGTCCTCTTTGGAAAGATGCTGCGTACCATCGATAAATGTTTGAAAGCGGTGTGAAACCACGGCGTCACGCCCGTCGCGAATGATATAAATCAAACTGGCATCTGGATAAACCTTGTGCATAAGTTGAACGGCTTTACCGTTCAACAGGCTGCTGGGACTTTTATCTCCGACTATAGTCTTCCCTTCCCGCCGTGCATCCCTTTCCAGAATAAAATCAACCGCGGCTCTTAGAATGACCGGAGAGAGGTCCTTGCCGTGATTCCAGCGGTTGCTGCGCCGGGTAAGCCACCCTTTTATCTCATGGTCAGCGACCAGTGACTGAAGCAGGGGGGGACGTGTGAAGAAATGCCCTTGATAATTACAGTGAACTTCGGGATGAAGGCGAATTAATCTCGTCAAGAGAGTAGTACCTGAGCGGGCGTGTCCGAAGATAAAAAATTTATCCAGGGGGAAGAATTCCTTTGCTTCGGCGACTTCTTCGGGCGAGATTGCTGGAACATCACCTGTATATAGATCGCTTCGAGCGGAAGGAGGCGTTTTTCTGTCAAGTAGAACTCGAGCGGCTGCAGTCAGGCGATGTTTTGAGCTAATTCCCATGGTTGTTAGTCAATTTCGAGAGCAGAAAATCCGCGGTATGCTTACCGGCACTGCTATCTGTGTATGTGCACTCCCGTTCGATAAATGTCTGCCGAGAAAGCAGGTCTGCATTGGGGTTTTCTAAGTAATAGTTGATCGCTTGTTCCAATTGAACCTCATTTAATGCTTCACGACCAGCACCGGATTCGCGGAATCGGGAATGGGTGGGCCAACCGCCGATTTTGGATAGCGGCAAGGTGTATTTACCCGGCCATCCTGTGGGCGAATCAATACAAACGCTGACTACAGGATGATTGTGGATGGTAGCTTCTACTACCATGGTGGAATATACAGTAGTAAACACGTCTGAATGCGCCATCATGGACGATTTTTCGGGCATATCCTCACCTGAATAATAGCCCAACGACCCGCCCAAGGGCACTGGCTCAACCACGTGAACGAGGGGCGATTCGCTTGCCAACTGCTGGATTTGCTGGCGTTCTTCTACAAAGCGAGGTGTATCAAGGAAATGGTTGGGGTGGTAGCGGATAAGCAACTGCGATGGTTTATATAAAGCGTCTGATGAAACCAGACGAGCAAGTGCTTCTATGTTTTGAATATTGGGGGAGAAGGATATAAAGCTGCAGGCGTAGGAGATCAGCTTTCTATTTGAATCCAGGTTGTGGAGGCGAAAATACTCGTCGCGCGGCATCATCCATTCATGCCGGAAGTAGCCGTCGTAGGAGGGAATCCCACCAATATTGATATCCCTGGGTAACCAGTCCGAGCCCAGAATCAATTCCTCTTTTTGTATATCTGACCAACAAGTGATCCAATCAACTGGGGCACCAGGTAAGCTGTAGCTGCTCGTGTTATCCCATCCCACGATGACAGCCCCTGTTGGGATGCCTAGTGCTGCTGCTTCGCGTAGAAGATAGCGGTCCCAGCGCCATCCGGGAGTGCTGGCAAGCACTAGGTCGGGTCGGTAGCATTCAAACAAATCCTGGTAGATACTGGGTGTATAACGATTTTGGCTGCGCACAAGTGCTTGTCTTGCAAAACGCGAATGACGCAGTATCCAGACCACGCCTTTCATCAAAGGGAACAGCTTTTTCCTTCGGGCGTGGGCTTCAGCTTCTACTTGATTGATGTGGCTGTCAACTGCTTGCGAGTTGATGCGGTTTGAAGCTCCTGCCCGGCGGAGAAAATCGAGCCACCATTGTGCGGAATTGTCCACCTTCTGAAAATATGCGTGCGCTTGGTTAAGACGCAGACCTTCGATCACAAGTCCGGGGCGACCGAAGCGCTGTTCGATTTGATCCCGAATGGCATCGTCAGTCAATAAGAATACTTCTACGTCAGATTCTATAAGTGTGGGTACGATGTCGCTTTGCAAGAAGTAGACAATTGCCAGTCCGTGGTCAGCACTGATAAATACTCGTTTACCCATTGATTTTTAAGTTGTGATGTTATTGCTAAGGATGATTTTTAATTCCTGTACAGGATTTCAAATGATTTTCCGTGAGTCCACTGCAGGAACTTTCGTACAGGAGGTAATCGCCAAAAGCCGGATTTGTTTTTAGGCACAGCATCATTCAGGAGGAGCTTTTTTTTTGTCTCAAATTGAGGTTGTGTTCTCCAGTTAGCGCTGCTTTCCAGGAATTCGGTTGATAGAGTATTCCCTATGTGTTGTACCCACCAATCCTGTGTGGACAAACGCAGGTAGCCTTTGTCGTTCAAGGCGATGTCAAGTTGGCGGACTTGACCCATTGGGCGTTGGGAGGGGATTGGCAGGACGCTTTGTAAGACCCGGCGGCGAGCCATAAATTGGAAGTGACCGGCACCAATGAAATACTTCTGCCCCTGATATTTAAACCTGAATTCTTGACATGTCGAATAATGTTCCCGGGCTTTCTCCCGCGTGTGACCAAGGCTGCGAGCGTGTTTCCAATAATCCTCCCAGGAGAGCAGTCCCCCTCGCTCCAGATCGGCATCCGGATTTTCCTCCGCCCACTTTATTGTGCTGGTCGAAAATTCCTCCGGGCTCCACATTGGAATACCTGTTACCATCCCAATATTTGGAAGTGTTTCCAATACACCAACCTGCGCAGACAGCCAACCGGGGTAGAAATAAATATCGCCGTCGCTGTAGGCGATATATTCGCCGGGTGCGCCCCCAAAAACAAAGTTCCACGCGCCTCCTTTACCAATGTTCCTTTCTGAAAGCAGGAGGTATTGTATGCGGTCACTAGCGTGGGATTGCATCAGGTAATCACGCACTTCGGAACAGCTCGCGTTATCAAATACCACCAGATCATAAGGCATGTCTGTGTTACGCCATAAACTTTCTAGACAGACCTTGAGCACATCCAGGCTTTCGGTGTAGTAGCCGCTCAGAAAGGGAATATAAGTAACGACAGCTACAGTGACCTGTTCAGGCTGTGCAACATGCTTTATTGATTTGGCTGGATTTTGACCTGTTCGCATCTAATTTCTTTGAGATCGATGACCTGTGCTGTTTAGCTGAGAAAGTCCCAATCTAGTTCTCCTTGCCTATCATTATAGTGAGCCTGTTATGTGTCGCCTCAAGCGACGGAAACGGCGTGAAATAACCCTGCGGGTTTTTCTGTAATTCCCGTCGCTCGGCGCGAACCAGATTTCAGCACGCCGTAAAGCCCACACCAGATTCGGGCGGGGTTTTGAAAGGCGACCCTC
>CBFDCK010000217.1:0-4057 GCA_965603285.1 uncultured bacterium
CTGACCCTGGGTCTGGTCGCCCTGCTTCTCAACGGTTTTATTGTTTGGCTGGCGGCAAAGGTTGTACCTGGTTTCAGTGTAACAGGCTATTGGCCAGCCTTCTGGTTGGCTCTGGGAATGACCGCTATCACTCTGATCCTCAGCAGCCTGCTGACGATTGACGATGACACCTCCTTCCGCCGCAACCAGGTTAAAAGGAAAATGAAACGCATCGCCAAACCGCAGCCCACCGAGGTGCCCGGGGTATTCTTTTTAGAAATTGACGGGCTGGCGCGACCTATCCTGGAGAAAGCCATTCGAGACGGGTATATGCCAACTTTAGCGGGATGGTTGGAGAGCGGCAGTCATGTGATATCTGGTTGGGAGACTGACACTTCTTCTCAAACCTCAGCCAGCCAGGCGGGCATACTGCATGGAAACAATACGAATATCCCTGCATTCCGCTGGTACGACAAAGAGCGCGGTGAGGTTGTTGCCTCCAGCAACCCCAGAATTTTGCCAGAAATCGAAAAGGAGTGCTCTGATGGAAACGGTTTGTTGAGTGAAGACGGCGCCAGCCGGGGGAACCTGTTCACCGGTGATGCGAAATCTGTTATGACCACCGCCAGTGCGATTACAGATCGCAGCAAGCATCACATATCTAATTTTCAGGCTTATTTCGCTAATCCTTATAATTCAACCCGCACTTTGCTGCGCTTCATTTGGGACATCATCCTGGAGAAGCGCCAGTTCCGCTGGGCTAGAAATAATAACGTGCAGCCCATTCTGGATAAGCACCACCGGGGAGGTTATTATCCACTTATCCGGGCGGCTATGACAGTGCTCATGCTGGATTTAAACATTGACACCCTGCTGGGGGATATTTTTTCAGGCAGATCTTCGGCTTACGCTACTTTTGTGGGTTACGATGAGGTCGCCCATCACTCTGGCATTCTCGATCCCGGTGTGTTTGACATCCTGCATAAGATCGACAAACAGTTTGGTCGTCTGGCGAACGCCATACCGGATGCTCCGCGACCCTATCATCTGGTTGTGCTCTCGGATCATGGACAGAGCAGCGGAGCCACATTTTTGCAGCGCTACGGCATGACTTTGCAGCAGTATGTCCAGCATTTGATGACCGAAGAAATAGAAGTTGGCGGCTGGGGAATGGGAAGTGAGAGCGAGGGTCATTTAGACGTCTTTTTAAGTGATATTATCAATAACGAAAAATCTGGCGTTACAAAAGCGGCTGCAGGTTTCGTTAGACAGCAAACGAAGGGAACCAATGGTTCATCGAGTACTGAAGAGAAGGGTACCGGTAAAGGAAACGGAAAACATGCTGGAGATGAACAGGAACATCCGTCCGTTTATGCGCTGGCTTCAGGAAATCTGGGTTTGGTGTCGTTTACCCAATACCCAATGCGCATGAGTCTTGAAGAGATCGAAGATGTCTTTCCAGCGGTAGTACCCGGATTGGCGCAGCACGAAGGCATCGGCTTCATCATGGTGCGATCGCAGCAGAAGGGACCGCTGGTGATAGGCGCAAACGGAATCTACTTTTTGGAGGATGACCGTGTTGAAGGCGAGAACCCGCTGGTCCACTTCGGACCTAACGCGGCTGAACACCTGCGCCGGACAGACAGCTTCTCCAATTGCCCTGATATCCTGGTAAACAGTTTCTACAACCCGGAATTGGATGAAGGCTGCGCTTTTGAAGAGTTGATTGGCTTTCACGGCGGTCTGGGCGGGATCCAGAGCCAGCCTTTTATTATGCATCCAGTTGAGTTGGAAACGGATGCAGAACTAAATGGAGCTGCCAGCGTGTACCGGCTTTGTAAGGATTGGCTGGTCCGACTTCACGGTGAATCTCCGCAGACCCAGGCGTGATTTTGAAAAGAGTGTGCATCAAACCCATGAAACAAAATATCGTTCTCAAGCTGGTTGTTGTTCTTATCTGGATGTTATTCGCCATGCTGGTGTCTACCTGCGGGACGGAGACGCCCGCTCCGGACGTGTCAGTGACCGCAACAGCTTCCGCAACTGCGGCTCCAGATACGACCAGCGCTCCACCGCCGCCCGAAGCCACCAGCGCGCCCGCCGATGATGGCAGCGAGGCAGCGCCTGCCGATGATGGAAGCGAGACAGCGCCTGACGATGTTGTCGAGGCAGTCGCTGCCCGGACAGCGGTCCCCACACCGACCCCCGGTATAGTCGACCGGGAGATCGATGAACTGACGACTTCCTTGGGCTTGGCTGGTAAGAGCTTCCTGGGTTTGACGGTCGATGACTGGCTCAACCTGGCATTTTCAGCGCTGATAGTTGTTGCTGGATATTTCCTGGGTTACAAACTGCTTGTCTGGTTTTTGAAATGGATCTCTCACCGCGCCTCAAGGCAGATCGATGAAGAAACGCTCAAGCAGCTCGCACCGGATGTAAAATTGCTGCTGCTGGTCATTTTTACCCGTTTAGCAGTCCTGCGCCTGGATTTCCTCAGTGAAGAGTTGAGGACGGTATTCGACGATATCTTCTACGTGCTGGGACTGGTGCTCATTTCGATCATCGCCACACGGCTGATCAGCTTATACCTCCATCGCTATCAAGCTGCCCATGACAAAAAAGGGGATCAGGACAAACTAAATCCTGCCATGAATGCGGTCCAGCGCATCAGTGACCTGGTTGTGCTGATTATTGCAGCCAGCTTCGGGCTGTCTCACTTTGGGATCGGCGCCAACTCCCTGACGATTGCTCTGCTGGTCTCTGGCGCAGTTATCTATATGGGGACCAAGGACATCATATCCGATGTCGTGGCCGGTTTCATTATCCTTTTAGACCAACCTTTCCGGGTAGGTGACGCCATCCTGATAAAGCAGTTGGACACCTGGGGGACTGTTTTGGAGATCGGAACACGCACCACCCGCATCCGCACAGGGGATAACCGTGAAGTGATCATTCCCAATTCCGATATCAACGAAAGCCAGGTGATTAATTACACCTATCCGGATCCCAGATACCGCGTTTCTACCGAGATCGGTGTCGCCTATGGATCAGACTTGGACCATATGCGCAGAGTGATTAAAAAAGCGGTGCGCGGCGTTGATGGCGTGCTGCCCGACAAACCGGTGCAGGTATTCTTCCTTAAGTTTGGCGATTCAACCCGGCTGGTGCGCGTGCAGTGGTGGATCGGCAGTTACAAAAATCAGAATTCTGTGCTCGATGAAGTGAACGCTGCCCTGGAGACGGCCTTAGATGAGGCGGGCATCGATATGCCTTTCAATACATACGATCTGAACGTCAAAATGAAAAACGAGGTTACCAACCAGGCTGTGCAAGATACCAAGATCGAGGACGGGAACGCCAACCAGGGTGGGCATATATTAAAAAATAAAAAGAAAAAAGGATAAAAATCGTGCAACGTTTTCTTGGTGGAACAAGATACCTGATTATTCTACCCATCATTGGGCTTGCCATCGCGGCTTCCTTCTTCTTCATCCTGGGCGGCATTGGTTTGCTCAAGATGCTCCTTGAGCTGCTCGTAAGCATAGCAGGCGGTATTGGTAACGAAACAGCTAAGGCGGATATTACGCTTGTAACCATCGAAGTGGTGGAATTCGTGCACACTTTCCTGGTGGGGACAGTGCTGTACATCACAGCCGCGGGCTTCTACCAGCTCTTCATCCAGGATATTAAGTTTCCAGAATGGCTGAAGATCGATAGTATAGAGGAGTTGGAATCCAACCTGATCGGCGTTATTGTGGTGGTACTGGCGGTCAATTTCATGAGCACTGCATTCATTGGCGAGACCGATAACTTGCTTTCGTATGGGGCCGGGATCGCCCTGCCCATCGCCGCCCTGGGTCTTTATGTCTTTTTGCGTGCCTGGTCAACGAAACTGGATGCGGAAAGTACCCCCAGCGATGAAGATGAAGACTGGGGTTCGCTTACCTCAGGAGACCCAGCCTCCCAGCAGAATGCGCAGGGGCAGGCAGGAAAAGATGGATAAAATTCGTGCCCACTCCCTCTTTCACCCAAAAATACCCAACAAGGATAACCAAAATTGGTAATGACATCTACCCAA
>CBFDCK010000218.1:0-4049 GCA_965603285.1 uncultured bacterium
TTAAATCAGGCAGATTGATTCGGTCGATGCGCTCCCTTGCAATGACATTCTTAAACTGTCAGGCAGCTAGTTTTTAATTGGTTAAACTACATTGTACTCCTGTATCAATCTGTTTTCTTCAAATCGAGCTAAGTCCAACATCGATACATCCACTGTGTGTGCCCGTCCATCCAGGATAAATTCGGAGATCAACTTACCTGCCACCGGTCCGTGCATGAATCCATGACCCGAGAACCCGCCACACACGATGAAGCCATCCACGGGCGTCTTTCCAAATATCGGGTGGGCGTCGGGGGTAACCTCGTACAAGCCTGCCCAATGGGACATCAGGCTGGTCTTCTCCAAAAGCGGCAAGCGATTGGTTGCTGCTTCCATATGTTTTAATTCCCAATCTTGGTCGATACACTGGTCAAGCCCCGGTTTTTGGTTGGGATTGGACATCCCGGTCAGCAAACCTTTTCCCTCCCGGTGAAAGTAAAGCGATTGCGCAAAGTCTATCACAAAGGGGAAATCGGGCGGGATTTCAGGGAGAGGCGTCGTGGTCAGCATTTGGCGTCGAATTGGAGTGATAGGGATTTCAACGTTTGCCATTTGACCGATCAAGCCTGCCCAGGGACCGGCGGTATTTACAATAATTGGTGTGGAAACGGCGCCTGAAGTTGTTTCGACACCCGTAATTTTCCCAGATTTGACCTGGATTCCTGTGACTTCCACCTCCGTAAATGCGCGCACTCCCAGGCGCTGGGAGGCATTAATGTAGCCCATAACGACACCATTGGGGTCAACCAACCCATCTTTGGCGTTAAAAGTACCACCGAGCACATCTTCTAATACCATCATCGGCAGTCGTTTACGAATCTCATCGCTATTCAGCCATTCGGTAGGCACACCTAAACGATGTTGCAAAGCCACATTCTGGCGGAATTTGGTCATGTCATCGGGACGAGTGAGTAAAAACAGGTAGCCGCACTGACGGTAGTCAATCGCCTGGTTAATCTCCTCTTCAAAACGCACCAGCATGGGCAAGCTTTCCTGCGACAGGCGAATATTTACCTGCGTGGCAAACTGGTATCGAATGCCACCCGCACATCTTCCTGTGGCTCCTTGACCGTAAAAATCCTCTTTTTCCAGAAGAAGAACGTCTTTTTGCCCGCGTAAAGCCAGGTGATATGCCGTGCTGGCACCCATAACGCCGCCGCCGATAATGAGGACATCTGCTGTACTTGGAATGTTCATGATTAGATTAGTTAAGTCGCCGCAATTTGGATCATCGTAAGCGCGCTGCTTTGTCCCAGGATGTATTTTTCATCCCAGGATGCTGTATTCATACCGGCCTCGCACCAGGTCCTCTTTTTCAAAACGGTCGAATGAGAACAGATTGATGTCATCATCCGGTTCTTTGCCTTCGAGCACAAGCTTTGCCATCATCTGACCGACCGCCGGTGCAAGCTTGAAACCATGACCGCTGCTTCCAGCACAGAGGTAAAGTCCATCTACGCCTGGAACTGCATCCATTATTGGGTGCCAGTCGGGAGTGATGTCGTAGAGGGAGGCGTAACTGCTCGAAACGTGGCTGCGTTTCATGGCAGGGTAACGAGTTACGACTCGTTCGGCGTAACTGGATATGATGTCTATGCTCACTTTTTCGTTGTAGTTATCTGGGTCTGCCACTAGATCTACGGTTTCTTCTTCCGGAGAGATAGACCCAACCAGCATCAACGACCCGCTCTCGGGGCGCAGATACACCTGAGATATAAAATCTGCCCATATTGCGTGGCGTTCAAAATCATCTGGACGACGGTAAAGTACGGTCTTTACTCGAGCTGCAATAATCGGAACCTGGACCCCGATTTTTTGCAGCAGTATTGGACTCCATGGACCAGCAGCGAGGATTACAATATCAGCCGGAACCATGCCCTGATCGGTTTTCACACCGGTTATTTTCCCCCCCCGGATTTCGAACCCGGTAGCGCTAACACCAGTTCTTATATTCGTTCCTAATCGTTTTGCTGCTTGCGCGAACCCATTCGCCCCCGCAGCCGGATCGCAGTAACCACCCTCTGGTTCATATGCGCCGCCTCCGATACCCTTGGGATCGAGGTGGGGTTCTAATTTACGCATCTCATCAACAGGGATGAACTCCGTATTGATTCCCACGGATTGCTGGAGACTTATGTTGGCTTTTAAACCTGGCAAATCTTCCGGTCGTACACCGATTATAAAACCGGTTTGGGTAAATACTGGCTCTTCATTTACAATTTCAGGGAAGTTTTGCCAGACGTGTAATGAATGGAGTGCCATACGCGCTGTAACCGGGTTGGAATAGTGCTGGCGTACAATCGCGCTGGATAAACCGGTCGGTCCAGAGGCGATAAAATCCTTTTCGAGCAAAGCTACAGGAGCACCGTGTTTCGCTAAATGAAATGCTGTGCTGACCCCGTTTATCCCAGCGCCGATAATGACAATTTCACTGTGATCCTTCACAATAAACTCCTTGCTGGATATAAAAAATGCAGTGGGAAGGTTCTATCACCACTGCATTTAGCATACATGATCCGGTTTCAGAGATGGAGATCAAGATAAGTTAATTGGTTTAATCGATTCCAAGGTAAGCTTTCTGCACCATCTCATTCTGCCGCAAATTGGCGGCTGTGTCGTGCAATACGATTTCGCCGGTTTGCAGGACGTAACCGCGGTCGGCGACAGATAATGCCATGGTTGCGTTCTGCTCGACAAGTAAGATCGTTGTCCCTTCCTTGTTTATCTCTTGTATGGTCTCGAAAATACTCTCCACCAGGACGGGCGCAAGACCCATAGACGGTTCATCCATTAGGAGCAAGCGAGGGTGGGTCATTAAGGCTCGTCCAGTTGCTAACATTTGCTGCTCACCACCCGATAAGGTGCCGGCAACCTGGGTGATACGCTCCTTCATTCGGGGGAATAACTCGTATACCCGCTCACGGTCTTCTTCAATGCCGTCCTTGTCGTCACGGGAAAAGGCTCCCATATCCAGGTTCTCCGCAACGGTGAGCCTGGCAAAGATGCCGCGTCCCTCAGGTACCATTGCGACCCTTTTATATACAATTTCATGGGCTTTATATTTTGATAGGTCTTCACCTTCAAGTGTTATCTTTCCTTTGCGATTCGGAAGCAACCCGCTGATCGTTCGCAGTGTGCTGGTTTTACCTGCTCCATTAGCTCCGATCAAGGTTACGATTTCGCCCTCTTCAACGGTTAAAGAAATGCCGTTTAAGGCTTGGATGTTGCCATAATAGGCGTGGATATCTTGGACTTCTAACATTGCCATGGTTTTCTTCTCTTATCTATGCCACTGCTTTTGCCGGAGTTTCACTTAAACCTGTAGCGGCTCCGCGTCCCAAATATGCTTCAATCACGTTTGGATTGCATTGAATTTCTGCTGGAGTTCCCTCACAGATTTTGGATCCAAAGTCGAGGACAGAGATGCGCTCGCTGATCCCCATAACTACCCGCATATCGTGCTCGATCAACAAGATCGTGATGCCGAGATCATCGCGCAGTTTTTTGATGAAGTGCATCATCTCTGCAGATTCGTTGGGGTTCATGCCTGCGGTGGGTTCATCGAGTAATAGGAGCGTGGGCTGGCTGGCAAGGGCGCGCGCCAGTTCCAATCGACGTTGAGCGCCGTAGGGCAAGTTGTGGGAGAGCTGGTCTCCCATGCCTGTCAACCCAACGTACTCGAGCAGACGGTTGGCTTCTGCTACGGCTTCTTCTTCTTCTTTTGTGTATCTTTTTGTCTTGATTACGGCTTCTACCCATGATGTCTTAAGCCTGGGGTGTTCGCCTACCAGAATGTTTTCAATCGCCGTCATGGCAGGAAAGACGCGTATGTTCTGGTAAGTACGCGCAATACCCATTCGGGTTATTTGGTCCGGAGTACGCCCATTCAATCTCTGCCCGAGGAACAGCATATCTCCTTCATCCGCCTGGTAAAAGCCTGTCAGGCAGTTGAAGAAAGTGGTCTTGCCGGCGCCATTTGGACCAATAATGCTGACTATTTCTTCTGCCCC
>CBFDCK010000219.1:0-3999 GCA_965603285.1 uncultured bacterium
TGGTCGGTCTCTAGATTGATTAATCCAGAGCAAGCCTGAAGGGTCAGCGCAAATATAAATAACACCGCCAGCACCCATATCGTGCTGGATGTTTGGTAGTGGGCACTACTACGATTGGGCAATAGCATACGTAGCAAAGATAAATCTTTTCTGCGCCAATATGCGAACTTACTGCACTTCAAATTCTAACGTTTGGCCAAGCTCCGCATTCAAATACAAATCAACCTTGTACTTACCTACAGGCCACAACATATCGTTGCTTAACTCAAAATGAAGGTCAGCATCGCCGCTGGGCAAACACCGTCGCCGGCTGCTGACCATCGTAATCACGCGCCATCCAGGCATTATCAATACTTGCTGTGCTGGCGCTAAAGCTGCAAGCTAAAACACCCACTACCAGCGCTGCAATTGCCAACATTATCCAAAACTTGTTTTCTCCATCTTATAACCTCCTGCAATTTATGTTTGGGGTAGGATTAGTGGAAAATTCGGAAAGTGTTTTTGCCCTATCTCCTAATCCTTATACTCTGGTCTTTATCATGTTCCTTGCTGCTCTTCTTCCGATTTCGACCGCAAAATTAGTGCCGCGATCCCATGGATAAACCTGGCTCATACTGGCAAAAAAAAGCTCTGGGATGGGCGTCTTTATGGCAGGAATGCTGCGGGAATGATTGACTAACGGCACAGGCTGTGCATATTTCGTACGGTACAACCAGGTTTTCCGTATCCAATCGGGGGAGAACTTGGCGTTGAAGCGGGGTAAGACGGGGATGAACCGGTCCAGCAGCTCTTCCTGGCTGAGGCTAAAATAATCATGGCCGGCATCGAGATAATCCCCAACGTAGACGATATGTTCTCCGCCGTAGTATTCAGGCGAAAGGTAGTTAGTATGTTCTACCAGAGCCAGGAAAGGGAATCCTGCCTCCTTGGGGAGGTTGTACCAATAATATCCCTCCTCAGAAAGACGGTGCTTCAAAGCCAGCGTCATTACAACCGCTCCCATGCTTTTGAGAGCCAACAACTCCCTTAAATAATCGGGGGGCATCTGAGGCGCCATTTGAGCGAGTGCAGCAGGGGAGGAAGTCACTAGACATTGATCAAAACGCTGCGATCCCGCAGACGTTTTCAGGATCAAGCTGCTTTCAGAACCAGGCTCAATGAGGTGTACCGGTTCGGATAGCCGGATTTTGACACCCATCCCCTCTAAAAGGTAAGTAAATTGGTCTGCAAAAGCCTGAAACCCGCCCTTATACGTGCCCAATCGGGTCGTACGCGCTTTCAGGCGAGCCCACATCCAGGCCATGTTAACCTGTTTGGAGTACTTATTTCCAAACTTGCCTACCATCAGCGGCTCCCACATCATTTCGTACACCTGGTCCCCAGCCCATTTTCTCATCCAACGTTCGACGGTAACACTTTCCAGCGAGCGCCAGTTGTTCGTGAGGCGCAGATATAACCCCACCAGACCGAAGCGCGCCTTGTTGAAACCCCAACCCAATCCCGGAAAGGTTATCGCAGCCGGGATCGAATCGAAAGGATAGAATTTACCTTCATGGTACATCACGGTATAGGGGCGCGGGAAGATCACATTTTCTCCCCATCCCAATTCGTTTATTAAATTCAAGATGTGATCATCGCTTGCAAACCAGTGGTGATAGTACTTCTCTACCGACCAATCCCAATGCGGCTCCTTGAAACCGGACGCTAATCCGCCAACATGATCGCTGGCTTCATACATTGTCACCTCATATCCGGCGCGCACAAGATCGTATGCAGCAGCCAAGCCGCCGATACCTGCTCCAATGATCCCCACTTTCATATTACCCACTTTATCGTTTTGATCTAATTCTTTGCCTATGGTTTTGGATAAAATTCACACTTCTAGCTGCATCTTTTTTACGTCATCCCACCAATCCAACCCCTCTCGCAAGAAGAAGTAGGCGCCCAGAGCTGTGATTGGAACCCATAAAGCGACGTGCAGCACCAGAGTATACGCAGCCGCGGTGGCTTTGTCAACGCCATATGCGACCAGGACGGCGATCCCCGGCGCATCAAACGTGCCCACGTATCCGGGAGCCGAGGGGATAGTGGTAGCCAGATTGACGATACCGTTCATCAACATCAGGGCAAAAAAACTGACTTCGAATGGGAAAGCGAGCATCACGAACCAATACTTACCGGTTTCGAACAACCATATCACAACCGTTGTCAAGAAAATCATGAGGACATCGCGCGGCGAGCGCAGGCACTCCAGCCCTTCTAAGAAGCGTTCAGCTACTGCAAGTACTTTCCCTTGAAAGCGCTTCGGTATTACAAGCTGTACGATCACCCTGGTCAGGTAGCTGGTTTTCTCCGGGAACATAGCCGCCACCAGGAAAATCCCCAAAACACCCATGAAAGCCGCAGCCCCCCACAGTGCCACTGTTTGAATATTGCCCACAAAGCCGGAGTCGGTCGTCAGACGGGCAAGCTCGGGCAAGTTAAAAAACACAAACGCCAGCATCACCACACCATCGAAGATACGCTCCACGATGATCGTCGCAAGCGAAGCAGATACTGGCACATCCTGGTAGCGCTTGAGGATCACAGCCCGCAGAAACTCGCCAGCGCGGGCTGGATAAATATTATTCCCCATGTAACCAATCACCACGATGGGGAAAAGCTTGACCGTGCTGATCGATTTAATCGGTTGCAGCAGGTAATGCCAGCGCCAGGCACGCACCCAAACGCCCATGAAATAGACGATCACACCCGGAATCAACCACCAGTACCGGGCTTGCTTCAATGCCGCGCCAAGGTCTTCAAATTCCAGCCCACGCAGAGCAAAATATAGAAATACCAGGCTGATTGCGATGCCAAGCCATAACTGCCAGCGCTTCATGACGCTGATTCTACCACCCATATCAGGGTGAATAAAGACACAAATCCATGATATTCACTATATATTCATCCTTCTAAAACGACGCATCTTGTATGGTCGCCTTCCTTCAAACTGGGTGAGATTTTCATCTTCCTCTAAAAGAATGTGTTGGTATTTCTGAAATGCGACCAGTTATAATTGCGTTTATCATGAAACTCTCGTGGCTGGTGATCCTGTCCACTGTCATCGTGATCGCCGTATTAGGGATAATTTACTGGTGGAATATGCCGCGCCTTTTAGCGGTTTTCCCACCTAACGGGCAAACCGAAGTTCCAGCCGGAACGGCTATCCGGCTTACATTCTCGCGTCCCATGGACAGGGATTCAATATCCGAACGCCTGTCAATCAACCCTAAGATGAATGGTTCTATCTCCTGGCAAGAAAACAAATTAACCTTCACCCCTGAGGAACCATGGTCTGCCGGTGAGACTATCCAAGTACAGCTTGACGCTGGGGGGAAAGCGACCAGTTTGCTATCGCTTCCGCTCCTCAGTATTAAATCCTGGTCATTCTCAATCAGGCAACCCAGCCTGGTTTATCTTTATCCAAACGCTGGTCCTGCGAATCTTTTTTTCATTAATCCACGCACAGAAGAAATTCAACAATTGACCGATAGTCCAGGCGGTGTTCTCGGATACCACATTAATACCAGCGGGTCTACTATTTACTACAGCGTTGTCAATCAAGATGGAAGCAGTGACATATACCGAATAGACATCAACAGTGAAACGGAAGACCAGACCAAAAATGATGCCACATCCGCACCCATAAATCGAACCTCCGAGCTGGTTCTAAGTTGTCCGGGTGCACTTTGCCGTTCACCTCGGATATCCCCCCAGGGCGATTACCTGGCATACGAACGCACGGCTTCTACCGGAAGCATGGGTCCGGATTACCCCCAGGTGTGGTTGCTTCCCATGAGTTCAGAAGACTCAAGTTCACCAGAATCGCCCCAGGAACCCGCGCCTGAACCTGCTTTAGCCGGTGAAGCGGATCATCAAACCCTGCTGCCAGACTGGTCTCCAGACGGATTGCTCACCTTTTACGACAGCGATATTGAAGCTTTCGTCTTCCTTGAC
>CBFDCK010000220.1:0-3956 GCA_965603285.1 uncultured bacterium
ACAGCCACTAATTCTATGACACCTCCGATCAGCATAAAGGCGGGCAGCCACCAATCGTTGATCAGGTGGATGAAATCTTTAACAGAGAGAGCCCAGATACGGTTTAACATATGTGTTGAGCGTTCAGGCGAGCTTCTTTTTGAAGAACAGCACCGCAACTCCGGTGAACACGAGCCACAGCACGAATAGCATCACGGCGTACGGCCAGAGCACATCCAAGCCGACGCCGGGCAGGAAAACGCCGCGCGTGATGATTGCGTAGTGTGTTCCGGGTAGGAACATGGCTTCCATACGCATGATTTCTGGCATGGACACAATAGGGAAGAAAATACCGGTCAGGAAGAATCCTGGGAAGAAGATCAGCAGGAATGAAAGCGCCATCGCGCCGGGCTGCGTATGGACAAAAACCCCAATGACGATCCCCATTGCCAGTATGGCGAATAAGAAGATAACCGATAGAAAGAAGTAAAGAACGAAACTGCCGTTAAAAGGCACGTCGAACCAGTTCATAGCAATTAGCGGCAGCAAGATCACATTGACCAGACCAATAATGACGTAAGGAATCATCTTTCCGAGCAGCAGATCTGTCCGTCCTACCGGAGTGGTCATGAGCTGTTCCATTGTGCCGTGTTCTCGTTCGCGAGCCAGGGTCAAGGCTACCGATAGCGCCGGCAGACCGAGCACCATCGAGATCAAACCTGGGATGATTGCCACCTCGCTCCTCATGCTGGGGTTGTACCAGGCGCGCACACGTAGATCGATCGGCTGCAGGGTGTCTGTATTGATGTTCATAGCCCCCATTTGGGAGGCAAGCGCTTTGTTGACAAACTCCTCCGCTCGTAAGCCAATGTGATCTACAGCAAACCCGCCGCTTTCCGGTTCTGTGCCATCGATGATGACCTGGATAGGCATCCCTCGCAGCGAGATCAGATCGCTTGCGAAGGAGGGGTGGATTATGATCGCTGCTTTAATATCGCCGTGCATCAGCAGGTTTTCGATTTCTTCCATTGAAGATACCTGGGCGAACAAATCGAGGTCATCACCTGCCGTGATACCCTGGACAAATGCTCTTGACATTGAGCTGCGGTCCTGATCCAGGACTGCGACCGGTACATGCCGGATATCCACTGCCAGGGCGTAGGACATGAGCAGTAGTAAAAGCATCGGCATCAGGATGACCAGGATGAAACTGGAGCGGTCGCGGGTGATGTAGATGATTTCTTTGTATGTAACTGCCCGGATTTGACGGAGTGACATTCTAATTCTCGATTTGGCGAATCAAGGAGATGAAGGCTTCTTCCATACTTGTAGGAGCTGGACGAGCGGCGTGATATATCAATCCTTGTTCCTGCATGGCGGATTCTATTTGGGGCAGGCGCTCGCTGGACGAATCGACCAGCAAATGGAGCGATTCGCCGTATGTTTGCACTTCGAGTACGCCCGGTAAATCCTTCAGGAATGCACTCGCTGCGCTCCAATCATCGGGTCGTATTTCGATCACTTCGCCCTGGATTTGCGCCCGGATTTCCAGGGGTGGGGCGCATATCACCATGCGCCCGTCATACATCAAGCCGACCCTCGAGCAGCGGTCTGCTTCATCCATGTAGGGTGTACTGACGATGATCGTGGTTCCGTCCACATGCAGATCGGTCAGGATGTCCCAGAATTCGCGCCTTGAAATGGGGTCGACGCCGGTTGTGGGTTCGTCCAGCAGAAGTATCTCTGGCTGGTGGATCAGTGTGCATGCCAACGCCAATTTCTTTTGCATACCGCCCGAGAGATGAACCGCACGCCGGTCCTGAAACTCAGTCAAACCGGCAAACTCCAACAGCCGCTCCATCCTCTCCGGGATAATGTTGGGCTCTACGTTATAAAGTTCAGCGAAGAACGACAGGTTCTCTCGTACGGAGAGTTCGCCATACAGGCTGAACTGCTGTGCCATGTAGCCGATTTTTGACTTAATAGCTTCAGACTGGCTGCCTAAATCATATCCAGCTATTCGAGCAGAACCGGAAGTGATATTGAGCAAACCAGCCAGCAATCGCAAGGTGGTCGTTTTCCCGGCTCCGTCGGGTCCCACTAGACCGAAAAGTTCGCCCCGCTGGATGGACAAATCCAGCGCATACACTGCAGGCTTCTTTTTATAATCCCGGCAGAGTTCGTGGGTTTCGATGATCAAATTATCGGCTTCCATGACTTTGGGAACGCAGTGATTTGGTTTCTAATTTTAACTTACTTCAGCGAAGCTCGGGGGTCTGTCCCAAAAGAACATGAAATTTCTTGCCAGACCCCATATGTAGGGCAGGTTTCTATACCTGCCACACAGGTGGTGGCTAAGATAGCCGCCCCACAGCTAATTAGACAGCCCCAGAGCTGCAGGCATCAATTATTTCTTTGCCAGGCGGATCACCCAAAGTGCGAGCAGCGCCATAGCGGCCGGTTCGAATGCCAGACCGAGGTATTTTATAGTGTCGCTGAAACCCATGGCGGGAATCACGAACCAGTCGAGCAGACCTGTGATGACGGCTGTGATCACCGCAACGAGGTAATCACCTTTGACGCCTATTGGGCGATCGTCTTTCCAAATCAAACCAGCGACGAAACCCATGATCAAGCCGACCACGACCATAGCAAGTACAATTATTAGAATTTCCATGTGATACCTCCTTATATCCCATATCCCTCCATTATATATATATCCGTTATATACGTATATACGGTCGCGCTAAAGAATCTTGTTTCTATCGCTATATGGTAGCCAGCAGCATTTCTCCCACAATGTACTGGCTGCCGACAATAATCGACTGACCGGTCAGTTATTTAATAATACATATCAATTGTCTGTATGTCAAGAGAAAAATGGAGAATAGGCGCGGGAAATATGAGCTGCGGCGCACCTACTATGGTGCAATGAGTTTATTGTCAGATCACTTGAGATATAGATCTAACCATCCCAGGATTATTTTCGCGAGCGCTGGCTCGTTTTGGAGCATTGCTGTTCCGTGACCGGCGCCGTCGTAGGTCAGCAGTTTCGATTCCCCGAGTGCAGCTTTGACCAACTCTTGAGACGAATCGGCCGAGTAGGTGTCCTCAGAACTGGCAGCTATGAGGATTGGTCGCTGTCCGTAGGCTTCCAGCGCATCGCTCGTGGTGACTCCAAAGTAATTCAGTCCAGGAGAGAGCAGCACTGCCGTATTGACCTCGGGTTGGTTTGCGGCTGCGACCAGTGCCATGTTTGCACCTATGCTGGCACCGATCATAGAGGAGTGTAATGGATCAATATCCTCGCGTTCAGTCATGTAGCTCCAGACCCTTTCAATATCATCTTCAGCTTTTTCCCAATTGATCTCGCCGCCAGTGCTGCCATGCCCGCGCATATCAATGGCGAGCACAGCATAGCCGTTAGACGTCAGCAGAGGGACGAGTTCATCCCACTGAGACCGGTCACCATAGACCATATGCAGCAGCAGTACTCCTGACCATGGGGGCGGGTCGCTTGCGGGATGGAATGTTCCCGTAATGATTAACCCATCGGCGGTATCGACGCGCACGTACTGTACAGTTGCCGCAGTGGTTGCTGATACCTGAATGGTTGGGTTCTCGGATGGCGAAGGCGAGCTGGTGGCAGGGGAAGTAGAGGGTATTGAGGTGTTCGTGGGTAGAGTGGTCGCCAGGGATGGAGTCAGAGATTTGGTTGTGGAGCCGCTTTGAGGGGGCGTGGATGTTAGGTTCGACTCGCTTTGGGTGGATATGGTCGCGCTGCAGGCTGTAAGTATCAACAGCAGGACTGTAAGGTATAACTTTTTCATAATACTCTGGTGGATATTCTTGGACTTTCAGAAGGCAAACAAGCCCTGGCAGTCATCAAGGCATCCAACATGATGTTTGTGTTTGATTGAAGGAATCCCTCATAAATTCGCAGGTTCTTTCGAATTGGAGGTGGAGATTTGCCGGCG
>CBFDCK010000221.1:0-3927 GCA_965603285.1 uncultured bacterium
GGAATTGGAGGCTGGGGAGGCTATCGCTTACATTGTTCTGGAAAAAGGCGTGCGCAAGGTGCTGCCTTCGGGTGTCAGCGAGCTGCATGACCTGAGGGTCTTGAATGACATTGTAGGAGCATACAAGGGTAAGGCGGATATATACCGGGCCTCCAACGATGAATGGGAGAAGCAGTCGCCTTATTACCCCGCCATTACCGCGCTGGTGATCTTCCCACCCTATAGACCTGAAGACATCATGTCCGCCGTACAGAATGGATATAAAGTCCCCAGTGGTGTGACTCGGCATGTCATTCCATACAGGGCGTTGAACATCAACATTCCGATGGAGGTGTTGAACGCCGGTTGGACATTGGAACGAAAGCGAGAGTGGCTTCACGATTGGTGGATGGAACGCATGGCTGCCAACGCCATCCGTTTTTACGCCGAACCGACGTTTTCTTTTAATGAGTAAATATTTATGACCGATCCAATAGAAATACTGATCACATTGTCGTTTTCTGAAGAGCTGGTTTCAATGCTGCGGGAAGTCTCGCCGCGCTTGAATTTTAAGGGCATCAAAGCACGTAAACCGGAAGACATCTCTTCTGAGGTATGGAGTACGACCGAGGTGCTGTATACAAATTATGTGCTTCCCGACCTGGAAACGGCTCCCAACCTGCGTTGGATACAGTTCCATTGGGCGGGAGTTAATCACGCGATTGATGCTCCGATTTTAAGTAAACCCGGTCTTGTGGCGACTACGTTGAGCGGAGCAGGAGCCACCAAGATGGCAGAGTATATATTGATGATGCTGCTTGCCCTGGGTCAGCACCTGCCGGATTTATTCGCCCACCAGGAGAGCCGTGAATGGCCGCAGGACCGCTGGGAACGTTTCGCACCGCTCGAGCTGCGTGAAAGCACGGTTGGGATCGTAGGTTACGGAAGCATCGGGCGTCAGGTTGCCCGGTTGCTGCACCCCTTTGGAGCGCAAGTGTTGGCGTGCAAACAGGACGCCATGCAGCCAGTGGACAGCGGTTATACACCAGAAGGATATGGCGACCCAGCAGGTGATTTCGTGCAGCGCCTGTATCCAACCCAGGCGCTGCGCTCCATGCTCACGGAGTGCGATTTCGTCGTCATTACCGTACCGCTGACACCCGCTACTTTGGATATGATCGGTGCAGAGCAGTTGGCGGCATTTAAACCGAGCGCATTTTTAGTTGATGTCTCGCGCGGCGGAGTCCTCCACCAAGAAGCGTTGATTCACGCCCTCAAGGAAAACAAGATCGCGGGGGCTGCCCTGGATGTATTCCCTGAAGAACCGCTGCCTGAAGATAGCCCCCTTTGGGAGATGCCCAATGTGATCATCACCCCGCATATCTCAGGTGTGACGCCGAATTACGACCAGCGGGCAGTCGAACTTTTCGCAAGGAACTTAGAACGTTATATCGAAGGCGAACCACTTTACAACGTGATTGACCCCAATTTAGGGTATTGACCCGTAAGCATTTAGAAACAGGGGTTATAGCATTACCGGAAGAAATTTTAACAAAAGAAATCGGAATAATTCATGGATATCATACCAGCCCGCCGACATTTTGAAGCCATTATATTTGATCTGGGTGGAACCCTGATCTATTTCGAAGGTTCCTGGCCAGAAGTTATGGCAGAAGCGGGGGTGGAACTGCACCGCAGCTTAAGAGAGGCTGGTCTTGAACTGGAGCCAGATCACTTCATGCAGGAGTTTCACACCCAGTTGGAGACCTATTACGTCGAACGCGAGAGCGACTTTCGCGAATACACTACACTGTACGTAGTGCAGAAAGTGCTGCAGGGCTGGGGTTATGCGGATGTCCAAGAAAGTGTTATTCGAGAAGGGTTGCAAAACATGTACGCAGTAACTGAGGGGCATTGGCATGTTGAGCAGGACGCTGCGCTCACCTTAGAAGCGCTAAGAGGGAAGGGATATCGATTGGGATTGATCTCGAACGCCGGTGATGATGCGGATGTCCAGACCCTGGTGGATAATGCCAACCTGCGTAATTATTTTGATTTAATAATAACCTCAGCCGCTGAGGGCATCCGCAAGCCCAGTCCGCACATTTTTCATAAAATGCTTAATTATTGGGGGATTGAGCCTTCTCAAGCGGCTATGGTGGGCGATACACTCGGTGCGGACATCCTGGGGGCGCGCAAGGCTGGACTGTATAGTATCTGGATAACACGGCGGGCCGATAACCCTGCAAACCAAGCCCTTGCGGCAGAAATAATTCCGGATGCCACCATTGCTACGCTTAGCGAATTACCTGGTTTATTAGAATATCTAACTTAGGGCTAGAAAAAAGGGAGTTTCAGGCGAAGGCAAGCTCCCTAAAACTCCCATTTGATATCCCGACTTGCTGGGTGGATATCACTTTTTAAACCAAATCTCGAATGGGCATTATGGGGTTGGCAGTTGGAACGATGAATCGAGTGAATCGGGTCGCTCCCTCATGGTGACGACGATATCTTGATAATCACCGTCCCGGAGGACCGTCAGGGTTACATCTTGCCCGGGTGTAACTTTCAAAGCGATGTAGATCAGCAGTTCACCAAACGATCCGACGGGTTGTCCATCAACGGCGGTGATCACATCCCCGCCGATATCCAACTGGCGACTATTAAAGATCGTACTGTCATCTGTTCCACGCAAACCAGCTCTTTCGGCTGGTCCGTCGTTTGCTATCTCAGAGATGTAAGCTCCATGTTCGACGGGCAGGTTCATCACCTCGGCAAGGGTGGGTGATAGATTGCCGCCGATCACACCCAGCCAAGCCCATTCGTACTCGCCGTCTTCGATCAATTCAGGGACCACACGCTTGATTATGCTGACCGGTATGGCGAATCCCACACCACTATTGCTGCGGTCGAAACCGGTGGTTTCGATCTGTGCGTTGACACCGATCACTTGGCCGCGCAGGTTGAGCAAAGGACCTCCCGAGTTGCCGGGATTGATGGCTGCATCGGTCTGGATGCTCTCAGGGATCGAGAAAGGTGTCAGGGCGGGTATAGTTCGACCAAGAGCGCTGACGATGCCCTCGGTCAGCGTACCGCCTAATCCGAACGGGTTGCCGATGGCGACCACTGTTTGCCCTACTACAACTTCAGTGATGCTGCCTAGAGGTATTGGCTGGACACCCTCTGGAAAGGAAACCACCTCCACTACCGCCAGGTCGCTGTGCAGATCCTCACCGACTACGTCGGCACTCTCGATCGTACCATCAGAAAAGACAACTTCCACCTCATAGGACCCGTGCACGACGTGAGCATTGGTAATGATATGTCCACCCGAGTCGTAAACAAAGCCGGAGCCCTGACCGTTCGGCGCTACCCGGTCGCCCTGCTTAGCGTATGTGATGATGTTCACCACGGCGGGGTTGATATGCTCATATAATTCAGTGAGCGTCATTTCTTCGCCAGCAGAAATGGGCGGCAGGGAAATTTTCACTGGAGCGGATTGCGCTGTCGGTGCAGGCGCCGTAATTGATGGAATCGTGTTCACTGGCGATGGCAGATCGCTTAGATCGGTTGGGATTGACAGGCTGCATGCCAGAGTCAGAATAGGCAGCAGTATAGCGACAAAAAATGCTTTTTTCATGTTGTTTTTCATATTGTGTTGCTTCCTTATAAACCTTAAATTACAACCAATAAAATAAATCCAAGGGTGGGATTGACAAATTAAACTATAAATATAGACTTGCAACGGTTAGGCTGCTGATGTGATTAGCTTAATAGATATGATTTGTCCACTTTTTCGTGATAAGTATAGCCCACAATGTTAAGAAAAATGTGAAATGAACGTAAGAAATCCATATAAATTTAACGAGAAACCTCCTGTGAGAGGTTGGGATGGCGTGAAACCTCCCGCGGGAGGATAGGATGGGTATGAGGAAGTGAAAAAGGTTG
>CBFDCK010000222.1:0-3904 GCA_965603285.1 uncultured bacterium
CCCCGTGGAATCCGGTGCTCTGCACGTAGAACAAGCTGTTGAAACTCAGTACACAAGCCCAGGTCCGCAACATTCAGCGAAAACTCGATCTCCTCTCCTTCAAGTAGCTCTTTGATTGCAGCAGCAAGATCGTCGATCTTTGCGCAGGAATACGCTTGCGAGTTCGGGTAAAGCTCGGATACCTGATTTTCAGCGGACAACCCAGGCTTTGAGAGCAAAATCCGTACGATCTTGGGATTGTCATTTAGTCCGGTCCAGATGACACCCACAGACCCGAAAGGAGTTGACTTTATTATCTTACTATTCATATGTCGAACGATGGCGTAACCAGCTCGCTGTTTCAAGCAGGATTCGCCTGTTTCCTTGTAACCAAAACTGGCAGTTTTCGCGCTATATACCCTCCGAGCGTAGCGAGGTCGCCTGCAAATAAGCTGCGCCTCAACGAATCTTTGCCCACCAGTTACATCCAACTGGAGACCCCCCACCGATGATAGACCAACTTCGCCATCGAATTCAATCTCAGTGCATAACCACTTTCAGAGACAACATCTCCTCATTAAAAAGCTATACTTGGGCGTCATCTTAATTTGCATTTTTATAAAGCATTTTGTATTCAGCTACCCAAACTTCTCCTTGATCTTTTCCAACCCTTCTGGCGACTCGACCCAATCCTCAATATAGCCACAAAAACTACATACATGGCGTTCAACATAGGCGAGATTAAAATTAGTTCTACCAGTATGAATGTTATCGCCAACATCATAACCGGCTTTCTGGTCTTTGCCTGAGATACATATTATCTCGGATGACTGACATTTTGGACAAGATAAGCTGTTTTTCATTAAGTAAGTCCTTTCTTTCAATTATTTATATAGGTTTCTCAGCCTTGAATTATTGCGCCGCCAACTTTGGGAAGTCCCATTGCTTCGCCTAGCGCTTCTAGTTTTTATGCTGTGGCAGGGTACCATATATTTCCCAAATTGGTCAAACCGATCTTTTCCAAATCAATAGGTGCTGGTACCCAAAAGGTTGAGGGAGTCAATCGCCTTAACGATCCCGAGCTAAGCTGCTTGCGGATTTCATAGTATCACCACCCGCGAACCTAAACGCTGTAAAAGCGAAACAAACCTCAAGAATCAGCTCGATCAGCATGTAGTATTCAGCGAATTGTTAGCCAGCCACCATCTCTTTCTGTAGATCATTAGCTCGTCGTCTGTAAGAGAGTTGTGGCAGCAGTTCGGATACGTTCAACATTCGGCAGTATCTGATCTTCCATGCGACGGGCGTATGGGATTGTCGTCTGGGTGCAGACACGGGCATATTTGACCTGTATACCCGCCTCCATCACGACTGCCGCCAGTTCGCCCGAGAGACCAAAGCTCTCATAATCTTCGTCAACAACAAGCAAATGACCTGTCCGAGCGACCGCTTCACATAGCGCCGCTTTGTCGAGCGGGGAGACAGTTCTCAAGTCCAATACCGACGCTGTGATACCTTCTTTTGCCAGGATTTCTGCTGCTTCCAGGGCGCGGTGTACGCCGATGCCTACACTGACCAGAGTCACATCGTTGCCTTCTCGTCGAAGCACCGCTTTGCCGATGGGGAGTGGTTCCCACTTATGGGGTACAGGACCACGCGCGCCTTTGGTGGGAACGTCGTATTGCACGGTACGACGCCCCCCTGAACCCAGGAATTCCAGACAGGATTCAGACAGCAATTTGTGTTCAAGGAAGATAACCGGCCCGTCGTGCTGCAACGTTGCTAACATCAACCCCCCTGCATCGGCTGGTGTGGAAGGCACGATGACTACCAGGCCAGGGATGTGCGCCAGCCAGCCCCAAAGAGACTGCTCGTGCTGCCCGCCGTCGCCGTAACCACCACCGCAAGGTGCGCGCACCGCGACTGGCGCTATCCATTTGCCGCCCGAAAAGGTCTCGAGTTTCGATGCGTGATTGAGCAGGGCATCCATCGCAACGCCGAGAAAATCAACCATGTAGAGCTCGACAACCGGGCGTAAACCGGCCATCGCGGCTGCCACACCTGCTCCCAGAAAAGCGCTCTCGCTGATGGGAGTGCCTCTGACGCGTTTCGGACCAAAACGGACAAGCAGATTACGTCGCAACAGCGGGACATCCTCGCCGAAGAGAATGATACGAGTGTCATCTTTCATAGCCTGGGCGAGCGCGTCGTCAATCGCTTCGGTAAAATACATGGTCTTCATGCAGCCACCTCATACAGGGCAGCGGCAAGGATGGCGGAGATTTCTGCCTCGATGTGGGTATCCAATTCCTTCAATCGCACCGGGTTCGACATTAAGGCAGTCTGTGCCCGTAGAACCGGATCGTTGGTAGAATACCGGCGCGGATCGCGCCAGGCTGCCCGGATGGTGGAGAGGATAAACCTAACTCCTGCCAAGTGTTCACGTAGCGACCCGCCGCCGGGACGCAGAAAGGAGCGGATAAGAGGTCTCGCTATCCCAGGTAGTTCCCGCATAGGGTTCCGAGTTATGCGCAGAAGGAGCAAGCCCAGGAAGTGCCCCTCAATGTGCACACAGTGAGCGCGGAGCAAGGTTGGTCCCTTTCCGGTACGTGCTCTTTCAACCGCTTGATGGGCTGCCTGCCAGACCTGTTCGATATCGAGACCATCCACCTCAATGTAATGAGCGTCCAGCCCGCGTACTCTTTCCCCCATATCACCTATGGTCGAAATCCCAGGTTTGGTGGTGATGGCCCAACCGTCGTCTTTGCACACGAAAAGAACCGGCAGATTCCAAACAGCCGCCAAGTTTATGGATTCCATTAACATTCCCTGGTTCATCGCCCCCTCGCCAAAAAAGGCGACTGCGATGGCTCCGGGACGCAGATATTGGGCGGCAAGGGCGAATCCGATTGCAGTTGGTCCTTCTGCCCCCACAATTCCCGAACTAGCCGCCAAATGCTCTTTTGAGAACATGTGCATATGACCGCCCCGACCGCCACACAGCCCGTCATCATAGCCAAGAATCTCGCGCAGCATTAAGACTGGATCAACACCGCGCATTAATAAGGCTGCGCTGCCGCGATGATCCACGGCCATAGCGTCGTCAGTGCGCAATTGAGAAACGACACCTGCAATGATCGCCTCTTCTCCTGTTCCCAGGTGCATCTCGCCAGAAATCAAGCCTTCCTTCCACAATTGAGTGACCGCTTCTTCAAACTGGCGGCTTTTTTTCATTAGTGAATAGAGTGACCACAAATCCATGGGCATTAATCAGATAAATTGGTTGTATTTGGCGGCTTACGGTTTGGCTCACCTGCCAAGCGGTGCAGGTAAGACTCTTTCATAAACCAGAACGATTGCGGGCAAAACGCACTACGTAACCTCCGAGCGAAGCGAGGCCGGCTGGACGTCGTGGTAGGCCGCCTGCTTGTGGAGATGTGCGGATCGGTAAACCTCAGTGCTGAAGAGTAAGGCATGTTACAGATGGAACACGATTAAGTTCTTGAACTCGACACCACAAAACATGACACTGCTAATAAAAAAGAAATTGGAGTGAACAGAATTTTTTCTCCGATGCTTTGTGAAACCAAGTTGCCCACGGTGTTGAGTGCCATGAATGCTGTTATGAACCACGACAAGATTATGATAGTTGTCGGTATGGTCTCAGTACCAACTAGCCCCGCACGACGACATATCACATAGGCAAAGAAAACCAAGATGGCTGCTGCAGCCAAACTCGCGATCCGCAAGGTTGTAGTCAGAACAGATTGTCGGCCACCCCAAGCCATCGAGATCGGCAATACGCCGGCTGCAAGTAGGAGTTGAAAAATAATTGTCACACCAAACAAAACAGTCGCAACATTCGCTGCAATATGTACTACTGAACTATTAGATAAAACTGAAATTGGATTAGCTCCTTTCCGGG
>CBFDCK010000223.1:0-3877 GCA_965603285.1 uncultured bacterium
CTCAGCGCTGCTGATTATTATCCCGCGCCTAAGCCTGGTTGACGCACAGCGTTTATTAAAATACCTGGCTGAATACAGCGGAACACTGATCCGGACCACTTTTCCAGAACAAACTATTGAATTTATCCTCATGCAGTCCAAGAGCGTTGAACTGCCAAGTATGAACAACAAAGAGTTGTAGATTTCGGCGATCATCTTGATGAAAACTCTGATCGCCGCCATACAGCATAGGGCGATCGTCTTTGAAGCGGTGGCTGAGATCCGAATAGCCGGACAACTCGAATGCGATGATAATTTTTGACTTTTAGGAGGCAGTATGGGCGACTTAAGTCTATTTACATCTGGTCAGGAAAGCAACGCTAAAGTAATGGTCAGTGATCTGAATAGATAAAATCCACTTTCAGGAAGGAGGTCACCAATATCAGCGGATTCAAAAGCACAATCAAAGTCAGTATCTATTTGTGGCATTACAGTTCCCACGAGGAACCGATATTTGTTAACCAAAATTGAAGGGCTGCGCTATATTAAAGTCCGAATAGACATATAAGGAGAATACGATGGATTTCATATCTTATTTATTTGCTTTCTTAACCCCCGGTGCTTTCCTTTACATTGACCTGCTGGCTGCCGCCACGAATGCGCTGAACGGCGCGCTGCTGGCGCAGCGTCCAGACCATTACCGGAGAAGATATATCACAGTTGTCGGCATCCTGGTGTTGGCCCTGTTCGGCGGCATCGGCGGCGGCACGACGCGTGATATTTTGTTGAATGAAGTGCCTGGCTCCTGGACCAACCCCTGGTATTTAATCCTGGTTATCCTGGCATGGATCGCAGGTCTGTATCTCGCCTGGGGTAAGGGTCAGAAATTCCGCGAGACCTTATACCAGTTTATGACTGCTTTCTCGCTGCCCTGGTATGCCGTGGTCGGCGTGGAGAAGGGTTTGCAAGCTGAGTGGCCTTTACTGGGCGCCATTGCCCTGGGTGTGGTGGGACCAACAGCTGGCCGTTTTCTTATTGATGTATCCTGTGGGGTTCCCGCCAAGCAGTTTGTGCAGGGTGAGTGGTTCATCGGCACGGCAGTGCTGACGTCGATCAGCTTTTTCGTTCTCAGGGCAGGGGCGTATGGAGCGCCCTGGGCGTTTGCGCTGGAACTCGTTCCTGCAGCGATCGTTGCCTTTATGATCGGTTTCATTTTCCGCCTGGCCGCTACCTGGTTTGATTGGGAAGAACCCATGCCCAAGGTGCCGGCCTGGTTGCTTAAAGGGCAGCCAAAGCGGGAAACCTTGAAAGAGAAGATGCAGCCCGGATGGGAGCCTTCCTGGGAAGAACCACCGCAGGAATAAACTCTGTACAGGGAAAAGCTCTGTACAAGGAAAAACTTTGTGCGAATAAACGAATAGAAAGGAGGACAAATATTTGTAAAGATAAAAAAAGTAAACCAAACCACCACTTTAATGAATATGGCTGTAAGGTAAAGCTGTCAGCTAATCGCTGAAAGCTAAACCCTATTGAATGTTATGTTTGATTTTATCAAATGGAAACTATCAAAAAAGGAGACTATCATGACTAGAAAACACGGGTTAATAGCACATCATTCAGGTGGCAACTGGGTGGAACAAGATCCAACCAAGGCGCGCGCTGACCATACCGGCTATTTCCCCAACACAGAGGATTTGAACCCAGATGAGATGCGGGTGATTTTCCTGGGCAGCGGTATGCCCAACGCCCGCAAAAAACAGGCTTCCGCCTCCATCCTGGTGGAGCTGGGCAACGGCGATAAATTCATTTTCGACTGTGGGTCGGAATCGGTAGCCAACCTGGGCTCTCTGGAGATCCCCTACGACTGGGTGGACAAGGTTTTTATCTCCCACCTGCACCAGGATCACTTTGCCGACGTGCTGGCGTTGTGGATCGGCGGCTGGACCGGCGGTCGTCACGGACCCCTTCGCATATGGGGTCCCAGCGGAGATAAGCCGGAACTGGGCACCAAGGCAGCCGTCGAAGGTATGAAAACTTCCATGATGTGGGATATCACCAGCCGGCTGGGAGAAATCCCCGGTGGTGGCGGAGAACTACAGGTGCACGAGTTCGATTACCGGGGTGAGAACCAGGTCGTGTTCCAGGAGAACGATGTCACCGTGCGCTCATTTCCAGCCGTGCACGCAATAGACGGCTCCGTAAGCTACAGCCTTGAGTGGAATGGGCTGAAATTCGTCTTCGGCGGCGACACTTATCCCAACAAATGGTTTGTGGAGTACGCTAAAGGGTCCGACCTGGCTGTCCACGAGTGCTTCCCGACCATGGACCAACTGGTTGGGCAGTATAAATTTGACCCCAATACGGCGATCAACGTCGCAATCCACGTCCACACAGCGCCATCCGCTTTTGGGGCTGTGATGACCGAAGTCAAGCCGCGCATGGCTGTCGCTTACCACTTCTACAACGACTTCGACACCCGCTATGACGTGTACGAACAAATCCGCGAGACATACGACGGTCCACTGACGATGGTGAGCGATTTGATCGTCTTCAACGTCACCAAAGACAAAATCCGGGTGCGCGAGGCGATTGTTAATCCCTCCACCTGGCCGGCGCCGCCTGCCACGAAGCCGGAAAAACCGGATCATACCAAGCTAACGCCGCGTTCGAAGTTTATCAATGATGGCATGTTGAGCGACCTGGTTGATAAAGCCGTCGGTCCCGAGCTGGCAGCTTTCAAGAAAAAGCACGGTTTAGAATAAGGAGAATTGGATTATGTGTTTTTCACAATTTGCACAATTCGAACCAAGGCCTACTTTTGAAGAGGCTGTCCCGGCAGTGACGCGACCGGAAGGTGCGCCACCTACCCAGGCCGAACAGGACCCCAATCTTTATGGACCAATCCCGATGCCACCCGAGTGGCGAGTGGAGGCCACCTCAGATAATGGCCAGGATCATGTCCATGAGCATGGCAATGGTCACAACCATGTCAGCCAAGCCGTAGAGACACCCGCGGCCACGGTTTACGCGGCCCCAAATCCGGGCAACGGCGCGGCGAACAGCGTCGCCTCCGTTACGACCCAGACCGTCGAAGCGGTGGTGGTGGAACTGGCCAACGGCACCAAGCTGCTCATCTGCCCTGTGTAGAGGCACCCAGTAAACAAAATTTCCCGGAAACTTAAAGTTTCCGGGAAAATGGATTGAAATAACCACACCAAGAGCGTTGTGATGATATTTCAAGTTAGTGGATGAGTGCATCTTATGGAGACAACATGAACCATAACCGGCGTTATCCCCTGATCGCATTGGTGATTTTAATCATCTGCCTGCTTTTGGCTGGGTTGGGTGGCATCGCGGTCACCCATGCACAGGAGGAGCCAACCCTTGACCCAACCACTCAAGGCACCCCGGAAACAACCAGAGCGCCTATCAACACTCCTGGGAACGGTATAACGCCAACAGATGAGATGATGTCTCCAATTGCCGGGACGATAACACCGACTGTAACGGTCACACTAAATCCAACCACAGCGAGTGGATCGTCCGATATAATGCCTGAAGCTTTTATCGCAGTTATGTTGATAACGCCCACCATTGAGGCTACACCGACCTCAACGAGTGGATTGTCTGTTGATCTGTCTAACTTAACCCTTGAGACACTTGTTCAAAGTTTGATCACAGTTGTGGTAGTTATTATTGTGGCTGTCCTGGGCAGCAGGTTTATTTATTTGGTGTTGCGCCGACTGATCAAGCGCACCGATTCGGAATTTGATGACCAACTTCTCGAAACCCTCAGACCCCAGATTATCTGGCTGCTGGCGGCTATGGGCTTCCAATTTGTTACAAACCGGGCGGATTTTATCAGTGGAGATGTGTTCAATACCATCTATTTCTTGCT
>CBFDCK010000224.1:0-3861 GCA_965603285.1 uncultured bacterium
CAAGAAGGCGCTAGTTAAGGAGAATGACTGAAGATGTACAAATTGACGGCTATCTGTCCGCCAGATATGACTAAAAAAGTCAAAGCACTTTTGCAGGAGGAGCCAGAGACCAGCAATATCGTAACCATGCAGGCGGTCGTGGCAGACACCGAAAAGGATGTTGTGACCGCTTTCGTGCGCAGGGAGGCAACTGATGTCGTGATTGGACATCTGCGCACCCTACGCCAATGGGATGCAGGCGAGCTCTCCTTTATCGAAGTGGATCTGGAAGTTCACCGTGATCTGAAACAGTTGGACGAAGATGAGGAGGATGATACGATTGGATGGGAGATGGTCCTGAATCTGGCCCATGCTGAATCTCGCCTGACCTGGTGGTATCTGATGTTCATGGCGGTTGCTGGTCTGATCGCAGCCGTTGGTCTCATCCAGAACCTGCCTGTGCTCCTTGTGGGCGCCATGTCGCTCAGTCCGGATCTGGCTCCGACGAACTCCATCGCTGTAGCGTTGACCGCCGGCGCATTTCACGACTTTCGTCGGTCATTGCGTACATTGGCTCTTGGGTTAGGGGCTGCAACAGCGGTTGCCTTTCTTTTTACACTGATCTTAGAGCTAACAGGGGTAATAGAAAGTGGAACCTTTTATGTTTCTGATCATCTCGTTACTTTTGTCACAGTGGTAAATGTATCTACAGTAATCGTCGCCCTGGCGGCAGGAGTGGCTGCCATGGTAGCTTTTGTGACCGGTCAAGCGCGCGGCGCAGTAGGTGTGGCTATCTCGGTCACCACCATCCCAGCGGCAGCATACGCCGGGATCGCCCTTGCAGATAGATCTTTGGGATTGGGGACTGCTGCGATCGGCGTGCTGCTTGTCAACGTAGTATGCCTTACCCTGGCTCAAATCTTGACACTGGTGATCGTAAGGGCGTGGAGAGGGCGCAAACGTCAGCCGCAACCAGTCTCCGGATAATTGGTGAATTTCTTTTATGATAATTGACGGATGTGTAATCAACAGCCTCTGTGGAAGTTGATTGTAAGTGAAGTATTGAGAATTGAACAAGATAGGATAATATCCTGTCTCAAATTAGGCGAATTAGGAATTTGTCATACTCATACTGTTAGACAAATTACCAATTTGTCCTACTCAAACTAAGAGGAGGTTTTTAGGATGACCACAAATAACAAAGAATCTTCGATATTATCTGCCTTGATAGTAGGGGCGAGTCTCTTCATCGTCGTGTTCGGAATGAAATACGCTTCTTCAATCTTGAGCCCCATCATACTGGCATTCATCATCGCGGTCAGTACAATACCGTTGGTGAAATGGCTGATCCGCAAAGGGGTACCGGACTGGTTAGCCCTGCTCATCACGATTGCTTTATTGATCGTTACAATCGTGGGTTTGATCACGCTTATCGGTGTCTCGATAGACGAGTTAATCGTTACACTGCCGCAGTATACGGACAACCTTCAAGGACAGAAAGAAACTCTCCAGACGCAGCTTGGGAATCTAGGGATTGGTACTGAACAACTTCCCTCTCTCAGCAGCTTTGACCCCAGTAAACTGCTCGATACCATTGGTGGTATGCTTGGAGGGATTGTAGGTGTCCTTTCAGGTGTCGTATTGATGCTGCTGGTGCTTATTTTTATGCTGCTCGATACAGCCGGTTTCACAACCAGGCTGAAGATAGGATTTCCAGAAAATGACCCCACGATGGTTCGCTTCAGCGGGTTAGTTCGCGATCTGCGGCAGTATGTCAGTATCACGACTAAGATCAATCTTTTTGTTGGCTTGGTTGACACCATATTCCTGCTTATCCTGGGGGTCGACTTCGCGCTGCTGTGGGGTCTGCTGGCATTTCTGTTGGGTTATATCCCCAGCGTCGGTTTTTGGTTTGCGTTAATCCCTCCCTTCATTCTGGCGTTGTTCGAATTTGGGATCACAAAAGCGTTGATCGTGCTGGTTGGATACATACTGATCAACGGGGGTGTGCAGAACTTCCTGCAGCCGAAGATGATGGGGTCAGGATTGAACCTATCTCCCCTGGTTGTCGTGATTTCATTGTTCTTCTGGGCTTGGGTTTTAGGACCTATAGGGGCGCTGCTGGCGGTACCCATGACCATTATTGTAAAGGAGATTTTCCTGGAGGGTTTCGATGATACGCGCGGTCTTGCAGGTTTGATGGGCTCACGAGATTAATTTTTACTATGAACAAATTTGTTGAACAGATCAAGCCAAAACCGAAGAATATGGTGTCAGACCTCGTTGCTGGTGTGACGAATGCGGTTGTGAACATCCCCGACAGCATCGCTGCGGCGGTCCTGGCGGGGGTCAACCCCACCTATGCATTCAACGCCATCATGGTGGGCACACCAGTTGGAGCGTTCTTCACCAGCTCTGAGTTCATGCAGATCGCCCCAACCAGCGCTTTGATGCTCGTCGTCGGCAGCTCGCTATCCGGCTTTTCCGAGGACATGATTCTGCCAGCTATTGTGACTCTTGCGGTGATGGTTGGTATCTTCCAATTGACCATGGGTTTATTAAAACTGGGGTCGATCACGCGGTTTATCTCCAACGCGGTAATGACCGGTTTCCTGACCGGTTTGGCTGTGCTGATCATCCTGGGTCAGTTTGGCGATTTGACCGGTTTCGACAGCCAAGCGGGTAAGACCCTGGGAAAAACATTTGATTTATTGCTCCATCCTACGGGAATCGACCCAACCTCGACCGCCATCGGTCTCATTACCCTACTTGTGATCGTCTTGCTCAACCACACCCGCCTCAGGAACTTCTCCCTGGTGCTGGCTTTGGTTATTGCCTCGGCGCTGGTTATAATCCTGGACTGGAGCTCGGTCGAAGTAGTGGGTGATATCGCCGAAATCAGCGGGGGACTGCCCAGCCTGGCTCTGCCGGACCTCTCCCTGGTGCCGAAATTAATCGTGCCAGCCCTTTCTGTGGGCATTATCGGCTTGATCCAGGGGGCGGGGGTCAGCCAGGGTGTGCCCAACTCGGATGGCACCTATCCGGATGCCTCCGGTGATTTTGCCGGACAGGGGATCGCAAACACGGTCACGGGGTTCTTCTCGGGACTGCCGGTGGGTGGTTCCCTGGGAGGCACAAGCGTCAACTTGAGCTCGGGAGCTAAATCGCGCTGGTCCAATATCTTTACCGGCATTTTCTTCGCCATCATCATCCTGCTTTTTGGGAACCTGGTGGAGCTGGCTGCCATGCCGGCTGTGGCTGCTATCCTGATTTACGCCGGGTACGGGATCATCGATGCCGAAGACATTATGCAAGTGCATGACACCCACTGGGGACCCCGCCTGGTGATGATCGTGACCTTTCTGTCTACCCTGATCTTGCCGATCCAATACGCCATCTTACTGGGCGTCGTGCTCTCCATCCTCTTCTATGTGATCACCTCGGCGACCGAGGTGCGGATTACAGAGATGGTATACACTGAAGATGGATATTTTGAGGAACATCCAGCCCCCGAAGAACTTCCCAGCGGCAAGGTCACCTTGTTGGTATTTCGCGGCAGTCTGTATTTCGCAGGGGCTTATACGGTCGAAGACAAGCTGCCTTCGGCACTTACTGCAAAACATGCGGTTGTCATCTTCCGTTTACGCGGACGTGTGAAAATCGGGAGCACCTTCATCGAGGTACTGGAACGATATTCGGCTGCGCTGGGTAAAAACGGCGGCAAGCTGATGCTCTCCGGTGTGGATGCGAAGATATACGATCAATTGGAGAAGACCGGGATGATTGAATTGCTCGGTGAGGAGAATATCTTCCCCGACAGTTCCAAATTACTATACTCCAGCAAACAGGCTCTCAAAGCAGCCAACGCCTGGCTTGGAAAAG
>CBFDCK010000225.1:0-3780 GCA_965603285.1 uncultured bacterium
GTCCCGGTTTTCTTTGCCAGGAAACTCAAGTAGAAACCCATCAAACCCGAACCAATTATTAAACCTATCACATTACCACTCGGAGAGACTGAGCCGGGCGCATAATGCCAGAGTGCAAACCAGATACTGGGCCATACGATCCTGAATAGGATGCTGTCCGGAAAGAGCTCCATGTACACCCCTCTCCATAATACCTCCTCAAAAAAGCCATTACCAAGATTAGTGGATATCAGAAGAAGGAATATCCACACGCTTGGCTTCTCGTATTCCATTCCTGAGATAAATCTAAATAGGCCTGCCATTATTAAAGGAAATAGCACAAAGGAAAGGGTCTTTGCATCAAGCTTCTGAGGTCGGATAATTCTTCGTATGCTTTCCTTCCCAATCATCAACCACGGGAAGACCACACCCCATATTAGCCAATAAAATATTAAACCAAGATACCATGCTATTCTCCAATTCTCCCCAAATGCCCCCGCCAATATATGAAATACCGGATACATCATACCGATCAGTATCAGTGGTGATATTACGACGATCTTCTGTTTGCTGCTCATATGCTATCTCCAGAATTGTAAAGCTCTTTGTCACACAACTTTGCGGTGAACTATGCACATGATTCTATACATCTGATTTAGGAGTAAAGAAAGATTTAGCTGTAGAATGGTCTATGTGCGGAGATCCATTACACACAAACTGCCCTTATGATTGGATGGTCACCCAGAATCCAATTTTATCAATGTTTTAAGAATACGGTAAAATTGTACGGACCAACCTCGTTGCGGTTGCATCCTTTATTGAAGAGTCATCAAGTTCACAAAGCGGAATACGACAATGGGAGAGAGCAGATTGCCTTACAAGTATCCAATATCTCGCAGAGATTTCCTAAAGATCATGACCACAGCCGCTTCAGCGGTTACACTGGAAGCCTGTTCTTCTCTGATACCCACGCAGGTTGCGCCGAAAGATTCGGTAGAGCCAATCTTAAACGAAACCAAAGCGGTTGACCCCACAAAAATTCCCCCAACCTCAACCGAGGTGTCTCCTACCCAAACCGAAGCCCCGCCAACCTTTACTGAAGAACCGGTGGTAGAGCCTATCATTCCCCAAATGGTGCTGGTCGAGTCGGGCACTTTTCAGATGGGTAGAGAGGAAGGCCATCACATTGAACAACCAATACACAAAGTGACCCTCACGAAAACTTTCTACATCGGCATCAACGCAGTGACTTATGAGGAATATGGTAGATATCTAGACGACCTAGGAGTGTATTACCCGGATGATGATGACCCGGAAAAACTCACCCTTCCCGTCTCAGGAGTTAACTGGATTGACGCAGTGGCATACTGCAACTGGTTGAGCGAAAAAACAAGATTAAGTCCGTGCTACACTGGGAAAGGCATAGTCACAAAATGCGATTTTTCTGCGAATGGATACCGTTTGCCCACAGAGGCTGAATGGGAGTACGCCGCGCGGGGAGGCCAAAAGAGTAAGGGATATCTGTATGCTGGAAGCAATGATCCAGATGAAGTTGGTTGGCATGCGGGTAATTCTGGTGGTGAAGCTCATCCCGTGGGAGGGAAAGCACCCAACGAATTAGGGATATTTGACATGAGCGGAAACCGTTGGGAGTGGTGTTGGGACTGGTTTGACCCAGAATACTATACCTCATCTCCTGATGTCGACCCAACTGGCCCTCTAAAAATTCCAAATCCAGACTTCGTGGAACGCTCGCGGCGCAGCAGTAGTGCTGTTGAAGATGCTGCTACTCTGCGCACATCCTACCGCAGCGCTGATTTTATTAATTATCCGGGTGATAATGGGCTTCGTCTGGTGAAAACGGCATAGCTAATGAACGAGAAAAAATCCTACCACGTGTGCGAATCCTAATCGCACTCTAGTTTGGGGACCTTCCAACGACGCTCTGCATACCATCTCATCATAATCCCCACTTTCCTGCTATATGCGCAGCAAGTAAGATAGGTAATGTCGACTAAAGTCTGGCGTTCGTTATCTTCTTGATTGATAATGTACTTTTTTCTTAGCATCCTGAGATCCTCATTCGATCTAAAGGATGCGAGGATGGTTCCATCTTATTCTATGTGAGGACTGCTTAGTATAATTATCCAAAGAAGAGATATTGTATTAAGAGATTTGATTATCAACCCCATGGATGGCTTGGTAATAGATTGGACTAAATATCAGAAGTACAAAAATGAAAATTACAGTCAATACCTTTGGTACTCGCGGTGATATTCAGCCATATATCGCTTTGAGTTTAGGATTGCAGCAGTCCGGACATTCTGTCCGCATCGTTACCCACGAGATTTTCGAATCCTTTGTCAAGGAGCATGGTCTGGATTTCTGCCCACTTAAATTGGATCCTCACCAAGTGTTGATCAATCAATCTTTATCTGAGTTGGGGAATAATACAATCCGTATCAACCGATGGATGGAAGAGAATTTCAAATCTGCTTTACGAGATATATTCATTGTAACGCTGAAGGCTAATCGAGATGCAGAATTAATGTTAAACTCTGGTTTGTCATTCGCAGGTTGGCATGTTGCTGAAAAGCTGGATATACCAGCTCTAGCGACTTATCTTTGGCCAGTGACCCCCTCTCGTCACATACCTGCTGCATCAGGAAAAATTCCTCCAGATTGGCTGCCGCTCAAAGGGGTAGTCAATTATTTGTCAACAAAACTATCCAATCAGTTATTTTTCAATTTATTGCTGTCGTCAGTAAACCAGTGTCGAAAAGATATATTAGATTTACAACCGATGAGAGCACGAGAATACTGGTCGCTGGATTCAGCTCAAAGCTCTACTCCACTTATATATGGATATAGCCCAGTTGTCATCCCTAAACCTCCGGATTGGAGTAACAATCAGCAAGTTTCTGGTTACTGGTTTCTTGATACTGCGGAAGGTTATCAGCCAGAGACGGATTTGCTTGATTTTTTAGCTGACGGTTTGCCACCCGTATATATCGGTTTTGGCAGCATGGTTGATCACAAACAAGAAGAAATTACTCAAATTGTTATCAATGCCTTGAGAGAAATCAATCAACGCGGAATCCTACTCGGTGGGTGGAGCGCACTCGGTTCAGGAGACTTGCCAGTTTCCATTTTGCGGGTCGATGCGGTTCCTCATGATTGGCTTTTCCCACAGATGGCAGCTGTCGTCCATCATGGTGGGGCTGGTACCACTGCTGCTGGACTTCGAGCAGGTGTACCGAGTGTTGTTGTGCCATCGTTTGGAGACCAATTTTTTTGGGGTTGGCGTGTACAGGAATTAGGCGCTGGGCCAAAACCTATACCCAGGAATAAGTTAACAGTAGCCAAACTAGCCAGAGCTATTCAGCAAGCTGTTAATGACGATTCCATAAGAAGCAAGGCATTTCTAATCTGTCAGCAAATCCGCGCTGAAAACGGAGTAGAAGTTGCCATTAGAATGATCGAAGCTTTCGCTCGGGATGGACATCTATAATTTGGTAGCTTCCTAAGCCAGGATTAAAGCATGTGGGGGGCTAACGCCCCGAGGGTGCGCGGGGCGATTTGCTGAGTTTGGTTTGGGTAGAAGCAGCATTTGGGGCCAAAACGTGGGTCCGCTGAACAAACCGTTTACCTATATTTTATATAGTAGGCACTTGAATCGGCCCTTTTTTCGGTGATGCAACTATGGTTCTGGAAATATAATTAATTAGCATCCTTGGCTTACGCCGGCATTTGTCGGTCGGTGATTGTATCCTCGGGTCACGGCTCGCATTCTATAAGGAC
>CBFDCK010000226.1:0-3741 GCA_965603285.1 uncultured bacterium
TGATGAGACCGGATATCTTCGAAGCAGGTCTGTGGTTTCTGGGGGTTGCTGATGAGCAAGTCGTTGGCGCGTGTTTGTGCTTCGAGTATCCCGGTCAGGGCTGGGTACGCCAGTTGGGTGTTGCTGATGCATACCGCAGAAGAGGTCTTGGGACAGCGCTGCTGCTGCACGCCTTTGGAGAGTTCAGCAAACGAGGGATTAGCGAAGTTGGGCTGACCGTGGACTCGCACAATCCCATGGCTTATGCTTTCTACCAAAGGGTCGGGATGAAGCGAGTCCGTCAATACGATGAGTACGAAAAGCCGCTTAAGCTGGAGTGAAGGAGAATTGATTGTGGAAAAGCGAGGATTTCATCGTTGAGCTTGGCTGGTCGTGTTCCTGCTGGGCGGGGTATTGATGCTCTATGGCGGTGCGCAGGACGTGGCGATCTTCTACTCTTCCGACCTGGCACCGGTACCGTCATGGCGCCCGGTACCGCCCGTCGTGGGGTTAATCTGTGGGCTGATTGTGCTGGTCTCAGCCGGCTTGAACATCGTCTGGGGGTGGCAGTTACGGCGCGCTGATGGTGTCCAGGAGCGAAAGCTGGCGAGTCGTGTGGCTCTCATCAGCGCTGTGGCGATGATCGCCGATTGGGG
The DNA here is from genome assembly GCA_965603285.1 of uncultured bacterium. Taxonomy (GTDB): domain Bacteria; phylum Chloroflexota; class Anaerolineae; order Anaerolineales; family UBA4823; genus JAUWPO01. Next base: position 636 of record CBFDCK010000226.1, read on the forward strand.
CAGCGGCTACTACGGCTTCGGCAGCTTGATTGCCCTGCTGACTGGCGTCTGGTTGATGCGAAGAGGCTGAAAATTGGAATTTTTTTCTGTGTATCACGAGTAGCGCAATTTTGAGTAATTTGTAATGAGCAAAGCCGTGTTAGGTTTCAAAACATTCCGCTGCTGATGCCCCGCTAGCCATAACCATAAGGAGTTACTATGGAAGTCCCATTAGTCACGCAGCTAGTCCCAGTTCTTCAGACAGCTATCGGTCCTGTGATCCTGATTTCAGGTATCGGATTGCTCCTTCTGACGATGACGAACCGTCTCGGTCGAGCAATTGATCGAGCTAGGATCCTGGTCGGAACTCTTCCAGACACAACCGAGACCAGGAGAGTTAAGATAGCGGCGCAGCTTCAAATCCTGTGGAGGCGTGCTCGCTTGATCCGGCTGGCAATTGCACTGGCCTCAGTTAGTGCGCTTGCTGCAGCGATCCTGATCATTGTGCTTTTCTTAACGGCATTGTGGCAGATTGAGACTTCATGGATCATCGTGATACTGTTCATTGTCTGTATGTTGTGCCTAATTGGATCGCTCGCCCTGTTCATACACGACATTAACCAGTCACTGGCGGCGCTCAAGCTTGAGCTAGATTCAGAAGGAATTTGCGATGTATGAAAAAACACCTGTTCAAAGATAGAGATGAGTGGCGCGCCTGGCTCGAAGAACAGCACCAAACTGAGAGCGAGGTATGGCTGATTTACTACAAGAAACACACGGGCAAGCAATCAATCCGATATGAAGATGCAGTTGAAGAGGCGCTCTGCTTTGGCTGGATCGATTCAAAGGTCAAGAGGATTGATGAAGAGAAATACATGCAAAGGTATACGCCAAGGAAAGAATTGAGTAATTGGTCAGAGAGTAATAAGAAAAGGGTCAAGAAGTTGATTGCAAACGGTCTGATGACTCAGGCTGGTTTGGAGGTGGTTGAAATAGCGAAACGCAATGGTTCCTGGAACAGGCTTGATGATATTGACAAAGAATTGGTGGTTCCTGGCGACCTGGAGGCAGCATTAGCACAGAATCCAAAAGCTGAAGAGAACTTTATTAGATTTGCACCCTCACATAAAAAGCAATATCTTTGGTGGTTGAAGAGTGCAAAGAAAGCGGAAACCAGGGAGAAAAGGATTCAGGAAATTGTCAAGAGGGCTGAAGAGAATATCAAGCCAGGGCTTTAGATCTGGAAAATACTTTAGGAAGTCGCTTGGGTTTGCTGGCGCGAACGGCAGATTCTTGCTCATCCACCAAGGGAATTTGCACAACATATTTAATCAAAAAAAGATCGCACTGAGAGTCTCACTTCGTCAGCTCAGTGCATGGGTTTTGCGTTGAAGCAGCCGCCTTCCTATCTACTGCCAGATGGGTCAAGAATTGATTGACCTCGGAAATACCCATTTCATCTGGGTGACGGAAAGCGCCAGTTTTTGCCTTGTGGAAGAGAATATATTCACGTGTCCAATAGGCATAAGCTTCTTCAGTGCGGGAGGAATAGTGTTTGAGCTGGATTTGATTACGCAATTGTTCGAGATTTTTCTTAGCAGGTGGAGACATAGGAAATTTCTAAAGGAAAATATTTTATAAAATTCATTGAAGGAGATAAGCTATTATCCGGCAAAATCTATCTAATCACCAAAACCAGATGAATAGAAAGCCATTGCTTATTAACGATAATTGGGCGACTTGAAGGAGAGGTAATGAGAAATCAATACCACATAGATTTAGAGAAATATAGTTTACAAAAATTCAAGAGTAACCTTAAATCGAGAGATATGATTCCCAGTAGAGTGAGTTTAAAGGATGAAGTGGATGAAAGATTTAAGATACTTGAAATCAACGGCATAACAAACTTAAAAGAACTAATCGGGGTGTTAAAAACGAAGCCAAAGATTGAATTGTTTTCACTAGAAACAGGTTTGACAATCGAATACCTAACACTCTTAAATCGGGAAGCAAAAAGTTATCTTCCAAATCCAATTCGATTAGATAAATTCCCTGGAATACCAACCAAATATGTGGATAGATTAGATGTCGTTGGCATAAGAAATACCCGTCAGTTGTTTAATGAAGCCAAGGACACAGATGAAAGAGAACGATTATCACAAAAAACAGAAATTCCAATCGAAATATTGAACGAACTTGTTTGTTTATCGGACTTGTCTAGAGCATATGGAGTTGGGCCAGTATTTGCCCAAATGATTTATGATGTTGGTATCAAATCTATAAAAGCATTTATTGAATTTACGGCTGAAGATTTTATTAGGATATATGAGAAAAAAAACCAGAAGAAGGCTGATTTTGGTGTCAATGAGATTCAGTTTAGTCTTGAATTAGCAAGAGAATTAGATATCGCGGTTGAGATATAAAATCGAAAGAATAAAGTTGAGAGAAAAGAGCGCAACATTGGCACTGGAATAGTCTCCTAACTCGTAATATTAGCCACCCTGCCGAGAATTTTTACTCATCCAAAATCAAAGCAGCATTTTATCCATAACATAAGTTCACACAAGAAAGCAGGCTAACCCCAAATGAACCCAACTCGCCTTCGGCTCTGGGTGAGCGGCGTGAAAATCAAATTTAGTGTCTTGCAATGAATTGTTCGGGTGAAAGCCGTCATCCGCTGATTATCTCGTTAGGCTGCCTAATATTTAGAAGAAGGCGCGCATCATTTTCCTCAGTTGATCTGGTCCCCATTTCGACAGCTTTGCCTTTGAGGGGGAAACCCGTTGGTTCTTGCTGATTGGCGAATCTTTTCTTGACCCGTGTCAATTTTCGCTCTATAATGTGATAGGCTGTTTGCTCAGTCTTATAACAGGAACTGGGCATCAGCTAATTGTTTTTCTGAAGAGATGCGAAATGAACGATTTGAGCAGGAGGAGGTGATGATGTAGTAGATGGCAATAATAAAAAATTCTTCTAAGAACTAAGCAAAGCGTCTTTACAAACTAAACCAATTAACAAATTTCTAAACAAGGAGAAGTAAGATGAAAAAAGCATTATGGCTCATGTTGTCCGTTATGATGGTGCTGACCCTGATTTTGAGCGCCTGCGCCGCGCCGACCGAGGAAGC
>CBFDCK010000227.1:0-3717 GCA_965603285.1 uncultured bacterium
AAAATATTGGACCGCGATAAAACCCTGATTCGTTACAATGCAGAATGGCTTTCAACGCTGTCTTTTGAAGACCTGATTAAACTGGCCTCGAATTTCACAATTCAACAGTTTCTAACTCGCGAGAACTTTCGACTGCGGTGGGACCAGGGTGATCCAATCTTCTTGCATGAGACTTTTTACGCCTTAATGCAGGGATATGACGCCTATGCACTGGGAACGGACGTCCAGGTTGGAGGCACAGATCAGCTTTTTAATATCGTAACCGCTGCCCGCAAGCTGATGACGTTTTTAGGTGCAAAGCCTAACATAGCCGTCATTTTGGGCATCCTGCCAGGAACGGATGGGGAGATTAAGATGAGTAAATCGTTGGGCAACCACATTCCCATCCTCTCTACTCCCGAAGATATGTACGGGAAAGTGATGAGCGTTCCTGACAAGGCGATGGGAGATTACTTCAAGCTCGTAACACGCTGGACGCCGCCTGAAATTTCTGAACTGGAGGATGGTTTGTCGAATGGTAGTTTACACCCGCGAGATGTAAAGATGAGGTTAGCGCGTGAAATCGTCGAGGTTTTTTACACGGAAGCAGACGCCCAAGATGCACAAAGAGCGTTTGTACGTGTGTTCCAGCTTGGTGATGTTCCGGATGATATGTCCGAATTTGTTTTGAGTTCCGGTCAGACCGTACTCGAAGTGTTGGTGGCGGGGGGATTAGTGTCGAGTAAGGGTGAAGGACGGCGGTTGGTCGCTCAAAATGGTGTCCGCTTAGACGGTGAAACTTTAAAGGACCCCAACCAGACATTTCCACATCCCGGCGTGCTGCAAGTGGGCAAGCGCCGCTTTCTGCGCGTTGTTTGATTTGTGAGTGTTTCTTATGGAGAAATGGCGCCAAGCGCAGCCTGCAAGATTGATTGACCGATCGTGATTGCCAATTTTGGGTTTTCTTCCTCAAGCAAGAGCGCCAAATTAAGAGGTGTGCCTTTTACTTCCGGGAGCGTACCAGCCAGATACCAGATACCGGTCGCTTTTTGGTTATCAGTGTTGGGCGGGGATATCGCTATGCTCTGCCATAATGGAGATCCCCCTACAGCCATACTCTTGGCGGTTTGATCGGCGGCTTCAGATGTTAATACCTGTTCGGGTTCATCTATGGCGGGCAGGATAACCCAGCCTTCTTGGGGTTTATTAACGGCAGTCACCAACACAGGTGCAGGACGAACTCCTCCTGCGCTGAGTGTAGCGCCCGCCAATGCCATCTGCAATGGACTTACTTGCATTCCTGCTCCTAATGCGGTCTGAGCTGGATCTAAATCAAGCTCATCGGGTGTCGAACTGGAAGCAGGAAGACGCAGCAGCGGCGATGTATACAAACCAAGAGCCTGGAAGAGCTGTGACAGGGGTGCAGAACCAAGTTCACTCCCCAGGTTCGCTGCCGGATTGGGACAACCATTCCCCACGACCACGCTCCAAGTCTGTTCTGATGGTGATAAGGCGCAATCCAAAGTAAAGCCGTTCAAGGAGTAGGATAGATCCTGGGGAATATCAGGCAGTTCACCTTTTCCAGAGGCTTCCGCCAGTATCATAGGACCTAAAGAAGCGCCGGGCGAATATAATCCACCCACGGCGCGATTGAACAGTGGAGAGTTTTCGTCTTGAATTAACTCATCCCAATTTTCTTCCAACCGGTTAGCGTCGAACGTGGGGTGGGAAGCCATCGCTAAGATTTCTCCGCTTTGAGCGTTTAAGAGCACCAATGCGCCGTTATGATCCCCCAATTTTTCGTCTACCATGCGCTGAAGTTCCAAATCCAGACTCAAGCGTACATCCAGACCTGGGGGAGGCTGTCCATAGAGTAGATGGTTCCACCACACTAATGATCCTGGATTTCCACCTAACCCACGAAGATAACTATCCAGGCTGGCTTCAAGACCAGATTGACCGTAGGTTGGATTGGTGTAACCTACGATGTTGCTCAGATTTGGGTAAAATGTTTGGCGAATTAAATCACCGGCTGAGCCAGTTGAGGCATTAATTGGATCATTGCTGCGGTCTAAAAGGGCACCACGCAGCACGGACCGGTCGTTGATTGACCGGCGAGGATTATCAGTGCGAGTTAGCAAATCTGAACTACGGTAGAGTGTCCACCAACCAGTCGCCAACATTATGATCCCCAAACCACATAATAGAAATGCGCCTAACTGCAGGTAGGGTTTTAAATTTGGGACCCTCCAGCGCTGCGCTTCAGATGGAACGCTGATAAGAAGTAGAAATAATAAACTTAAAAATGTGGTTACTAATGATGATCCTCCGTACGCCACGAACGGTAGCGCAATCCCGGTCAATGGCAGCAGTCGCAGGTTTCCCCCGATGATCAGGATGCTCTGAGCCACCAGGAGGGTAGTGAGACCGGCAGCCAGATAACTGCGAAAGGCATTGGAGGCATTTATGGCGATTCTCATTCCGCGATTTGCAAGGAGCGCAAGCAAGAGCAGCAGCCCAAGTGCGCCTAATAGACCGCTCTCTTCAGTGACGGCGGAGAAGACAAAATCGGAATGCGAGATCGGGACCAGACCTGGATTACCCAGACCCGGTCCGCGTCCTGTCATTCCTCCGTTTGCAATTGCGATCAACGATTGCACGATTTGATAAGTGCTGCCGCTGGGGTCCATCCAGGGATTGATCCAGGATTCAATTCGAATATGTACAACGTCAAACAGAATATATCCTGCCCCCAAGGCGAGCATAAAAGCAATTAAAGCCATTATTAATATCTGTATCCGTCCCAGAGAAACGTACAGGATTGATGTGTACAAAAAGAGCAGGATAAAAGCAGTGCCTAGGTCTTGCTGAATTAGAAGTAAGGCAATTGCGAGACCGGTAATGACCAGGGTTGGTGCGAGTAAGGGAAGAAGAGGGCTTGATCGGGTTGAAAGATTTTGGTCGGCAAGGTATGCAGCCAGATATACGATGAGCAGGAGTTTAAGTATTTCCGATGGTTGTATATAGATCCCACAGCAGCCCAACCACATGCGAGGTCCGTATCCCAATGGGTTTGTACCAAACAGCAGGGTAAGTGCCGTTAATAGGAGGATGGTTGTGAGCCACAAGTACTTATAGCGCTGCAAGTGATCTAAAACATTTGGAAAGCGCAGACCAGCGATAAAAATGCCGACTGCTGGGACCACCCATATACTCTGGCGCAGCCCCAAAGCTGGGTAAAGACGCCACACAGTCAGCAGACCCCATCCGGTCAGAAGCGCCGCGATTGGCAGCAAGTACGGATCGCGAGCCGGCAGCCTGCTAGCGCTCATGGAGTGAGCCAGATTGAATAGGATGAACCAAAGGAGAAATCCAATCCAGTGCATCCATTGGTAGTCGGTATCCCATGAGCGCGCTCTCACCGCTGGTGACAGGGTAAGGATCGCGGCATATATAAGCATGAACAGAGCCGCCAGGTTCAATAAGCGACCTTGAATTCTATTATTGGTAGTAGGTTGAGTCCGGAGAATCAAGGGTTTCCTAGAGTCAGGCATTACTTTTGCCTGATCTAAATTACCTGAGAGTTTATTATTTGGTTGTCTTGATTTGCGCTCTTAACCTCGAATGAGTCCCTTCAATCTAGATACTTATCGACGATAAGACTTAGACGCTCCTGTGTCTCATCGGGGATCATTGCTGGGTTTGTTATCAGGGCATTTTCTAGAGTATACGAGCATT
>CBFDCK010000228.1:0-3715 GCA_965603285.1 uncultured bacterium
AGACGGATTGCTCACCTTTTACGACAGCGATATTGAAGCTTTCGTCTTCCTTGACTCTCGTAGCGGAGAAAGCACCCTCTTCTCAAACCAGACTGGGATGCCTGGCTCCTGGCATCCGAATGGCCGTGACTACGTCGCCCCAGAAATTATATTCATGGACGAAGAGACTTCCGATTCGACCGCGGACCTGGAATCATACGCCAGCAGTCATTTGATACTCTTCAACCGCCGGGATAGATCATCCCAGGATTTAACTACCGGAAAAGACTTCCTGGAAGACACAACACCCGTCTTCTCACCCGACGGGTCTTATCTCGCATTCGCCCGCAAATTCCTCGATAATGCAAGGTGGACGCCTGGCAGACAACTTTGGCTGTTGGAGGTTGACAAAACAGGCGTAGTTCAATATACGGACAACCCAAACTTCAACCATTTTGATTTCGCCTGGAGTCCGGATGGCAGCCAGCTAGCATACGTGCGTTTCAACCAGACAACTCTAAACGAAGCGACTGAAATCTGGCTTATAGACACAAACAATGGTTTGACGACCAGCCTCGTTCAAGGAGGATTTGCTCCACAATGGATACATTGATAATGAATAATCAAACTTCTCCATACGGCTGTGCGGTTGTGCGATTCGCCAACTATCCAAAAATAGGGTAGAATCACGACAAGTGTTCTACTAACCCAATCCCAATTTTCTAGTAGAAAGGCTTAAAAATAAAAATGAGCGAAAAAGAATCTGCCCAAGATGTAATAGACTCCTATCGGAAACGCCAACAGACGGCGAAGCGGGCGCCTCTCATCATCGGCGTCGCGGTATTGCTGCTTATAATTGGAGCCGCCATAATCATCTACTGGTTCCTGGGTGACAACCGGCCGGCAATTCCATTTTTTGCAACCGATACCCCCACACCCACTGAGACAGCAACCCCAACCGCAACCGGAACCCCTACATCGACCCCGACAATTACCCCCACAGTAACAGATACACCCACGGTTACCCTAACGCCAACCGCTTCCGGTCCTTTTATCTACCAGGTTGAAGAAGGGGACAGCCTTTGGTCGATCGCAGAAAAATTTCAGGTGGACATATTGTTGGTCATCACACTCAATAACCTGGACCCCGCCAATCCGTTAATTCAAGTGGGTGACAAACTAACCATCCCTGGTCCTGATACAGAGCTTCCCACTGGGACGCCGCTGCCAACCAACTTGGCACGCGGCACCAGGATCGAATATACGATCCAACAAGGCGATTCGCTGCTGTTTGTCGCAATAAAATTTAACAGCACGGTGGATGCGATCAAAGAGGAAAATGAGCTCGAGAACGAAAATGAAATATTCATCGGTCAGGTATTGGTTATCCCGGTGAACCTGGTGACGCCAGTACCGACCGAAACCCCAACTCCTACCGGTGGCACACCCGCAGCAACTCCCACAACACAATAAAAAAATTAAATAGTTCGTGATCAGACGGGCGCTGGAGTTTACCTCCGGCGTCCTTTTTGTTTACTTGACATGTGAACAGTTCGGAATATAATGAAAATGGTTTTCGTTTTCAATATTATCCACCCCAAGGAACCGATTTATTAGAGACTCGCTTTATCAATCACCTACTATCAATTAATCACCAAAACTTATGGAATTCCTGAAAGATATCCGCAAATCCACATTCCCACGCCAGCATATAAAACACCTGGAAGACACATCCATCTTAGATATATCTAACTTATTTGTGCGCTTTGACTCCCGCCTGGCATTGGACGATGTATCCTTTCAACTTCATCACGGAGAAAGAGTTGCGGTGGTCGGACCTAACGGTGCAGGCAAGAGTACACTGTTCAAGGCGATCGCGGGGGTGCTGAAACCAATCAGTGGGGAAATCAAGGTTTACGGACACGGTCCGGGAGGCCATATATGCATCGCCTACTTATCTCAGCGCTCTCAGGTGGACTGGTCTTTTCCTGTAACCGTTTCTGACGTGGTTATGATGGGTCGCATTGGTAAGCTGGGTCTGCTGCGCTGGCCCAAACACCGCGATTGGGAAATTGTGCGCCAAGCTCTGGTGGACGTAGGACTGGAGGAACTAGCGAACCGCCAAATCGGAGAACTCTCTGGTGGACAACAGCAGCGCATGTTCATCGCCCGTGCTCTGGCTCAGGAAGCAGAACTGATGCTGATGGACGAACCGCTTACGGGCTTGGACATCGGTTCCCAAGAATCCATATTCACCTTCCTGGACGAACTGCAAGGTCGCGGGGTGACTGTAATGGTTGCCACCCATGATTTAGACCTGGCTGCTCGTCGCTTCGATCGCGTGATGCTTCTCAACCAGCGCTTACTCGGATTCGGGGTTCCCGAGCAAGTCTTCACACCTGAACAACTTATGTCAGCCTATGGCGGTCATATACATCTGGTTGAGACGGATGACCAATTGCTGGTAGTGGCAGATACGTGCTGCGATGAAGGAGAGAATACTTGACCACTCTATTCGATCTCCTGCTCACACCACTCAACTACGCCTTTATGGTACGCGGCTTACTTGCCGCCCTGATGGTGGGTGCAGTGTGCGCTACTGTCGGCACCTACGTGGTCTTACGGGGTATGGCGTTTTTTGGTGACGCTCTGGCCCACGCGATCCTGCCCGGAGTTGCGATTGGATATCTGGTCGGCGGCGGCGCACGCGGGCCACTTTTCTGGTGGGGTTTACTGGCTGCAGTCGTCAGCGCAATTGGAATCGGGACGATCAGCAAAAAAGCTAAAATCAATGAAGACACCGCCATTGGAATCGTATTTGCCAGCATGTTCGCGCTCGGTATCGCCCTGATTTCATCCGTTCGCAATTATACAGTGGACCTGGCTCATTTCCTGTTTGGGGACGTGCTGGGAGTATCAAACCAGGACTTACTGCTGATCGCCGTTTTCAGCGGGTTAATCGTTCTGACCGTCTTGATCTTTTACAAGGAGTTCCTGGTGCTATCTTTCGACCCGCTGCTAGCTGAGACACTGCGGCTTCCCGCCCGTACGCTTGAATACCTGCTTCTGGTGCTGATCGCGGTGACGATTATCGTCTCCCTGCAAACCGTGGGGGTGGCGCTGATGGTCGCGATGCTGGTCACACCATCTGCATCGGCATTCTTGCTTACCAGGCGATTGCCATATATGATGCTCCTGGGTGCTGTGTTTGCTTCACTCTCGGGCGTAATCGGTTTATATATATCTTTTTACGCCAGTATAGCGTCGGGCGCAGCCATTGTTCTCACCTGCACCGCATTTTTCATCCTGGCATGGCTGTTTCGAACCTTGCGAACTTCTTTGCTCGCCAGGAAATTATAAACGCCGCAAAAATAAAAGTCTCAAGATTCCACCGGAGAAAGGTTAAGAAGCTCCCACATGTCTGAAGCACACACGCAGAATCGCCCCGCTGAATGGCTGAATTGCCTGCAAGCCAACGGTTACCGCCTGACAGCTCCCCGGCGAGTGGTAGTGGAAACGCTCGCATCCAGCCAGCGCATTTTAAGCCCGCTGGATGTCTATGAATCAGCCCGGGAACGATATCCTGGGCTGGGATTGGTTACTGTATACCGTACGATTGAAAAATTAGAGGAATTAGGCTTGCTGCAGCGCGTCCACCAGCCGTCAGGATGTCACGGTTTCATCAGCGCCTTCAGCGGGCACCAGCATTTGTTGATCTGTCAAGAATGCGGTTTGG
>CBFDCK010000229.1:0-3695 GCA_965603285.1 uncultured bacterium
CTCCATCACCTGACGCGTGATCAGGTTGTAATAGATATCGTCATCGGTTTCCGAAGTGGTGTTAACGACCCAATCCACGATTGCGGGTTTGATTGCGGGGATGTCGGACGAAACGGCCAGCACGTGGTGAGCATTTGGATTTAATTCCAATACTTTTTTGAGACCTGCGCGCCCGTTTTCCATCATATCACCCAGGCTGGGAATAAAAGCGCTCACTTTTGAGCAAGTGATCGCGCTTGCGTCAGTCAATCCGACAATCACGATCTGGTTGATTGTCTCTGCACCTTCCAGGGCGTCAAGCACCCATTGGATCATTGGCTTTCCGCAGATATCTAGAAGAGCTTTGGGTTTGCCTTGCGTGAATTCGTAGAGAGGAGTATCAGGTTTGGGTATACCCCCGCTTAATACAATAGCGTCAATTTTTTTCATATCTTTTTTACCGCCAGGAATGACGAAAGATCCATCTTTCATTTACTAATAGGGAAACATAATAATGGCTTTTATAGTTCCTGTAATTGGGGTTCGAAACCGAGTTGGTCGAGCAGTTGGTTTAATTCCTGCTTGGTCAATTTTCGTCCCTTGCCAGAAGCGGTGATCAACGCGGCTTCCATCATGTTCGTGCCGAATGAACGACCCTCTAAGACTGGTGTGCTGGTTACCAGGTACTTACAACCAGCTTCTTTGAATAACTTCACATCATCGCTTGTGGTTGTATTAGTAACAATCACCTTCCCGTCCAATCTATATGGCATATGGCGTTTAATATAATGACAATCTCCAGCGATGACAGTAGCCCATTGGTAATACTCTTCCCATTTCGGATCGCGAGATTCTTGTTTTTCGCCTGTTGGGTATACCCATTCGAATGGAACCCTGCCGACAATGGGCATGAGAATTGAAGCCAGGATTTTAAGGGACTTTTCAGAACGTATAGCAATTGGCAGTCCTAATCCAAACATAATATCGCCAAATACGCACTCATAACCACCGTCCAAGAACGATTTCGTCATGCCCCACCGGTCAACGCCGAGTGTAACGAAAACTTTCCTGCCAACCTCATCTAGATATGGTTTGATTTGGGATTCCATAAACGGTGCAACATGATTTTCTAAAGTGTTTTTCAGACCCGCCCCATCGACAATTGGGGTTTGATTGACGTAGCGAACCATCGGTTGGACGGAATAAAGCGGATACCATTTATCTGCTACCATCACTCCAAGGTCTGCTCCACCCACGCCAAAAGCATCGACTTTTCCATCTAATTCTTTGTAGAGCAAGGCAGCTTTTTCCATGTCGCCATCTGTTCCAATACGTTCGATCTGCACCTGCTCTCCTAATAGCTCTACCTCTACGGCTTTATCCCGTTGTGAGGAACCAATACTGATACTGACAGCGCGTTTCATAAGGGGGCACTCCTGATGTTGATAATGATTAGTTTAGAAAATTTCGACAAACTAAAAAAACAATATTTTATGAAGGTAATTCCAGGGTAGAGCTGATATGCATGCAAACCTGTCGTTTAACTTAAGAGTATACCCTCAACTTTAAGTTAAAGAAACCCTTTATGTGGCGGTATGTTGTTATCAAGCAGCATTAGCTGTAGGACAAGCTGCGAGATGTGTTTCCTGGTGATATAATTCATGTGAGCTAGTTAAAAAGACCAATTCTTTTAGCAGGAGGATAATTAATGGCGCTTCCCAACTATGCTTATTTCAAGGGCAGTATTGTACCCTATGGTGAGGCAAAAGTCGGTGTTCTGAATCACGCGCTTAACTACGGCACGGCGGTGTTCGGCGGTATAAGGGCTTATTGGAATGGCGATTCAGAACAGTTATACTTATTTCGACCCAAAGACCATTACAAACGCTTTCTAAATTCGGCTAAACTTCTTTGTATGGAGTTCGACAACACCCCTGAAAGCCTGGTCGAAGTGACGATTAATTTGCTAAAGGTGGAAGGCTTGCGGTGCAACGCTTATGTCAGACCGTTGGCATATAAAGCCGATGAGATTATTGGCGTTAAGCTGCATGATCTTCACGATGAGATTGCAATAGTCTCTCTGCCTTTTGAACGTTATGTCTCGAATGACACAAACGCTCACGTCACATTTTCTTCCTGGAGGCGCGTTGATGATAATGTGATCCCCGCCCGCGGCAAGATCAGCGGGGCGTATGTAAATTCAGCATTTATTAAGACCGATGCGCTCAGGTCGGGATTTGATGAAGCCCTGGTGCTCAACGAGGATGGACACGTATCGGAAGGAAGTGCCGAGAATATCTTTATGCTGCGTGATGGCGTTCTGATTACCCCCCCAGTTACCGATAACATCTTGGAAGGCATCACCCGACGAACAGCAATGGAATTAGCTAGTAGCGAATTAGGTCTCAAGGTTGTGGAGCGTCAGATCGACCGTACCGAAGTATATATTTGTGACGAGTTCTTCATGACGGGAACTGCTGCCCAGATCACGGCTGTCACTCGAGTTGACCATAGACCGATTGGATCTGGACAGATGGGACCAGTCACAACCCAGTTGCGGGGAGTATTCGAGGACGTTGTCTATGGCAAAAATTCTAAATACCGTCACTGGAATGTCCCAGTTTATGTATAGGTGACTTTAGCCAGCAGCTTAATTGCATTCATTAAACCCTTGTAAAATATCTGAGGTGATGGTTTTTCCAATAAAGTAAGATAAATGCAGTATAGTGCGTCATTATAATAGAAGAGTAAATTATCTTCTTCATTTCTCCTCCTAAGCAAAGCAGGCCCCCATATCGGGTCTGCTTTGTTTGTTTAAACCGGTTTTCGCTCGGTATTATGAAAGAACCCCCAGGTCATTATTATTGAAATCGCATATAAAATCGCAGTAGTGATAAATAGGGGTGTAAAGCCATATGATTCCTGAACAACACCTGAAATAAATGGACCGACTGTCCAGCCTGCCTGCCAGGCTAGTTCTTTGACGCTGACCACAGTGGCTTGTTCCTGCTCACGCACGTGCTCCATGGAAAAAGTATCAAATAAAGGGACTGACATATTCATCAAAGCGCTGCGCAGCAAAAACGCGACCGCTGCCAATCCAAAAAAGGGTGAGAAACCAAGGATCAAGAGAAAGACCACACTAAGCGACTGTGTTAGAACAATAGCCCGGATTTTACTCCCCAATTCCGTAGTCAATCGAGGGGCAATTAGCGAACCGACGCCTGTCATTAGAGCGGAAAGGCTGAACAAAATCCCTAGGGTCTGGTCTGAGATTGCGAAAGTATCACGGAAGAAGATGTTCATATAGGGGATTAAAATTGCAGCACCAAAGCCTAGCATCAGCATTGGAAGCGATAGTTTCAGAGTGATTGGGCGTGTGATAGTTTTTTTTAAAGAATGTAGAATCAAAGGCAATGATTCGGTTTTTTCAGCGCGATTATTAACTGCATCACCATTAGCGGTATGCGGTTCACGTATCAAGCACAACGGCAATAGTGTCAATGAACTCAGGATGACCGCAGAAAAGAGTACCGCCCGGTATGCGCTCGCACTATCCGCCGCTACACCCAAGAGGTCTCCAAACAGAGCGGGCAATTGACCGGAAATAGACTGCCAACAGCGCCGGATAGTGTCACCAGACCGAAGTTCAGGCTGAATAAGAGGGTGCGGTTTTGGGCATTTGATACTTTCATCATGAATGGGGGTTGGCTGAT
>CBFDCK010000230.1:0-3692 GCA_965603285.1 uncultured bacterium
CTGGGGAGCTGGCTGTCCTGGGACATTCTTTCAATAGGATGGTCGAGGAATTGGACCAAACTCAAGAGGAGCTGCTCCAAAAAGAGAAACTCGCTTCGATGGGGCAGCTTGCGGCTGGGGTTGCACACGAGATTAACAATCCTTTGGGCACGATTCTGCTCTTCTCGGATATGATGTACAAAGAAGTGGATGAAGACGACCCTCGCCGGGATGATCTGAAGATGATCATCAACGAAACTACACGCTGTAAATCGATTGTTGCGGACCTTCTGAACTTCTCCAGGCAGCAGAACGTGATAGCTCAGGAGACTAACATTCACGACCTGCTTGAACAGGTGATTGAAGGTCTCAGCGTCCAACCGGCGTTCCAGGAGGTGAAGTTTGTGCGCCATTTCAGCTCCGTTGTGCCCCCTATCCAGGCTGATCCAGACCAACTGCAGCAGGTTTTTATCAACCTGTTCAACAATGCCGCTGAAGCGATGGATTCAGAAGGCGCCATCACGATCACCAGCCGCTCATTGGATCACAATTGGGTGGATATCAAGATATCCGATACCGGCGCCGGCATCCCGCAGGAAAACTTAAATAAAGTATTTTCGCCCTTCTACACTACAAAGGCTCCCACCAAGGGAACAGGTTTAGGATTATCGATCACATACGGTATCATTAAGATGCACCGCGGGCAGATCAACGTCCAGAGTCAGGAAGGTAAAGGTACTACCTTCATCATAACACTGCCGACCCATCTGCCTGAGGGGTTGTTATCAACGACCAATTCGATGAGTGATACAATAGCCTGAAGCCAGAAGGTATTCGATGGAAACCACAGGCAGTATTCTTGTCATTGATGATGAATTGGGCATTCGAGAGGGTTGCCGGCGTGCCTTGACGCCCGAGGGATTCGATGTGCAGACAGCGGCATCAATCAAAGAGGGGCAGCAAGTGGTGCATGAGGGCGATTTTGATCTGGTGCTGTTGGATATCATGATGCCTGACGGGCGCGGCATCGACTTGATAGAACCGATCCACGAAAAAGACCCGGACATCGTATGCGTTGTCATCACTGGTTACGCCACGGTTGAACTGGCTGTAAACGCTATCAAACTGGGGGCTTATAATTTTATCTCCAAACCCTTCACATCCGATGTGCTGATCATGACGGTCAACCAGGGGTTAGAAAAGCGGCGGCTTTCCCTGGAAGCCAAGCGTTTACAAAAAATTGAGCAGCACGCAGCCGAACTGGCGCACGCCAAAGAGGAAATGGAGCGGCTGGATAAGTTCAAATCCGCTTTCATGCTGATTGTGGCGCATGAATTGCGGTCACCGGTCGCAGGTGCCCAGAGCCTAGTGCGAACGCTGCTGCGCGGTCTGGCGGGCGATCTCAACGAACAGCAAGGCGAAATTTTGAATCGCATAAATGTGCGGCTTGATATGTTAATAGAGCTCATTAACGACCTGCTTTCGCTGGCTGCCAGTAAAACCGCTGACCAGGATCAGCCTCTCGAGCGCGTCACGTTAGGACCTCTAATACAAAAGGCTGGAGATTACTTCGCGATCGAAGCCCAAAGCAAGAATGTAGGGCTCACCTGTGTAACCCCGCAAAATGTGCTAACAGTCCAGGCTTCTGAAGACGGAATAGAAAAAATTCTCCATAATCTGATCGGTAACGCGATTAAATACACCCCTGAAGGGGGCAGCGTAAGTGTTGAATTATTTACACAGAGCGACCGGGCTGTCATCAGTGTTTCAGACACCGGCATCGGCATCCCTGAAAATGATCTGTCTCAAATTGGAGAAGAATTCTTCCGCGCCGGTAATGTGCGCGGTACCAAAATTCAAGGGACCGGTCTGGGCTTGAGCATTGTCAAGCAGTATATCGATCGTTTTGGGGGCAAGATGGATGTGAAAAGCAAGCAGGGGGAAGGCACAACTTTCAAAATACTGCTGCCGCTGGTTGACCAATCCGCTTGAAGCACCCTAGCAGCGATGTTCGAGACTTCGTTTAGCTCTCTAAGCTGTGATTGAAACGAGAGGAGTTCAATACCAGGATTCGCTTGGTAGATGAAAGTGAAAGGAGAGGCGCGTTCTCGCCGCTGCCACTAGTTGCTCCTTTCTGTGTTGGGACAAAGATAAGTGCCGTTGAACACGGATAAATCCCAGAATTTAAGAACTGTAATAATAGTATTAAATCCGTGTACAATATTAATAATGATTTGCCATCGATAACTCAGAACTCTCTGCGCGCTATGTGGTAAAAAGAATTTTAAAAAAGGGATATAAATGATCGACCTCAATAAACTTCGCGCCTTCCTATATGCTGCTGAGAGTTTAAGTTTCTCCAAAGCAGCCAGGCGCATGCATCTAACCCAGCCTACAGTCAGTCATCACATTAAGAGCCTCGAACTGGACATGGGGGTTGAATTATTCGATCGCTCAGGGTCTGAGTTGCAATTAACAGAGGCTGGACGCATCCTGCAGCCGTGGGCGCGCAAGCTCATTCGTCAAGCCATCGAGATGTCGGAAATGATGGACTCACTGCAAAATAAGATCGTGGGCTCTATCCGTATCGCCTGCAGCACGACCACCGGAAAATATTTACTCCCTCAACTGGCGGCTCGCTTCCACGACCAATACCCCTGGGTCAAGATCACCATCCTGTCCTGCACGCCAGATTACGTGGTCGCCCACCTGTTGGAAGAAGACGCTAACCTGGGTGTGATCAGCCGCGAGGTAAGCGGGGACAGCATTGATTGCCAGGAGTTCTTTGAAGATCACATCATTCTGATCGCACCAGCCGAACATCCCTGGGCGCAGCGCCCGTTCATTGAACCCACCGACATTCTGGATGAACCTTTCATCGTGCGCGAGCGGACCGCCGGGACGCGGCGGGTGATGCTTGATGTCCTGAACAAGCATGACATTTCGCTGGATGACTTGAATATATACCTTGAGGTGGGCAACGCCGAGGCTATCGTGGAAACTGTGGCGGCTGGCTTTGGGGTGTCTTTTGTCTCACGCCTGGCAGCGGCGTGCGCTCTCGAACAAGGCAAAATCGTGGAAGTACCGGTTGCCGATCTTGATTTGCGGCGTAAGATATTCATGATCCGCCGGGGGATCGATGTCCGTAACCGAGCCCAGGAGGCTTTTTGGGGCTATATCCATGATCCCTCGAACCAAGACTTGCTGCGCTTAGCGGAGGGATAACTACTAATCAGGGTTTGTATTACAGCTATGATCTAACCCCAAATATATTCCCACTAATTAAGTAACAACCGTTTCCCCACTTTCATAAACAATAGGTCGAATAAACTCGCTTGCTCTTGTCACCCGGGTTGGGAAAGTTTGAAAGCCTTGACATTGAGTACAGACTTCACTCTATCCGCAAACTGCATCTGTTTTTAGGCCGTTGACCTGTCATCGTAATGTCTGAAAAACTGATCGGCACACTATGCAGATTTTCAGATTTAGTCCAACAGACGCTTTTCCAAAACGTAATGACTACTTATCAAGAATTATCATGACAACAGTGATGATTAGTACTTGCAGGAGCAGTCTTGTATTTCTATAATAAAGTAAATTCGTAATAAATTATTCCAGTAAGTATGGAAATAAATGACAGAGCCAGTGGTTACAGGAGTTCGAGATCAGGCAGTGGTCCAAGCCGAATTCTGCAAGGTTTTTGGCAATGTCCA
>CBFDCK010000231.1:0-3633 GCA_965603285.1 uncultured bacterium
GGCGTTCGTATACGCTGTACATGTATACTTCTTTCAGTTCAGGTTCCTGATGAACGCGACGGCGAGCGGAGAAGTAGCGCAGCCCTCCGTGAATTGTGACGCCAGCAAGTGTTCCCAAGAAAATAAGAATGCCGAACCGGTCCACCCAATAGACACTATCGTGTCCGAGAATATACAGACTTATCTGTTCACTATTTTGTGTGCTCCGGGAGGGGCGAGGTTGATAATACAGCTCACCGGTATCTGTGGTATACAGCTCACCATCCGTTGATGTAAACTCATCTCCAACAAATGTAGGTGTAACATTTCCTGGAGTATTATCCGAAAGAAGCATCGCGGTGGTTATCCGTGATTCCTCTCCATGACAGGTCTGGCAGTCCTTAATCACCCACTCGTCATGAGTCACATCGTGATGAATGCTGTACGGTTGGATCTCACCGGCAATGCGCGGATTATCTAAACCGAGCGTTTCCAGCCGCCCGGCGATCAACGCTTCTTTTTCTTCGTTATCAATTACCAGCTCAGCATCATCAAGTCGACTATCACCATCCCTATCAAATATGTCAAGGATCTCTTGGTGATAATCATCTCCATCCAACCAGACCGTTTCCAGGTCCCGGAAAGGCACGGGGCGTTCCGGGTCACCATACACCCAATACCAGGATGTAATCAGGTTGTGGGGAGTCAATGATGAGGAGCCATCAACATTTTGACGCGGCAGCCATACTGGCTCAAACCCCGAAATCAATACGCTGCTAAAAGTATCACCTTCTCCTTCGACGCCGCGACAGTTCACTTGTGGTGCGCCATCCGTTTGCAGGACTGTCCAGTCCAGTGATTGGCGGGCGGGGGCATACATTTCTGGAATGTGGCAGGATTCACAACTCAAGGCGCTCATGTGCCGCTCATTATACGGCAGCCAATCATGGGCAGCTTCAGTGCTGTGACACGACTCACAGCGCCGTAAGGTGTTGTCCAGTTCCTGAGCAGTGCTGCCCTGGGAGCTCTGGCCTTTGGCAAATTGGTGCAGGGGTCGGTAAAGGTATTCTCCCAGGTCGATCCGGCGAGGGTCGAATAAGAGGTGATCAGGGCGTGTTACGTCAGACTCTTGGTAGTAAACAGGGTTATTAAGCGAGTAGTGACAATCTGTACACTCTATAACACGTTCAGCATGGACATCCCAAGAGCGTGATAAATCTTCTTTACTGGCGATATTCATGCCAGATTCTGATATGCGCTGCGGTGAGACTATTTGACCTGTAGTAATCGTGCTCCACTGCTCTGGCTGACATGAGGACATCACCAGAGGAGTCTGGGCATCGATGTGTACCAGACCGTGACATTGACTGCAATTCTCGTTGCTGGGATCCTGGAGGGTGATGTATTCCTCCTTCAGATCACCATTCTCGTCAAATGCATCCTTTTCCCAATGCCACTCCCCGGCTGTATTTTCTACTATACCAGTCCCAAGTAAGGTGGCAGCATTTGCCCAATCAAATTCACCAGAGTGCAGGGCTTCAATGCGCGCCTCGTTATTGGGATATGGTGTATGGCAAAGGAAGCAGTTCATCTCCACATCACCTGATTCATCCCAATCCCAGGGGACCAATTTACCGCTTTCTGGATCAACAATGTGGGATTCCACTCGGGTGTCATCTGAGGTCAGCTCGGTGAGAGGTCCACTATCACGGCTTTCAACCGCTGGACCACCGCCTACATGCCGGATGCCAAACATTTTCACCCATTCAGGGGTCGTCATATCAATCCGCTCGTCACCTTCAGGCGACAAATAACGGTAGGTCAATGGATTCCACTTCCCAAAAAAACCGGGGCTGGTATCCCATTCCCGACCGCTCGTAGTTTGACCAGGTTCACCGAATGCGCTCAGCCCCACATCCGTGTGAAAGCTGTGCTGCTCAATGAAAATCGTGTCGTGGCAACCCCCGCACGTTTGCATGGTAGAAACCGGACCATCTGCATCCAACACATTTTCACCATATTTGTTTAATAATGGAAACGTGGGATGCAGATGGGAGCCTTCTGCCGCAGCTTTCTGAGAAACAAAAAGTGAAAATCCAGCCAGGAAAAAAATTACCAGCAGCACATAAGCTGCTAAATTTAATAAGGATCGATTAGATTTCGTTACGTGCATTGTAGATCGAACCTGTCACTCGGAATTATGCAGTTCTTGATTGCGGCCACCCCACCTGATCGGATCTCCGTAGTAACCCAAAGCTTCCCAATCAATGCGCTGATTTCCGCCATGACAATCGGTACATTGTAAAGCTTTCTCTTTTGATGTAACCATGTGGGAGAGAGGCCAGTACATTTCGGTAGGAGCAAAATCGTATTCACCGCTGTAATCCAATCCAACCGCCTGCGAGCCTAATTCTGCGGCTAAATCCCAATCGAACTCCGTCCAGTATCCACCTTCACCAACCGTCTTTGGCTGCAGCAGGTAGTTGTTTACGGAGTCGTAAATCTGGTTAGCGCGGTGTACCTTGAAAGGCCAGATCTTGGCATTTGGATCATTGATATCACCTTTTGGTTGGTTCAACATTGTCGTCTCATCGGGATCTATGACATCGCCCAATAAATAACGGTCGGCGTTGCCATTCGACCAGGTATACTCTGGCATAAAGCCCTCTTCGTAGACAAAAGTTCCCTTGATTTTCAGGTATTCGTGTGGATCTTCAGGCAGGTCTTGCCCAGCGGTAGACCAATCCCAATGCATCTTGGTCGCGTCTCTGACCGCCCCCTCAGGAATATGGCAGGTTTGACAGGCAACGGTGTCGACATGAACGTTGATACGTTCATCCTTATGCACGGTTTCGCTGTGACAATCGGTACAAAACACCTGGTTTTCATTGTCTATGCTGACTGACATGGCACGCCCGCGAATGTCGTGTTCTTCTGTTTGGTGGCAGTCGACGCACTGGAGGTCGTAACGTCCCATATGGACATCGATATTTTCCGTTGGGAAGAAAAGACTGCCATCCAGGTCGCCGTGCTTGACCGCGTTGCCACCACCGCCATTAAAGTGACAACCACCGCAGTTGTTGCGTGTGGGAGTTCCAACACTGCGCGCCGCCGTCAGCAAATCGACATCACTGTTAGGTAGACCAGAATTGCTCTTTACGTAAGTTCCAGTTTGATCGTGACATACAAGGCAATCAATATTCACTTGGTTAGAGAAGTCGAAATCGGCATCTTCCCAGCCATAACCTGCATGACAGCGGGTGCAGCCGGTCCAGTTAGATTGGATCCCAATGCAAAAATTGTTTATCTGATTTTTCTTGCCAATCGTCACTGGTTCGTCATGTCCTTCCACCATCACCGGATCACCTTCCCATTTCCAATGCACGGATTGGAGCATCTCCTGCCCTGCATCTTCGTGACACTCAAGACAAGCCGCAGTAACTTCAGGACCGGTTTCAAATGGACCTTCGATAATGTACGAATGATCGGTTGGCGGAACCTCCGCCGGGATAGTTTCCCAGGGGTCGTCCTCAGATCCATGTTCTGCAGACACAAGCGATACGATCGGCACCGCTACAATTAGGGAAGTGACTATTAGACCGACAATCCAAATGTATTTGAAATCCTTCATTGTAATTCCACTCTTAATTTAGT
>CBFDCK010000232.1:0-3632 GCA_965603285.1 uncultured bacterium
TGGGGCGGCAATCCGGCAATCAGAGCGTATGCCATCGCCTGGGGTAGCATGATCACCGCTACCGTCAATCCAGCGATCAGGTCCAACCGCAGATTGCCGATCTGGTAGCCGCGAATAATCCTCGCTGGGCGCAGAAAAAAATTAATGGATGAAAGGATGAATGTACTCAGCGTTTTCATGATACAAACATGCCATCTTTAGAAATTCGTAGCTTAATATTCTACCGGCATACTTATTATATCCTGCTATCTCAGTTACAGCGGCTCCCACGCCGCCGTTCACCCGGGGTTCCGTTCTTCAACCAGGCGTGGGAGACCGACCAACTGGAGAGTAAGAGGAATCCGATATAATAATCCGGCTTATACAGCTATAATTTAACTTATCATTTGAATTCATTGATGTACTTAGAGGTGATTAGGGATGCAGGAAATCACTGTTTTTAAAGCTCATACGAGCTACATTATCGATCTGCTCTTTACCCAGGACAGCCATACCCTGGTATCTTGCGGGATGGACAACGTCGTCAAATTATGGTCGCTCCCCAATTGGGAGCATTTGGGATCCTTCGGTGGACACACTAAGAGCGTCAACAGCCTTTCACTCTCCCCCGATGGAAAGATTCTGGCGACCGGCTCGTCCGACCAAACCGTTAAGCTGTGGTCATTTCCCGACGGAGAAATACGTCGCACGCTGCAAGACCGGAAGAAGGTTGTCGCCTCAGTGCGAATATCCGCTGATGGGAAATGGATTGCGGCTGGTTCTTACGGCGGTCGCGCCGCGGTGTGGTCGCTTTCCGGGAGGGAATTGGTCGCGATTAAAGCCAGCAGGAACAACCTGACTTCGGTTGCTTTTTCACCGGAGGGCAAAACGCTCGCGACATCAGGTTTGGGTGACGAGATTAAACTGTGGAAATTGCCCACCGGGCAGCCAATCGGAACATTAAATGGTCACAAAACTGTGGTTGGATCGCTCACCTATATCCACAATGGATCCTCCCTGGTATCGTTGGGCTATGAAGGTACGCTAATATTCTGGGACACGACGAACTGGCAGGAGAAGTGCAGGTTAAATCCAGGCATTCCTGGCATTCGCAGCCTGGCATTTTCTGTGGATGAAACGACGCTCGCCATAAGCATGGAAGGTATGGTTCAACTCTGGTCTGTGGGAGACCTATCGCTCCAAGCTGAACTTCCTGTAAGCACTAAAGTCATAAATGGGATTGCCTTCTCCCCGGATGGGCGCTGGATAGCGATCGGCGCAGCGGATAAGAAGATCAGAATTTGGGAGCTGTAAACATTGATTTTCGGGAAGAAATTATATATACTGTAGGCAAGGCTGGTTAATTCGAAAAAAAACCGGTGGGGTAAAAAGGATGTACATCCAAATTGATCGTATGCACCGAAACGACTGGGAAACTGTACGATCCATTTACGCGCAAGGCATTGCAATTGAAGACGCCACATTTGAAACGCAGGTTCCGGATTGGGAAGAATGGGACACCAACCACCTGCCCGGTCCCAGGCTCGTCGCCCGTTCAAATGAACAGGTGATCGGTTGGGCTGCAGTCAGCCCGGTGTCCAGCCGCTGTATATATTCCGGCGTCGCTGAGGTTAGTGTATATGTCGCCGCTCAATTCAGGCAGAGAGGAGTAGGCAAACTCCTCCTGCAGGCGTTGATCACAGAATCGGAACAGGCCGGCATCTGGACTCTTCAGGCGGGCATATTCCCCGAAAATACGCGTAGTCTCGCTCTGCACAAGTCGTGCGGCTTCCGCGAAATTGGCATTCAGGAAAAAATCGGTCAAAACGACGGGATATGGAGGGATGTCATCTTGTTGGAACGCCGCAGCAAAGTCGTGGGAGTCCAGGAACCGGTTTCTTAGAGGCGTTATGAACACAGAAAATCTTTATAGACAAAATATCGATTTGCTGCAAAGCGCCGGAATTGAATACCGCGAATTCGAGCATGAACCGGTGCTAAGCTACGAAAAAGCGGCCCAGATACGCCAGCGCAACAATTTGTCGGGTGTAGAAAGCAAGAGCCTTTTCCTCAAACTGAAGGATGACCGCTACTGCATGTTCATTTCCTTGGAGGGAAAGCGTTTTGATCCCAAGCGTCTCAGGGTACTGCTTGGGAGCAAGTCTAAGGTCTGTTCAGATCAGGAACTCAACGAAGAGACAGGCTGCGTTCCGAAGTGTGCCTGTCCTTTCGGTCACTCCGCTGAAGTTACGCTAATCATCGACAATGAAATATTTCAACACGAAAGATTCATCTACTCTCCCGGACCACCGGAGAAAACAATCGAAATCAAAACAGAGGATATACAAGAAATTCTAAACTGCAGCCCCAATAAGGTTTTCTATTACCAGGACTAACTTCTACCACACGATTATGTCAACGCATCACAAACAAACGGTGGTAGCTAATATTGGTAATCTGCTGTTAACTACCTACTGTTGGCAAACTACTTTTATTAATAGACACTTGTAACCCACTAGTCATGCGCCTGGATGAATTGGTGCTGGACAATCTTAGTTTTTTCAATGCGCAAGGATATGCAATGAGCCACGGGAGGAACAACGCACCACTGATCTGGCGCCTCATGAGGAGACTGAATCCGAAAATAATGCGGGTCAATAGCTCGCTTTCGTCTTTCAAGCGCCGAGTGTTGATATTAACTACAACCGGGCGCAAATCGGGTTTGCCCCACAAAACACCGCTCCAGTATGAAATAGAAAAAGGCGCTGTTTTTGTCGCTTCAGCACGCGGCTGCCAGGCTGATTGGGTGCGCAACATCCTGGTAGATTCGAATGTCGAGGTTGAATTAGAGGATATCCACTTTCACGCTCAAGCTCAGGTCATCACTGACTCTACTCAAATCAGCGAGTTTTTAGAAATGCGGGTCAAAAGGCATCCGCTTATGATGGGGGCAATGATGTTTTTTCACGGTTTGCCTCCACGACCGAACCGGGATCAATTTTATGAATTAGCCGCCGATCTTCCATTAGTGAAATTCAATCCTATTGACGCAGAGATAAGTGATAAACTTATTCAACTCCAAGAGAGAGAAAATAAATGACTAAATACAAATTACCTATACAGAAAGACAATGGAGGATTCGGCTCTTTCAAGCCGCCAGAGCCGCGTTACCAAGGTGTGAGCATCAAGTCGTTTTACATACCAATGCGCGATGGGGTCAAGATAGCCATCGAGGTAGTACTCCCCAAAAACCTGCCTCCTGTTGAGAAAATACCAGCCCTCCTAACCCAAACCCGCTACTGGCGGGCGATGGAACTGCGGGCGCCTTTCAAGTGGTTCCTCACACCGGATCAATTAACCCCCGATTTCAAAGACTTCAAACCTTTTTTTACCAGCCACGGCTATGCCCTTGTTTCCGTCGATGTGCGTGGTACAGGCGCCTCTTTCGGTACATGGCCTTACCCCTGGCCTGAAGATTCTGTAAAGGATACCGTTGAGATCGTGGATTGGATCGTCAAACAACCCTGGTCGAACGGCAGCATCGGCGGGTTTGGCATATCCTACATCGGCACGACCGCAGAACTGCTTCCCGTCGTAAATAACCCAGCCGTAAAGGCTGTTATCCCCATGTTCAATCATCCCGACGCCTATAT
>CBFDCK010000233.1:0-3610 GCA_965603285.1 uncultured bacterium
TTGTGGTTCGTGGACACCATCTCATTGATGGGGACGGCTGTGATTCTTCCAGGGATCACAATCCAGAGTTCAGGCTCGTACCCCGCCATCTCAGTAGCAGCATCGGCGGCTTTGCTACTTGGGATTATCAACTTTTTGATCAGACCCCTGATCCTGATGCTGGCTGTCCCGTTTGGCATGATAGTAGTCTTCTTGATCGGTTTCTTCGTCAATGCTATAGCCTTAGTGCTGACATCAAACCTGATGGGTTCAGCCTTCCAGGTCGACGGCTGGCTGACAGCTTTTATCGGCGGTCTGATCTTCGCTGCTATCAACACAATACTCACCGGCTTGATGACCGTTGACGATGAGGGCTCCTTTTACCAGGGATTGGTCGAACGCCTGGCAAAAAGGAAAATGTTCCCTGACGCGGAAACTGACGAGCGCGGATTGGTGATGATGGAAATTGACGGGCTGAGCTACCATCACATCCAAAAAGCGATCGAGGACGGTTGGATGCCCAACCTGAGCGAGATGATTGAGAATGATGGCTATGTCCTATCACGAGTGGACTGCGGTCTGCCATCCCAGACTTCTGCTTGCCAATCGGGGATTATGTTTGGTGACAACCATGACATCCCCGCGTTCCGCTGGTTTGATAAAGACCTGAACAGGATGGTTGTTTCCAGCCACGACTCGGCGATGATCAACGCGCGCTATGCCCACGGTCAGGGATTGATGCGCGGTGGTTCGAGCATCAACAATATGATGAACGGCGACGCCCACAAATCGCTGCTCACCCTGGCGGATATAACAAGCGGGGACAAGGAAGAAAAAAAACAGCGCGCCAGAGACATATATCTGTTAATGCTAAACCCATACTTCTTCACCCGCACCCTGATCTTCTTTTTTGCCGATGTGATCCTGGAATTATGGCAAGGTTTTCAACAACGCATCCATAACGTGGAACCGCGCCTGAACCGCCTGCATAAAGGTTACCCCTTTATGCGAGCAGGGATGACGATATTCATGCGTGATGTTGCAGCATACCTGGCGATAATGGATATCATCCGCGGCACTCCCTCACTTTACATAACCTGGCCGGGTTATGATGAAGTCGCGCATCACTCTGGTCCCTGGACTAAGGATGCATTTGGCACTTTGAAACAGTACGACCGGGTCATCGGTCGCATCCGTGACACAATTGCAGAAAAAGCACCCCGCCCGTATGAACTGGTGCTGCTGTCCGATCACGGTCAATCCTTTGGCGCCACCTTCTTGCAGCGTTACGACTATACGTTGAAGGAGTTCATCGAGCAAAACATGCCCCAGGGAACAGAAGTGGTTATTGCTTCAGGCGGTGATGACGGTACGATAGGGATGACCGCTATGGCAGGTGAGTTGAAGAACATCCAGGAACAGGAGATGGCTGGCAAGCTCGGCAGCGCTGTGATGGGTGGAGCAGAGAAAGCAATAAACCAGGGGGTGGAAGCGCGGACAGTTGAAATGGAACCGGCAGAACCTACTAACGTCACGGTATGCGGGAGTGGAAATATAGCCCAAGTCTATTTTGACCTGTACCCTCGTAAGATCACGCTGAGCGAATTGAACAGCGCCTATACGGGTATGGTCGAGGCGCTCGTCCAGCACGAGGGGGTGGGCTTCGTTGGCACTTATGATAACGAAGGCATACCAATCGTACTGGGAAAAGACGGGAGCCGGAACCTGCACACAGGCGAAATCAGCGGTGAAGATCCCTTGGAACCGTACGGTGATGTGGACCTGCGCGCCGTGCAGGTGCGACGCATAGCTGACTTCCCCCACGCCGGTGACCTGATCGTTAACAGCACTTTGTTCCCGGACGGCACTGTGGCTGCCATGGAGGAGTTGATCGGCAATCACGGCGGTCTAGGTGGAGAACAGACCGACGCCTTTATGTTCCACCCGGCGGATATGCCTGTGCCGGAGACTAATAATTCGGCGGACGTGTTCGCCATCCTGAACAGCCGACGGGGTTTGAGCGGTCCTCCTGCCAAACCCGAAGAGCCAACCGAAGAAGCCGTAGATGCATGGTCACCGGGAACTATAAGTAAGGGCTTAAGCCAGGTGGACAAATGGCTCAGTCTCGCAGGGCGCGCCCTGGTGCTCGAAAAAAGCGCTTACCAGGAAATCGCTCACGACATTTATATGACTGCGCCAGCAGTACTGCTGGGAGTGATCGGGTCAATCACAGCATCTGTTGTGCGAATGGAGGGCTTCCAGTGGGAATCGGTTGCCACACGAATACTCGCCTGGCTGGTCAGTGTGGTATTGGTATTCCTGACGGCTCGTCTGTTGGGCGGTAAGGGCACCTTTACAGCGACCCTGCGCGGTTTGGGTTTTGCGCAGTTCGTGTATGTGCTCGACCTGCTGGCTTTTATTCCCGTCGTCTCTGATATCGTGCGTATCTTAGTTTCCGTGCTGGCGTTTTTCGCAGCCTGGATAGCGGCGGTGGCAGCTCACGAATTGAAAGGTTGGCGCTCAATCATCCTGCCCTTGATGATGATTGGGGTGCTTGTTTTAAGCATCTTCATCCTGGGTACGCTGGCAGAAGGATTCGCGTTCACTTTAGAATCACTGGGAGTAGATTTTGGGTTGATTTCTGCTAAATAGCCCTCACCCCGGTTTATAAAAATATACATATAAAATTCAACCCTTTACATAGCACATTTGTTCTGTTACAATACCAGAAACATTTGTTCTGGTTATCAATTACAGGAAACGCTGCTATGCCTCCCACCTACATCCCTCAAATGGTTAATCTGGAAGTGAACGACGTGCGCCTGATACGGCAAGTGGCTGAAGAGCAGAAATTTGGCAGTAAGGGCTTCAGCGCTGCACTGCGGTTAATCATCCGCGATTGGCAGTCCCAGCACGAACTCCCCAAATCTCTCGATCCACCACCCAAAAGATGAATTCACCCTCCTTTCTTAGCAAAGGCGTTCGGCAAGGGCGTCTTTGCTTTTTAATTGCCTATCGATCCAACCGGTGTCCTCACCGGTGGTCGTACACATTCAACTTTGCGTGGGAGCTGTCCTGGATGCTCTTCGCTACTCGCAGTGACACGCCGCTGGATTCCCCCATATCGACTAATAATCTGATAACATTAACACCCATCATTACTCCAAAGAATCAGCCAAACATAAATTGTGAAAATCGACCAAATAATCCGCACCAAACGCAAATCGATCGCCCTGATCGTTGAACCGGACGGCAGACTGGTCGTGCGGGCTCCCATGCGTATTTCCGACGTCGATATCAAACACCTGGTGAAGCAAAAAGAAAGATGGATCAGGGAGAAACAGAAGCAGGTCAAAGACAAATCCACACAATCCAAGCCAAAAATCTACATGGATGGAGAGGAATTCCTGTACCTGGGCAAATCCAACAAATTAAAGATCGTCGCTGACCTGAACCCCGCTCTTGTGCTCAGCCGGAAGTTCTATCTTTCCCGCCGGGCGCTGCCGAAAGCGGAAAGTGTGTTCATAGAATGGTACCGGGAGCGGGCTCGAGCCGTAATCTCTGAACGCGTGAAACTGTATGCCGCCAGGCATGGGTTCAAGTACAGGAAAATTCGGATCACCAGCGCCAG
>CBFDCK010000234.1:0-3510 GCA_965603285.1 uncultured bacterium
TACCTCCTGACCGTGCTGTTATTGTTTGCAGCGATGGAAAGTGGCTACCGGCTGGGCAAAACCAGGTTGCGGGAATCGATCGCCAGACCCGACGCAGGCGTCGGCGCGATTGTCGCCGCCACCCTGGCCCTGTTGGCGTTCCTGCTGGCATTTGTGGTTGGTTTTGCTGCGAATATCTTCAACGAGCGGCGCGAATTAGTGGTCGATGAAGCCAATGCGATCGGGGCCTCTTACCTGCGGGCCGGCTACCTGGATGAGCCCTACCGGACTGAATCGCGCGACCTGCTGCGCGAATATGTCGATATGCGCCTGGCTGCCCGGGAGCTAGAGACCCGTGAGATGGCTTTGACCCGCTCGGAAAAGATCCACGATGAATTGTGGAGCCGTGCGGAGGTCGTTGCCAGGGAAAATCCCGTCGACACGATCGCCATTTATATTGAATCCCTCAATGAAGTCATCGATATGCATACTGAACGCGTCAGCGTTGGTTTGGGGATCAGGGTACCTCCGACAATCTTACTGGGCCTGTATCTGGTCGCCTTGGGCACCATGTTTTTGGTCGGCATGGGTAGCGCCTATAGGGAGAACCGCAATCACATTGCATTGATCTTGCTTATTTTGATCCTGTCGGTGGTCCTTTTGCTGATCGTTGACCTGGATCGCTCCCAGGATGGCCTGCTACGAGTTCCCCAGCAAGCCATGATTGATCTGCAGCGCCAGTTAAATGTCTCGCCTTGAGATGAAAGATAGAACTAAAGGATGAGAATACCTGACTCGCCGCAACAATTTCAAGTTGGATAGAAGAATCTAACATATTGACGAAACGTAAAAACGAAGGTATATGAAAAGGAGATAATCCTATATCTAATGGAAAACCTAACATGCAACTGATCATGGCCGATGATATCGGCTGGCCCGAAGTGGTTATTTCGGGCGGAACCGGCTGGATCCGGGATTCCTACATCGTGCCGGTACAATAAGATCCATCGCATTTAATATCACCCGTGTCATTGACCCCGAGAAGTACCTGTTCGTCGGACCGGGCCAAGAGGAGCCAGAAGACGCAGAATTAAATGGCTACTTTGTATAGCACGGGACTAATCGAAACCGTCTGAGTCAAGCAATTTATCTTACGCACTTTCAGGAGACAACATGATCATCCTCGGCGTCTTTGTCCTGCTGGTCTTCCTATTCAGCCTGGTATCCAAGCGAGCCCAGAAATCCATCATTTCTGCCCCGATGGTTTTCACCCTGGCCGGCATCCTGATGTTTGTATTATTTCCAGAAATTTATGACTTTGAAGTTAAGAATAAAACCATCAAGACCATCGGCGAAATCACCCTAGCAGTGGTAATTTTCAGCGAAGCGAGCCGCATCAGTCTGCGCCAGGCAAGAAAGGAATCTGATTTACCTGGGCGTCTGCTTATTATTGGTATGCCGCTGACTATCATCGCCGGCACTTTGATCGCTGTTCTAATGTTCAGTGATTTTTCAATCTGGGAGGCTGCCATCCTGGCTGCTATATTAGCCCCCACGGATGCCAGCTTGGGCGCCGCGGTTGTTAACAGCCCCAAAGTGCCATTGCGCATCCGCCATGCATTGACCGTGGAAGGTGGTTTGAATGACGGGCTATCCATTCCTTTTCTTATGCTGTTTATCGCCTTGGCCAGAACGGATGCAGGATCCCATCAAAGCTCCTGGGTGGTGTACACGCTGCAGCAGATCGGATTTGGTATCTTGGTCGGTGTGGCGCTAGGTTGGATCGGCGGTAAGATGCTGACTTATACTGACAGGCGGGGTTGGATGGAGAAGTATTCTCAGCAGCTGGCATTATTGTCATTATCGATACTTTCCTGGTATCTGGGCGAACATGTCCTGCATGGAAATGGTTTCATCGCGGCTTTTATTGCCGGCGCCATGGTTTACCAGGGCTTCCAAAGCACTGATATCCGCATGGCGGATTTCGACGAA
This sequence comes from uncultured bacterium, assembly GCA_965603285.1. GTDB lineage: Bacteria > Chloroflexota > Anaerolineae > Anaerolineales > UBA4823 > JAUWPO01. The sequence goes on from CBFDCK010000234.1 coordinate 1,972, forward strand.
ACCTGGGGCGATCTGCTGGTATACTTTATTTTTTTCATTTTCGGAACGATTGCAACCCCGGATTTGGCACGATTATCTTTGTCAATGTGGTTCTATGCTGCTTTGAGCCTGACCCTCATCCGTTTGATTCCAGTCATGATCTCCATGATTGGCACCCGTCTTCAAACATCATCGGTTCTTTTTATGGGTTGGTTTGGTCCACGTGGTCTGGCTTCCATGGTGTTAGGTTTGATTTTCCTGGAAGAGCAAGCAAATATTCCAGGAGAAACCACCATTACAATGGTGGTAATTGCGACTGTTCTGCTGAGCGTGTTTGCCCACGGCGCCAGTGCCGTGCCTGCCATAAACATGTACGACCGAATAATCGCTTCGTTCCCTGACAGCGCTGCGGAGCTGCAAGAACCAGCCGTAGCTGTAGATTGATGATGGATAAGTTGATACTTACTATTTACATTCGGATTTGTAAATCTGCAGATCTAATATCCAGTATCTTTAAATATAGGAGAGTATTTATGTTAGCGACCATTTTTGTTGTTCTACTAGCAGCACTGATAGGGTTGGCTGCCCTCTTATGGGGCTACCGCTTCTTCCTGGTGCTGCTGCCCATCTGGGTTTTCTTTGCCGGGCTGTGGTTGGGTGTGACCGGGACCACAATGCTGCTTGGGGATGGTTTTTTTTGGACGGCAAGCGGGATCATTATTGGGGTAATTATTGGTTTGATTGCAGCGGTCTTATCGTACCTGTTTTTCCTGGTTGGAGTAGCAATCTTCACTGCAGCGATTGGCGGCATGCTGGGATCAGGGTTGATGGGGGCGCTGGGTTTTGACCCGGGATTTCTGACCACCATCGTCACTATATTGAGCGCCGTTGCGGCTGCCTTTCTGGCGTTGATCTGGAACCTGCAGAAGTATGTCATAACTGCCCTGACCGCTGTGGGGGGTGCAGCCCTGCTGGTTACAGCCTTTATGCTGCTGTTTGGGCAGGTCAACCTGCCGGATGTACAGGCCGGAAACCTGTTAGAGCCAATTTTTGCATCGTCCTGGGTTTGGATATTAGCCTGGTTGGTGCTATTCGTGGTGGGGTTTGTGTTCCAGATTCGCAGAGATCGAGAATTCCAGTTCTCAAAAGAACAATACATTGAGAATTGGGGTTGACCCAATTCAGGAACATTATTATAGAAATAATATCAAGAAAATAGGAGTAAAAAATGTGGTTTATTGATCCCGTGTATTTCTGGTATGTGTTAATTCCAACATTGGTGATTTCATTGAGCGTTCAACTGTACCTTCGTAATACGAATGCCAAGTGGACTAAAGTTAAAAACTCGTCCGGTTTGAACGGCACCCAGATAGGAAAGCAGCTTATTGATCGAACATCGCTGCAATCGGTACAATTGGACCATGTATCGGGTTCGATGACAGACCACTTCGATCCGGGTGCAAACGTCGTTCGATTATCCGATACTACTTACAATAAAAATTCTATATCAGCGATGGCGATCACGGCCCACGAGCTTGGTCATGTGCAGCAGTACCAGAC
>CBFDCK010000235.1:0-3477 GCA_965603285.1 uncultured bacterium
CCGAATATGGCTACACCACAAACCTGCCCCTGGAGATCGTTTTATCAGAAAATTTTTTATTGGCAACGCATTTTAACGGAGAGCCACTCACGCCAGAACACGGTTATCCGTTACGGGGTATTGTGGGAAGCATACTCGCTCGAAATGATTTGAAAGTCCCCTATTTTTGGAAAGGAGCAAAGTGGCTGCGGGGGTTGGAGTTTTTGACCGAAGACCGCCTCGGCTTTTGGGAACAGGCCGGTTATCACAATCAGGCGGATGTCTGGAAGGAAGAGCGTTTTACTTGAGCATGCTAAAGAGCTCGATTTTGTACTAAAATTTGGGTACTTATTTGCGGCGTTGACCTGGATCGAGTAAATTGATCTTGTGTAATTCTCCTCGTTTAACCTGGAAATCATCGAAGTCGCGTGCCACATATGCGTTGGGGAAGACAGCGCGAGCCTCAGCCAGGACATCGCGTTCGCGATAGCGGCGAGATATATGGGTCAGGATAAGATTTTTAACTCCAGATTTCAGAGCAAGATCGGCAGCCTGGCGGGTTGTTAAATGCGAAAATTGGTGGGCTAGTTCGATCTGGTCTTCTAAGTAGGTGGACTCGATCACCAATAGATCAGCGTTGCGGCAAACGTCTATTAGATCATCCGTACGTCCGACATCACCGACATGCACGTAAAGAGTTCCAGGTCGATCGGGACCGAGCACCTGGTCTGGATGTATTTGGCGACCATCTGGCAGCATGACTGACTGACCGTTAACCAATTCTCGCCGCCAGGGTCCAGGGGGAATGTGCAGTTCTTCAGCCCGTTCTGGCAGGAAAGGACGGTGTGTTTTTTCCTCAAATCGATAGCCGAAGCAATCAGTTCCCCGGTGATAAACGGGAAAAGCAGTGACGCTGAAATCATCATCTTTGAAAATGATGCCAGCTTTCACCTCTCGAAAGCCGACTTCCATCGCAGGACGTGCCCCGCGCAGCACAACGCCGTACAATAGATCCTGGATGCGCTTCAGCGCCCAAGAACCACCGAACACATCCAGTTTATCGATCGTCTCCCATCGCATGAATGTGGAGAGTAATCCTCCCAGACCAAGGATGTGGTCTAAGTGCCCATGTGTGATCAGAACCTTATTTATGCGCTTAAAACCAAGACCAGATTTCATGATCTGGCGCTGTGTGCCTTCTCCGCAGTCGATTAAGAAGCGCTGTTCATCATGCATGACGATATGGGACGTGAGACCACGATGGATAGAGGGCGCCGAGGCGGAAGTGCCAAGGAATATGATTTCAAACAATGATGGAGCCTTTTGCGTTATGCTGGGAGTGGGTTATTTTGATTTTTCGATGTGAGAATATTTAACGTCTTTGGCATTGCAGCAGTATTGTACCTCAACTTTAATGAGAGAGCCCCGGCTGCTGGTAGGGTTAGTAATCAGACCATTTGTGCTATAATCCGATTCTAAACAGGCACTGATTGTGCAACTGAATTTATTGAACAAGATGACCAGTAAAAATACCCGAACCTCGAAAAAGACCGGCAGCAAGGCGAAAACATCCTCTCGAAAGGCCTCAACTACGCGCAAGAAAACCGCCCGCAGGTCTTCAAGCCGTACGCGCACCCCCAAAACCGCATCTTCAAAGAGCCGCGCCCGGCAGAAGAAATCGGCCCGTTTTGACTCGCTGTGGGTTCTGCCCATAGAAGGGATTGGTGCTGATCGCTGGTTAGATATTACAGGGATTATCATGACCCTGGTGGGTTTACTTACCTTGTTGAGTTTACTTTCTCCAATCAGCAGCGGGATAACCAGCGGATGGATTTCCTTCATTGAAACAACATTTGGGTGGGGAAAGGTCATTCTTCCAATTGGTCTGATCGTGTGCGGGGCTTGGCTTGTTTTGCGCAAGTTCGAGCGCATACCCCGGTTAGCATTTGAGCGTGTATTGGGTTTCATTCTCTTATTCGTCGTTCTATTGGCGCTGATGCAATTCTTAAAATTGCTTGGTGCTGATGAAAGCGCATACGTCCTTGCTGAACGTGGTGATGGAGGCGGGTACATTGGTGCCGCTGTCTCGGATGCACTGCGTGACGGATTAGGTATAGGGGGCGCTGCAATAGCCTTGTTTGCGCTCTTCTTGATCGCCTTGGCGCTATCATTTGATGTGACGATCGTTGAAATGGTGCGTTGGATTTCGCCTTCATTTGAACGCTTTCAAGATTGGATGCTGGATACCTGGAATAATTTTCGTACTCCCAGGAGACGCTTCGCCCGAGGAGAATCTGGCAACGGGAATCTGACACCCATCACGACTGGTGATATTTTAAATGAGAGTCACGCTAATTCAGTTTCTTTACAGGCAGAATGGGCAGCGACCGGTAACGGCTTACCGGATGGGATCAGGAGCGAACCGCGTGCCTGGGTGCTTCCGCCCACCGAAGAAATATTGGAAAGTGGTGGAGAGGTGCAGTATGACGAAAATATGGACCTGCAGCGGGCGCAAGTCATTGAAGAGTCCCTGGCCTCGTTTGGGGCGCCTGCCCGGGTGGTGGAGATTAACCGTGGACCGACGATCACCCAATTCGGGGTCGAGCCGGATTTCATTGAGACACGCAGTGGACGAAAGCGAGTACGGGTCAGTAAAATCAATGCGTTAGCCGATGACTTGGCGTTGGCGCTGGCTGCCCGTCGAATCCGCATCCAGGCGCCTGTGCCCGGAAAGGGCTACATCGGTATTGAAGTACCTAACGGGGAAATCTCGCTGGTTACCTTGCGCGACATCCTGGAGAACCAGGCTTTTAAGCGCATGAAATCGCCCCTTGCCTTTGCGCTGGGACAGAACGTTTCGGGCAACGCTGTCGCTGCAGATCTGGCTGCAATGCCGCACCTGTTGATCGCTGGGGCAACCGGTTCAGGCAAGTCGGTGTGTGTCAACGCCTTGATCAGCTGCCTGCTGATGAATAACACCCCTGAGAATCTACGTCTGATCATGGTCGATCCTAAAAGAGTCGAGTTGACCGGGTACAACGGCATTCCACACCTGTTAGCACCGGTAGTTGTGGAATTGGACCGGGTTGTTCGTGTCCTGCAGTGGGTGACCCGCGAAATGGATATGCGCTACCGCAAGCTGGCTGAAGCCGGCTGCCGCAGTGTACAGGATTACAATCGAACCCAGGATGAGAATCAGGGTTATAAACTGCCTTACCTGGTGGTAATAGTCGATGAATTGGCAGACCTGATGATGATCGCCCCGGATGAAACGGAGCGCACCATTACCCGTTTAGCCCAGCTGGCTCGTGCTACGGGCATCCATTTGGTGATCTCGACCCAGCGACCTTCGGTGGACGTAGTAACGGGGTTGATCAAGGCCAATTTCCCAGCCCGTATCGCGTTTGCTGTCGCTTCGGGTGTTGACAGCCGTGTCATCCTGGACCAGCCTGGGGCGGAGCGTTTATTGGGACGAGGTGATATGCTCTTCCAGGCTCC
>CBFDCK010000236.1:0-3468 GCA_965603285.1 uncultured bacterium
CACGGTCACCTGGTTGCAAACGGAATCCGGGGATCGCGCTTCGTTGAACTATCCAGCGGAGGCCACATGATGATCGAGCACTTCCAGATCATTGGCGCCGAAATCCGCTTTTTTATACAAAAACACGCAGGCTTATAACCTTCCTTTGAAGACCCAAGAAGCCAGAGACCTGGGCGCCCGGCTCGCTGGTCTCGTCCGGCGGGGGGAGTTAACCGAGGCATACTCACTGCTGACTCCCGTCCTATCAGAGCGCACCAAATTCGACATGCTGAGACTTATCGGTCACCCCATCGGGAGGGAACCGCTGAGTCAAGTCAATACATTTCTAGAACTTATCGCGGCTGATAAGAGCGAAGGTGGCTGGGTTGTCATAGGCAGCGCACTGGAAATGCAGCTCGACCGAGATCGCCGAGGGGTTTTCGATCGCTGCCGGGGATACATCATCGCCGGGAACGTCTGGTATGCAGCCGACATCCTGGGCGAGCAGGCGCCCGGTAACGCATTGGTGGCAGATTTCGAACCTTCCCTGCGCTTGCTGGCGCCCTGGCGAGTGGATGAAAACCGCTGGGTGAGGCGGGCGGTGGGCAGCAGCCCGCCGAGGAGCGCTACAAACTCTCGCGCCAGATGTTGGAAGTGGTGCTGGAGAACGAGTTCCCCCTGTTCATCATCTCCCGCTCGCCGCTGCTGACCCGTGACCTGGACCTGCTGGTGGAGATCAACAAGCAGACCTGGGTGGGAGTGCTATACAGTATCAGCAACATGGACCCGACAGTAAAGAGCGCCTTCGAACCGCGCAGCCCGGGTGTAAAGCGCCGCCTGCAAGCCGTTCAAGCGCTTGCTGAAGCGGGCATCTACACAGGTACTGCGATGATGCCGGTCATCCCGATCGTGGGCGACGATAAAACCCATCTAGAAATTGTGATCGCCGCCACAAGGAATCACGGTGGGAAATGCATATTGAGCGGCGGGTTGACCATGTCCGGCGCCCAGGCTGAATGGACGCTGGATGCCGCCCGGCGTTACGATCCATCTCTGGAAGATAGCTTGCGTGAGATGTACAACTGGAGCGTGAGCGGTAAACCGGACATGAGCCCGCCCAGGAAATACAACGCTCGCCTGGGACTGCTGGTGCGGGAGTTGTGTGCAAAATATGGCTTGTTGGACCGCATGCCTCGCTACATCGCCCCGGGAGCGCTGGTGGTCAACAAGCGCATCGCCGAGCGCCTGTTCTTGAAGACTTACGACCTGGAACTGGAGATGGCGAAGGATTATCATATCTGGGCTTACCGTAAGGCAGCCTGGACGGTGGACGAAATGCCGGAGAGCGTTGATAAAATTTACAGGGAGCGGGGGGAGACCGGGCTGCGGGAACTGCCGGGGATAGGCAAGCGCATTGCCGGTCAGATTGCAAGATGGTTGGGTTATGGGGATATAGGTACGTATGAACAAGTATCTGGGGGATAAAAAAACCCAATATTTTCTATGGTATATACTTCCCCAAAGGAATAAGATATCACACGTATGCGAGACCGTTGAAATTTCCGGAGAGCAGGATCATGAAGGCGGAAACAAGGAGCAACCACATGCAAAAGCTGATTGTCAAACGCCTGGTACAGGTCGCAGTCCAGTTCTTCATGCTGGCAGCGATATTGTTCCTCTCCTCCGGGCAGCTTGATTGGATATGGGCGTGGGTTTATCTTATCGTTGGTCTCTCAGGTACTTTGATCGCTACGCCCATAATGCTACGTACGAACCCGGAAGTGATCGCCGAACGGGCAGAGATCAAAAAGGACAGCAAAGGCTGAGATAAGACGTTCAGCTGGTATTCGATGTTCGTCACACTGTTGATGCTGGTCGTTGCGGGGTTGGACCAACGCTTCGGGTGGTTGGAACAACCCTTTGGGTTATATTACGGATTCCCACTGGAACTGCATTTCATCGGGCTGGTCATGTATGCGTTTGGGACTGCCCAGCTCTTCTGGTCGATGGTATCGAATAAATATTTCTCCCGCTATGTGCGCATCCAAAAGGAGCGCGACCACGCTGTCGTGAGCGCGGGACCCTACCAGCACATCCGTCACCCGGGTTACAGCGCTCTGATAATCTCTACCCTGGGGACTCCGCTGCTGCTCGGCTCATGGTGGGCGATTATTCCAGCCCTGCTGACCGCCGGCGGTTTCATGGTGCGCACTTCGCTCGAGGACCAGACCTTGCAGGCAGAATTGGATGGCTACATAGAATACACCCGGCGTGTACGCTTCAGGCTGCTGCCAGGCGTGTGGTAATAGAGATACCCGACACCTGGGAAGTGGCGGGTGCTTTTCTCAGGAGGCTTGAAATGTCAGATACATTTTTTACGATCCTGTATTTTATATTCGTTTTTGCTGCATCGATCATTCGGGGTGTGTACTCGAAGAAATTTAAGCAGAGTCGCGAGTACACCGACAAGCTGGATAAGTTCTTGACGATAATGCCCGTCTTCGGTATGTTAATCTTCCCCCTCATCTACGCGCTGACATCCTGGTTGGACTTTGCGGACTACCAACTGCCTATCTGGGCTGGGTGGATTGGGGTAGCAATTTTTGCGCTCAGCCTGTGGGTGCTTTGGCGCTCGCATGCCGACCTGGGGAGGCAGTGGTCTGTTAAAGTGGAAATCCAGGAAGAGCACAAGCTGGTCACCGATGGCATTTTTAAACACATCCGCCACCCGATGTACGCTGCGCACATTTTGTGGGGCATCGCCCAACCGCTGCTGCTGTGGAACTGGATCGTGGGCTTATCAATGCTGGTGACGATCTTTCCTTTGTTCTTCTATCGAGTACCGAAAGAGGAAGGTATGATGGTCGACGAGTTTGGGGACGAGTACTGGCATTACAAAGACCGCACGGGCAGGGTATTCCCGAAACTGGGGAATGATTGAGAAATGTAGAATGAGCTTACCGTCCATGAATGGGGCACGAATACATCCTACCTCAGTTGCACCTTGGCTCGACTACAAAAAAAATTTAGTTTAGAATATATAACGTAATTTGGACGAAGACCAATTTCCAACAAGAGGACACACCCATGACTACTCAGGACGACCATCTCGGCGCCACAGAACCCATTCTCGACGATCACCGCCACCACACATTGTACGATCCGCATAAACGAACCTCTTCCCTTTCCGATATCATCCTCGGGGGGCAGGATGGTCTGGTGAACGTGCTGGGTGTAACCCTGGGCGTCGCAGCAGCGACATCCGACACGTGGGTCATCATTGTAGCCGGATTGGCTGCCACTTTCGCCGAATCGGTCTCCATGGCAGCCGTGGCTTATACGTCCACATTAGCAGACGCCGATTTTTACGAGAGCGAGCGTGAACGGGAGTACCGCCACATCCAGGATGTGCCCAAGCTAGAGCGGGAGGAGATTTGCGAAATCTACTCCCGAAAAGGCTTCAAAGGTGAACTGCTGGACCTAATAGTT
>CBFDCK010000237.1:0-3455 GCA_965603285.1 uncultured bacterium
TATCACTATAACAAACTGCCGCCGTTCAGTACGCAGGAGTTTTCGATTGGCAAACGAGTAGCCCTGATAGGTGTTGGTAATGTGATGATCGACATCGCACATTGGGTAATCCGTGATATGAAAGCAGATGAGGTGGTCGCTGTAGCCAGGCGCGGTCCGGCAGAAGTCAAGTTCACCAAAAAAGAGATGGAGAACGTTGCACGCAATCTGGATTTGGAAGCCCTGGATGAAGAAATTACTCGGGTATCAGAGCGCATGAAAGCTGTGGATCAAGATCCCCAGGTTGCCAAAGACTTCTTTCTATCGGCGCTGCCGAAGGCAAAGGAACCTGTGTCAGAGTCACGTTTCTTGTTTGAGTTCTTATCCTCGCCATGCCGGATCTTGGGCGATGAATCTGGCCAGGTTTGCGGGTTGGAGGTGGACGATACCGAGCTGGTACCCCGCAACGGCGACACAAAAGCGCAAAGGATAGGGACAAAGCGTATTTTGGATGTCGATACGGTTGTCTTCTGCATAGGTGATCGTGTTGATGAAGCGTTTGGATTACCGGTTCAATGGAACGAATATGTCAAAAATCCTGACCCCAAATTCCCTGTTGACTATTGTTCGTATGAAGCCTATGACCCGGAAGTAGATAAGCCAGTAGAAGGGGTTTTCTTCGCCGGATGGTCGCGTGAGGCCAGCAGTGGTTTGGTCGGAGTCGCTCGTAAGGACGGCGGATGTGGTGCTAATGCTCTGCTCCAGCATCTACAAACGAAATCGCCACTGGCGGATACGGAAAAGACCATGGAGGAATTGGATGAAATTCTGGAAAAGAATTTCGTCTCCGTCGTCTCGAAGGAAGATGTGCAGCGATTAGAAGCCGTTGAGAAAGCAAAGGCTCAAGAGTTGGGTTTGGAAGAGTATAAAATGAAAACCAATGAGGAGATGTTGGCCGCGATAAGTGGTGAATAAAGATTTGCCAATTTCGTCGATAGTTTCTGGGTATTAATAAAAGCGCGGGTGAAAGCCCGCGCTTTTATGTCTCATTTCTTTTCGGGTGAGGGACAAGCAGCAGGAATCCCAGGGCGATGATCACTTCGCCAATAACAACCCCTACGGCTTGCCATGGTCCATAGTAGGGAATCTCTGGGAAAGGTTGGTTGCCAAGACCGAATATATCAGCCATTCCGGAAAAAAAACTGATCACATATCCGGTGCTGACCAACCGGAATCCGATATCGGCAGCGATTGATTTTTCCCGCCCACTCCAAAGCGCATTCAGGGTGATATATCCACCCAAACAGATCATCGCCAATCCGATCAGGAAGACCGAGATTTGGACGAAGCCAACCACAGGGCTGCGATCCAGACCAAACAGAGCGGGGTTAGCGCCGAGCATAAAAATGAGCAACCCTAATATTGTAACGCCCAAACCGAAGCGGATCCGAAAGCTTCTAAGTCTGTTCTTGTTTTTCATACGCTTTCAGGAAGAACCCTCGTAATCTGGTGAGCCAATTTTCTCCAATAATCGCAGCGATGTCCACCTCAGTATATCCTTTCCCACGAGAAGGGAAACCGGTTTGTGCTTGGCAGCGGTTTTGTCGATTTCAACGGGGATTGATACCACTTTAAATCCGCCTTAGAAGTCGCTGCCTATCCCGACATAGATTGCGTCACATCTGAAACCCGCTGCGCGCTGGCACCACTTTATAGTCAAAGTTCTCGACGTAATCCAGCAATGTCTGGGTCAAATCTTCCCATTCGGATGATCCCAGGATGTGCTGCAGCGAATTTATACTGGACATTTGAGCCGTAGCCATAATTTGGGGTTGGTCGCCATACGTCGTAAACCAGGCATCACTGGGGTCCATGCCCATGCGCTGGAGCCCTGGAATAAAGTCGCGTACTACGAATTCAAAATATTCCTGCTCACGACCAGGGAGAATGTCCCATGTCATCAATAGTTTTACAGTCATAGCACCTATTCCATAAAAGTAAAATCTGCTATTGCTGGTGGTCCAACACGACCACGCTGGTTTCTCCCGGAGTAATCCTGTGAGTGACTTTTAAGGAGGGTTGCTTTTCCACCTTCCCTACTCCCATCTCTTTTAAGAACCTGTCAACTTGTGTGGGTTTTGTTTTGTCTTCAGGCAGGTCGTAATGCATGGGGATAACAATCCCAGGTTCCAAGAGACTAACGACTTCAACGGCTTTGGCAGGGGTTAAGCTGGCTCCCCCACCTACAGGTACCAAAGCAATGTGTACATTACCCAAAGCTTCCATATCTGTTTGGCTGGGGACTCGCCGCAAGTTTCCCAAGTGAGCAATGATTGCTTTTCCGTAATCAAAAACATACAGGGTGTTGCGAGGTTCATCCGCAGAACCTTTTATCTTGCCGTTTGTTTGCACAGCGGTAATAAAAACACCACCAATTTCGTATTCCCCTGGACCTGTAATCAAATGATACTTCCCTTTTACTGCGTCTACGAAATTATGTCCCGGCGCATCATGGCTGATGGTGACGATGTTTGCTTTCAATTTAAGAGCTTGCAAACCGGTTGAGCGGTGATCATACGGATCGGTGACGACAGTTGCCATACCTCGTTCGGTCAGCCGGAAGCAGGAATGCCCGTACCAGGTGATTTCCATAACACTCCTTGTATAGTATTTTTATAGAATTATACATCATCCTAATTGGAAAGCAAAAGCCTGCATGACTATGATTTGCCAATACAATCAGACATTATCCTCAACTAAATTTGTTGTTTTGATTCGAGTTGCAGTAGGGGATTCTGCTTCATGGTATGATCGGGTTGGAACCGCATGGGAGGAAGTTGACCTTTGTCGAGAGGTTGTTTGTTTAGTAACAAAGAGGGAAAGTGTCCCAAGATTACCCATTTGGTTTGAGACCCAACTTGACCCCAGGGGCAGCGGTATCTGAAACCGGTGAGGGGGCCTGGCGGTTAGAAATCCCGGCGGGAGCGGAAAGGCGCTACCGCCTGGCGCAGTTGGACGATTACAGTTCCCTGGCGCGGCGGTCATTTCCGTGGGCGGCTCCAGTGAATATTGAATTGCGAGCGCGCGCATCTGATAGGGCGATTCCTGGGACGTGGGGTTTCGGTTTATGGAATGATCCGTTTGCGATGGGTGTATTGACAAGTGTCAGGGGGTTCAGGATGCCAATGCTGCCAAACGCTGCTTGGTTCTTTTTTGCTTCAGCGCCGAACTACCTCTCGCTGCGAGATAATCTGCCGGCGCAGGGATGGTTGGCGGCAACATTTTGTTCACCTGACCGGATTTATCCTTTTCTTGCCTTGGGCGCTCCAGCAATAACGCTGCTCGTTTTCCCCCCTGCCGCCAGGCTACTTCGCAGACTTGCCAGCCGGATTATCAAGCAGGATATGGTTTCATTAATCGCTCAGACTACAGATTGGCACACTTACAGTATAGATTGGCAAGTCGAAGAGGTTAGC
>CBFDCK010000238.1:0-3390 GCA_965603285.1 uncultured bacterium
CCCTGCTTTTTCGCATCATCTGAAGCGCCTGCAGGGAATTACGAGTATCTTCATCCTGATTGAAAATCAAAACAAAGAGTTCACTGTGCATGAATATTGTTATTCCTCGCGCTTCATTCGAATGGTTTCAATGGCGACCAACAAGTTTTTCGGATGGTTTCCTTTATATACAAACGCATCTGCGCCAGCATCCAGGGCAGCCTGCTCTGTTTGCAGTCGTTCATCGAGGACGATCACCGCAGGAGTAAAGTCAAGCTCCCGCAGGGCGGGGATCAGGTCGGTCAATTGTGCACCAGGAAGACCTTCATCCAATACCACCAGGTCAGGTTGGTTGGTCTTTACTAGATTCATCAGTTCGCCCTCGTCCCCAGCCTCCCCAACTACCTCGACCCCGAGCCTGGTAACCAATAGCAAATTCATAGCCCGGCGGGTTACAGCTTGGGTGCCTGCGATCACTATTCGCACGTGTGGTTCTTCACTTCCTCATTTATGACGCTTTGGAAAAAGTCGGGTTGGCATTTGTTAAAGGTAGCCAACCGGAATTACGAGTCTATGCAACTATCTTAAACAAAAAACGCTCCGATTGCACTAGGCAAAAGGAGCATTCCAGCGGCTAAATTTCGGTTAGCTGAAGGGTTAACGGAATCCTAGCCAAGTGGCTAGTGTTGCGCAGCGCAGCAGCATTACAATTCCGGCAGGAGCTCTGCAGGATAATAGGTTTTCAACGCGGCTGCCACACGATCGTGTTGCTGCCGGTCAAGCGTGACCAAAGGGCAGGCAAATCGCTGGGCGACGGCTGCATACACACTATCACTGCCGCGCAGGCGGTAAAGGGCAGCAATGTCCAGAGCCTGCTGTGCGAGCAATTGGTCGAGGGGAACGAGCGTCAGGTGGGGAAGATGGGTGAGTGTTATTGCAAACTGGCGTGCCAGGTTCGGATTGTCCTGGCCGCGACGGATGGCGGCAGCTATTTCTGGCATTAATAGGGTTGGGGCGATTAGGGGAACACCATTGGCTTGCAATCTGGCCAGCATTTCTTTACTAGTCTCATGCCCTGCTTCTCCAGGGTTGAAAGCATTAAGAAATGCACTTGCATCGATCACCAATGGTCCTGTCTTTTTCATTTCCTACCGGCGCATCTCTGAGAGTATCTCGGTGCTGGTTTGGGGAGAATTCCATTCCTGACTTATCTGCTGGCCTAGTTGCACCAGTTCATTCCAGGCCAAAATTCCTGCATGCGCGTTTGACTCAGCTTGCGCGTCATCAACGGGGACGATTGCTGCCACAGGACGCCCGCGGTATGTGATGACATATCGCTCTCCCTCTTCTTTGACTTTGCGAATGATCTCCGACGCACGGGTTTTTAGTTCACGTACACCAATATCAGACATATATTTCCACCATTGCATGTGGTTCATTTTGTGACCACATTATAAATAAAACTTGACTTGGAGGCAAGGGTAAACTTAAACTCGATTTATCCTATATTTTGTATAACATGATGAATCTACTCTTACTTTCACTGTAGCCTCATTGATTATTCTTTGATATGCGAGAGTGTTTTTACATTAATAAAGTCTTTTGAGTGGGTTGTCGTCTCTGAAAAGATTCGACAGATCGCTGAAGTCGGAGTTTGCTCAGGGGAGTTTCATTTTCTGCTTTTTGGAACGAGATTGTGTTCCATCGCGAGGACGACTGCCTCGGTGCGATTAGACGCTCCCAACTTGGATAAAATGTTGCTTACGTGGTACTTGACTGCAGCCACGCTGAGGTACATCCGGTCGGCGATCTCGGCATTGGATAAGCCCTCCACCAGTAGAGCTAACACCTCCAGTTCCCGCTCGGTCAGGTCATTGCCTAACCGGGACTGCGGTCGGGTTGGATCGATCAGCACTTCTACAGCCTCGCTGGTCAGTGTGGGTCGCCCGGCGTACGCTGCCCGGATGGCGTCAGCCAGTTCAGCGCCAGACACACCTTTGACCAGATAACCAATTGCCCCAGCTTGCATGGCTCCTTGCACCAGACCTTTTTCAAAAAAGCTGCTCAGCGCCAGGACCTGCACCTGAGGACAGCGCTCCCGGATGGAGCGTGTTGTGGCAATACCATCCATACTCCCGGTCAGGTACATATCCATGAGCACTACGTCAGGTCTCACCTCGTCGCACAGGCTTAAAGCTTCTTCGCCGCTTTGCGCTTCGGCCACCAGATCGATATCTTCCACCGACAGCAGCGAGAAACGGATGCCCCGTCGCATCAATTCGTGATCGTCCACGCTCAACACTCGGATATTCTCTCGCTTACCCATCTTTTTTCTCCGAACCATTTTCTTGCCATTCTATCAGGATTTCAGTACCCTGGTCTGGCTGGCTGTTTATTGTCAATGCCGCCCCGATGGTCTGGGCTCGCTCGTGCATAATGCTCAAACCTAATTGGTGGGGACTCGTAGACTCAGGGTCAAAACCACGCCCGTTATCCCGGATGCGCAGAGTGGCACCATTTGGTAAGCAGCGCAGGTTGACCCAGGCTCGGCTGGCTCGGGCATGTTTGCTAACATTGTTGAGGGATTCCTGGGTGATGCGATACAAAGCAACCTGTACCTCCGCTGGCAGTCGACAGTTACCCATCGTACTGGTCGTGATTGGCAAGTTTGTGCGGGCTGACATAGCCTCTGTCAATTGTCCCAGGAGTTCACCTAGCGGGCGTTCTTCCAGCGCGTCCGGACGCAGCTCCATTAGCAATGTACGCATTTCAGCCAGCGACCCCCGGGTCAGGTTGCGCAGCTCTTCCAGGCTAATCAGCGCTTCCTCAGGATGAGTCTCCCAGACGCTGGGCAACGCCTCGGCGATCAGGCTGGAGGTGTAAAGCGATTGGGTGACCGAGTCGTGTAATTCCCGCGCTAATCGCTGCCGTTCAGAGTCAACCGCCACTTCCTGGGCCAGATCGTAAAGCCGGGCATTTTCGATCGCTCCGGCAATGTCCGTGGCAATGATTTCCGATAGACCGACCTCGTCAGGTGAGTACTTCCGCCCTTGATGATCACAGCCGACGAACATTATGCCAATTACGGCTCCACGTATACGCAAAGGTACAATCATGAGCGTCCGGATGTTGCGGTCGCGCAGCAGCGTGTCGATCTCTGGTGGCAAGGAAACAGTCTGAATATCAGGAATGACGAGGTACTCACCAGCATTAATTACACCGCGGATGTCTGGTACATTGAGGAGTGGCAAGGTTTTGCTAACCATGTCCGCTGTATCTGAGTCTTGCTCAAATTGGGCCATAATTTTCATATGGTCGTCTTCCAGGATGGCAACCGTCGTTATCGCACAATCAAATATCTCCATGACTGTCCTTACAACCGCATGCAGAGCCGCTGGCAGTTCGGTCACG
>CBFDCK010000239.1:0-3276 GCA_965603285.1 uncultured bacterium
GGTGTTCTGCTTAAACGGGCAAAAGCACAATCTCACAATTACACACCTGTCGTTGAATATAGTCAAGTGTGCATGTAGTTGCGGAAGATATTCCTTTGGAATGGCTGATAATCTAAAGACTTGACATTGAAACGAAAATTTGGTATTCTATAACTACCGAACGGTCGGTAGGGAGACTGCATGACGCGAGAGGAAATCCTGGAAGCGGCTGTATTCATTTTCAGTCAGAAAGGATTCCATGCTACCTCGATGCAGGATATCGCCGAGGCAGTAAACCTTCAGAAGGCCAGTCTGTATCACCACGTTTCCAGCAAGCAAGAGATACTCGTTGAGTTGCTGGATCAAGCCCTTGATTTGCTCATAGACCAGATCGAAAATGTTCTGGAACAACCTATACCTCCGGATGAAAAGCTACGCCAGGCGGTGAGTGTCTACCAGACTACTTTAATAAACAACCGCGAACGCGCCGCGGTATTGCTCATGGAGCATCGTTCTTTAGATCCTGAACTTCATGCCCGCCATATACCTCGAAGAGATAGATTTGAGCATTTGTGGCGGGATTTGATTTGCCAGGGTCTGTCCCAGGGCGTGTTTGAATGCACTGACCCTGCTTTAGCTGCACGCGCTCTACTGGGAATGATGAATTGGACAATTACATGGTATAAGCCCGAGGGACGCCTTTCGGCAGACGAGATTGCTGAGAATATCGCTGATTTAGCTTTGAGGGGTTTGTTAGCTCGCAGGATTACCTGATCGGTTTCGAACCTTCATTATGGAAGTCAAGAATTACGAATCTAACAAGGGTGCTAAGATATTTCAGGTTCCTTTACAGTTGTTTCCTGGATTGGATGGCTTTGTATATCTCGTATTTGTGGAAAGCACTGAGTGGGGTTCCTACCGTGTTTTGATTGATACGGGTTCTGGGTTTGGTGAGAGCAACCAGCAGTTGGAAACCGGTTTCGAAAAAGTCTCCAAAGCCATCGGTGACTCCCTAATGCTATCCGATTTAACCCATGTCTTTATCACTCACTCTCATATAGACCACTTCGGAGGACTTTCATATGTAAGACCTCGGACAGAAGCTGAAATAGGGGTTCACGAGTTGGACTTACGCAATTTGACGAATTATGAAGAACGCCTGGCTATTGCAGCCCGTCGCTTAGATACATTCTTAATCGAAGCCGGAGTTGATAACGAACACCGGTCCCAATTGATCGATTTGTATATGATTACAAAGAGTCTTCATCGTTCTGTGCGCGTTGATTTCACGTATGAGGCTGAAGATATGCGAGTAGGACCGTTTGAAATGCTGCATGTACCCGGTCACAGCGCTGGTCATGTCGTCATCCGCCTTGATGACATTCTCTTCAGCGGTGATCATGTCCTAAGTAACATCACTCCCCACCAATCACCCGAACGCCTGACTCTTTCGACAGGCTTGGAGCACTACTTGAATTCACTTGACAAGCTGCTTGATTGGGCTACGGATATTCGTCTGACCCTGGGTGGGCACGAGGATCCCATTTACGATCTAAAACCGCGTACCGAAGGTATTCGCAGCAGTCATTCTCAACGCCTGCAGCGGGTCCTTGATCTTCTAATTGAACCACACACAATTTCGGAAGTGTCTTTAACTTTATTTGGGGAAGTCTTTGGATATAACGTTTTATTAGCTCTGGAGGAGGCTGGTGCACATGTAGAGTATCTATATCAACGAGGCTTTTTAGGAATTGACAATCTGGAAGAGTTAGAAAATAGTGATGGTACGGTCCCATTACGGTATATTTGTTTACCTTGTATCGTCGACGAATAACAACAAGGAGAGATAAGATGTATTCTTTTGAGCCTACTGAAGAACAGCGGATGTTGATTGACGCAATCAATCGCTATGCAGATAGCGACCTGAGAGCGAAAGCCCATGATGCTGATGAAGAAGCCCAATTACCCGCTGATTTGATCGAAAAAGGCTGGGAGTTGGGTTATTTACAAGCCTCGCTGCCAGAGCAATACGGCGGCTTCGGTGAGCATTCAGCAATAACGGGTGTATTGGCTGCCGAGGAGATGGCTTGGGGAGATTTAGCCGGCGCGCTGGGAGTAATGACTCCTAACCTGTTTGCTTTGCCCGTCTTCCTGGGGGGCACTGATGAGCAGAAGGAAACATATCTACCGCCGGTCATTGAAACTGAGTGGCTGCCATATACAGCGGCGCTCATTGAGCCCCAATTCGATTTCGATCCTAATGACCTGCGTACAACAGCAGTAGAAGAAGGCGACGAGTATGTGATCACTGGTCAAAAAACCTATGTCCCATATGCAGACGATGCTGAGGCTATAATCGTTTATGCCCGCTTGGGGGATCAAACTCAAGGCTTCATTGTGCCAAAGGGAACCAGCGGGGTTGAAGTCGGTGAACGCATGAAACTTTTAGGTATCTATGCATATCCAGTCTATGAAGCTAATTTCCAGGAAGCCAGGATACCTCAGGCAAACCGGATCGGTGGAGAGGCGGGACATAATTTTACTCCGATTTTAGATGCTTCGCGCCTGGCTTTGGCAGCCATGGCGGTTGGTATGTCGCGGGCCGCTTATGAATATTCCCGAGACTACGCCAAAGAACGCGAAGTCTTTGGGGTAAAGGTTGCTCAAAAGCAAGCCATCGCTTTCATGCTGGCTGAAATGGCGACTGAAATTGAAGCTATAAGGCTGCTGGTTTGGGAAGCAGCCTGGATGTTGGATAACGCCAATCCGGAAGTCAGTAAGAATGCCTATCTGGCGTTCACCGGCGCAGGTGACATGGCTATGATGGTTACCGACCGTGCGGTGCAGATACTCGGTGGATATGGGTACATCCGCGAGTACCCTGTTGAGATGTGGATGCGCAACGGTCGTGGAATTGCGATGCTCAATGGTTTAACTATAGTCTAGTAGTCTTTAGTAAGGTAGTCGGGTAGTCGTTAGTCCAATAGTCAAATGAGATTCGCATTATTTAATCGATGTTTATCGCAAGGGGCTTTGGACGATTTGATTACCAGACCACAAGACAACCATCTAAAAGATTATCTGACTACAGGACTATCAAATTACCCAACCGATATTCAGGAGGATAAGAAATGATTGACTTCAAAGCCCCCAAGCCGATTGCGATGGCGAATAATGCCTTAGAAACAGTCGCTGTAAACATGATGCGACCCCATTCGCGATATTTTGACGAGAATGAACATGAAATCCCCTGGGATTACATCAACTTCATGCACATGGCAATGCGCCAAACCGGCG
>CBFDCK010000240.1:0-3270 GCA_965603285.1 uncultured bacterium
TCGGTTGATGATGACGAAACCTTTTACGGGAATCTGGTATTGCGTCAGGCAGCACGCCAGGCAGTTGAAGTGGGTCCTGATTCGGGCCGCGGCCTGGTGATGATCGAGATCGACGGGCTGAGTTACTGGCATATCCAGAAGGCTCTCGATGATGGCTATATGCCGGCGTTGAAAAAGAAGATCGATGAGGATGGGTATAAACTCTCCCGGGTAGATTGCGGGCTCCCCGCGACCACCCCAGCCTGCCAGGCAGGCATCCTGCAGGGTAACAATGAGAACATCCCCGCCTTCCGATGGCTGGATAAGGAGAGCAACCGTCTGTTAGCCGGCGGTCAGGCAGCAGCAGAGATCGAGCCAGAGCTTTCTGACGGGCAGGGTTTGCTGCGCGGCGGTTCCAGCATCAGCAATATGTTCAGCGGCGACGCTGAAAAATCGATCCTGACCTTTTCGAAGATCACGGCGGGCACCAAAGAAGACAAGAAAAAACGCGCCCGCGATATGTACATGTTAATGAGGAACCCGTACTTCTTCATGCGCGTGCTGGTTCTGTACTTTGGGGACGTGTTCCAGGAGCTGTGGCAGGGTTGGCGGCAGCGGCGCGAGGATGTCCATCCGCGCCTGAACCGCCTGCACAACGGCTACCCGTTCCTGCGAGCGGCTACAAATATATTCCTGCGCGACGTCGCAGCTTACTTGACCATCCTGGATATTGTACGCGGTGTCCCGGCTATCTACACACTCTTTGCCGGTTATGACGAGGTGGCGCACCATTCGGGACCCTGGACGCACGATGCCATGCTCACCCTGCGCCAGTTTGACCGCACGCTGACCCAAATTTTTAGAGCTATTGAGGAAAATGCGCCCAGACCTTATGAATTTATCCTGCTCTCTGACCACGGGCAGTCCTTTGGCGCGACCTTCAAACAGCGTTATGAGATTGACATACTGTCATTTATAAAGCAGCAGCTTCCTCACGACACCAGCATGGTGGGTACCGGCGGTGGCGACGACGGCACCATGGGGGTCTCCGCGATGATGGGCGAACTTGAAAATATTGAAGATAACAAGGTGACTGGCAGTGTTGGTCGAACCGTGGTCGCTGGAGCGCAGCGTGTGATGAAGAGCAATCTCGACCAACAACCGGGCAGCCAGGAAGTGAAACCGGCGAATGTGACCCTCTGTTACAGCGGCAACCTGGCTAATGTGTATTTCGACTTGCATACGCGCAAGGTCACCTTGAATGAGCTGAATGCCGCTTATCCCGGGATGGTGGACGCACTGGTGGGGCATGAAGGCATTGGCTTCGTAGTGGCGTATGAGGATGATGGTGAACCGGTCGCTTTTGGTAAAGACGGCGCTCGCAACTTGCACACCGGCGACGTCGTTGGCGATGATCCTCTGGAACCATTTGGGGACGTAGAACTGCGCAACTGGCAGGTGCGCCGCGTGGCCGATTTTTCCAACGCCGGTGACCTGGTCCTCAATAGCACCTATTATCCGGACGGCACAGTGGCAGCCCTAGAGGAGTTGATCGGCAACCATGGCGGTCTGGGCGGCGAACAGACCGACGCTTTTATCTTCCACCCCGGCGATATGGAAGTTCCCGAGACTCGAAATTCCCAGGATTTTAAAACTATTCTGGACGCACGTCGAGGTCTCCCCGGACCCACGCCCAAACCCGAGCGCCCCCCTGAACCGCAGGTGGACTCCTGGGCGCTGGCGACTCTTGCTAAAGGTATCAGCCAGGTGGGCAAGTGGCTCGATTACGCCGCAGGCACCATAACCCTGAACCGGGATGCATACCGGGAGATCGCGCTTGATGCATATATGACCGCACCGGCGCTGCTGATCGCTTTAGTTGCACAGGTCCTGCAGTCCCTGAACAGCCAGGAGAACCTGGATGTGGCGGACATCCTCCTGCGCTATGTGGTCTGGTTTGCGGCTGTCTTTATCCTTTTTATGGCTGCTCGGCTGCTGCGGGGCAAAGCGGATTTCACCACTACGCTGCGGGTGGCGGGATTTGCCCAGAGCGCCCATTTCCTGGATGTGCTGGGCTTCCTCCCTGTGATCGGTCCGCTGGCACGATTCCTGGGTCTCACCCTGGCTTTCTTTGGGGTCTGGATGGGCACAGCCACCTCACACCAGCTCAAAGGATGGCGCACATTCCTGCTGCCGGTTATTTACCTGGCGACTCTGATCATTAGCATTACCTTCCTGACAGCGGTAATTGAAGGAACCGTTTTCACCATCGATGGGTTGCTGCAGGATTTTGGCTTGCAGTCTGGTAATTAGGTTCATACGAACTGGCACCGGCCAGTAGTCTATGGAAGATTTTGTGTTTCATAGAGAACTAGACAAGCCATAAATATATGTCCTCGCGTATCAAACTGGTACAATGAATGCATGAAGCTTCTCTCAAAAATCCCATCCAGGCGCGAGTTCCTGCCTGTCTTCTCATTGATACTGTTTATCGTCTACTCGTGGACCCTCTACCGGATGCTGTTCCAAATCCCGAGTTGGCTGTACTCCCATTCAAAGACGGGCATTTTTTTCTTGGCCGCATACGTGTTTGCGGTTGCGTTGATTGAAAGCCTGTTGCTGTTCGGATTTGTACTACTTGTAAGCCTTATCTTTCCCCGGCGAATCTTCCGCGACCAATTTATCGTCCAGGGAAGCCTGATGGTGATTGCCTGTACAATCTGGGCGCTGATCATGAAGTTTCAAAGTGAAAGTTCTGGTTCAAAAGATTTACTTGAAGTGTCTGCCTGGATCCTGATATTTATACTTTCGTTACTCCTAATTGCGGTCGTTTCATCATTCCTGATGCAAAGGTATCAGCGCAGTAAATCCGTGCTCGAGGTGATCGCGGATCGAATGATCATCTTTGCCTGGATTTACGTCCCCGTTGGTCTGGTTTCTTTAGCTATTGTACTGGTACGTAACCTTATTTAAGAAAGGATCTCTGGCATCCGATATTTATGAAATCATCTATCAATCGTCGGGATTTTCTAAAACTCGCATCTGCGCTTATGCTTACCCCAATGGTTTCAACGCGTCCGAAACTGGATTTTGGGCAAAGCTATCCTGCGGTGAACACATCAAGGATAATCGGTAGCGAGCTTACAACCCCCAATGTGATCATCATCATCTTTGATGCGTTATCGGCGCTGCATCTGTCAACTTACGGTTATCCGCGCAGCACCAGTCCTAACCTGGCCCGCTTTGCTGAACGGGCGCTTGTCTATCACAACCATCATTCGGCTGGAAACT
>CBFDCK010000241.1:0-3248 GCA_965603285.1 uncultured bacterium
GTTTTTTCAGGTTTCGCCAACCCGGCAGTGATCACCATCTGGGCAGTTTATATTGTTTCCGGGGGGCTTTTCAAGACCGGAGTGGCAGACATACTTGGGTCGTTCATTTTGCGCCTGTCGGGTACCGGGGAAGCAAGGCTCATCGCCGTGATCATGCTGGTTTGTGGCATAATGTCGGCCTTTATGAATAACGTAGGAGCAGTAGCGGTGTTAATGCCGGCTGTGATTGGGATTTCGAACAAGACGAAAATCCCGGTTTCCAAGCTGCTTATTCCGCTGGCTTTTTCCTCTCTGCTGGGTGGAAGTATGACCTTGATCGGAACCCCTGCTAACATATTAGCACAAGGCATCTTAGTTGCCCGAGGGCTTCCCAGCTTTGGTTTTTTCGATATCACCCCGATGGGGATCATTGCCCTCTTAACCGGGATTATCTATATGGTGCTGATCGGCCGTCACCTGCTGCCGGTCCGAGTAACTGCTTCTGACCTAATGGTTTCTAAACAGCTGCGAGCTTATATCGGCGAAGTGCAGGTAAACCCCCAAAGCCCATTGGTCGGCAAAAAACTGGGTGAATCTAAGCTGGGAGAAGAACACGATCTTATTGTGTTATCTGTTCGTCGAGACGGGAATTTGCTAACCAGGCTGCACCGCGACTTCATCATCGAACAGAATGACCGACTCATCCTGGAAGGTTCGGCACAAAACCTGATCACCGCTCAGGATGATCTAAACCTCATAAGCCAGCCAAACCCTGATATTGATCTGGTCGACCTGGACACGGAAGATTCCTACATTTTTGAAGCCACCCTTTCCCCCCGCTCCAAGATTGATGGTCGGACTTTGAAGGAAGTCAGATTTCGAGACCGCTTTGGCTTCACTGCCCTGGCCATCTGGCGTCATGGAGATGTGATCGCCGAGCGGCTGCGTGATATCCCTTTACATTTTGGGGATGCGCTCCTGCTTCAGGGGCCTCCCGGACGCGTAGCGGCGCTAAATGACGGAAATGAATTCCTGGTCCTGCAGCATGTCGATATCGAAAAACGCGGTCGCAAAAATAAAGCACCGTTGGCTGCCGGGATCATGTTATTAGTTATCGCCCTGGCAATCTTTTCCGACCTCGGTATTGCCACCAGCATGGTGATCGGCTCGGTCTTGATGGTGTTGACCGGGTGCCTGACTATGGATGAGGCTTACGATAGCATTGACTGGCGCACTGTCTTTCTGGTCGGTGGCATGCTCACCTTAGGGATTGCGATGGAGAACACCGGCACAGCACAGTTCCTTTCGAATCTGCTTCTGGGCACAATCGGCGATTTGGGTCCCTTGGCTTTGCTGGCAGGAATCTATTTGCTCTCCGCTCTGATTACCCAGCCGATGTCCAACGCGGCTGCCGTGGTTTTAATGGTTCCTATTGCGGTGAATACCGCTTTGGGTATCAACGCAAATATCCTGACATTTGTAATGGCAGCGGTGATTGGAGCAGCCACCAGCTTCGTTACCCCGGTAGGCCATAAAGCAAACGTGCTGGTCTTTGGTCCTGGCGGCTATAAGTTTTTCGATTATACTCGTGTGGGCATTCTCTTGACCGTATTTCTTTTTATCGTCTCGATGATTTTCCTTCCCATTCTCTGGCCATTTTAGATCAAAGTGACGCGAAAGAATCCACTTGGTTTCCCATGCGGGTACTCCGGGAGTTACAACCGCAGCGCGTAAATTGCTTACAAAGATCTCGACGAAAGTATTTGTGAGCAGGTTCTTTTTTCAAAAGGGTGATTTTTCCGAATGATTTCCCCAAAACACCGACTTTTTTAGCCTGAGTAGTTTTACTTAACAAACAATATATCATCAGATTCTGGAAAAAATCACTCATTGTCCGTACAATGCCTCAGCCTGATACCATGAAAACATTCTCAAATAATAAAAGCGCTCTGCTACACTAAAGGCATCGACAATCGCCAGAATATGAAGAGAGGATGTTCCAATGTATCAGCATTATTTAGGTGTTGACTTACACCGCCGACGCAGTTATGTGGTCTTGATGGACAACCAGGGCAAGCTCATCGATCAGCGCCGATTACCAAACGATGCTATGCCGGATTACGTAGCTCAATTGCCTAAAAGCACATCTGCCGTGCTGGAGGCAACTGGTAATTGGAGTTACATGTACGATGTACTTGAGGAAGGCACGGATGAGGTTGTTTTGGCGCACCCAAAGCGGGTCAAAGCGATTGCAGCCGCAAGAATCAAAACCGATAAGATTGACGCGAACATCTTGGCCCATCTAGCATGAGTAGATTTGCTGCCCACAGCGTATGCTCCACCAGTTGAAATCCGTGAACTGCGCAACCTGGTCCGTCATCATTCAAAGCTAGTCCGCGAGCGGACACGCCACAAAAATCGTATCCATACGATCCTGTCCAAGTACAATCTGTATTCCCCGTGTACAGACCTATTTGGCAAGAAAGGTCGTGCCTTCTTGGAAAAGATCAAGAGCCAGTTATCTGCCACGCACCAACTGATGCTGGACAATTACCTATGAATGATCTAGGTGCTCAACGAGCGTATCAAATCCGTCAATCAAGTCATCCGAGACTGGGCAAAAGATGATCCACGTATCAAGTTGTTGACCAGCATGCTAGGTGTCGGTATCTATTCAGCTGCAATCATCATCGCTGAGATAGGTGAAATACGTCGTTTCGTTGGAGCTAAACAATTATGCAGTTACGCGGGCTTGGTCCCCTCCACACGCAGCAGTGACGCTCATGTGCGGCATGGGCGGATCACCAAAGAGGGATCGACCTGGTTGCGATGGATCATGGTCAGTGCTGCGCAACGGGCACCTTGTGCTAGCCCACGCCTCGCTCATTTCCACGAGCGCATTTTGAAACAGCACGGCAAGAAGACAGCACGGGTGGCATTGGCTCGTCAGATGTTGACCATTGTCTACTACATGCTGCTACGTAACACGCCATACCAGGAACGCCAACAGGGCTGATCGGGTTAGCCCGCTTTTTCAACTGATCCGTATGAGATCCATAGGCTGATTGGGTAACCCGACTCCGACCGTTATCATGTGTCGCCCGGCGAGCACGGATAGATGTTTGACCGCTGGTCCTTTGAGACCCTATAGTCGAGTAAATCTGACCATGTCAGCTGATGAATCACTTTTTTTGGATTCACCCTTGACAGACATTTTCATAGATGTTGAAAAAGTAAGTTGTTTATATCCCCCGCGCGGGTTACTCCTT
>CBFDCK010000242.1:0-3231 GCA_965603285.1 uncultured bacterium
TCCAATTACTATCTCCAAACCTGGGAATACATGAACATTCCATTAATCTTAAGCTAAGCCGCTAAGCCGCTGTGCCGCGCAGCCGCTTAGCCGCGCAGCCGCTTAGCCCAGATAAAAAAAATGGTTCGCTCTCCTTATCTCATTTCTGTGAGTGGTGGCGCGGATCCCATTTCCACATTCGCGCTTACATTGTTTGTTTTCGCTGGCATGCTGTCAATCCCCGCATAAGACGGACCTGCGATACAAATCAAAAATGGGTCAGGGGAAAGCGCCGATTGGGTAAGAATCTTCATTCGAAGCGTATCTAGTAAGTAATGAGCGCAAACCAATAAATTCATAAAATTAAAAAATAGGAGACAAAAATGAATTATGTAGCAGTAATTATCGCCGGACTTGCCGGCACAGTAGCAATGACAATCTTGATGTATTTGGCTCCCCTGATGGGCATGCCTAAGTTAGACATCATCGCCATGTTGGGAACGATGTTCACCAGCAATAAGACCGTATCCACGATCATTGGTGTGATGGCGCACTTAATGATGGGCGTGGTCTTCGCATTTATTTATGTTTTATTATGGAGTTTTGGTATTGGCAGCCCAACCTGGTTATGGGGTATGATCTTCGGCGCAGTGCATGGACTGGTTGTATACATGATAATGCCAATGATAAATCGCATGCACCCTCGTCCGGTAGAGATGGAAGGTGGTACCAAGATGGCTGTTGGGATGGTTATGGTACATATGGTATATGGTTTGGTGGTTGCGTTGGTCTACGCATCATATATCTAGGAACTTAAGGAATCAATCTTTCTTAGTTTCACGCACCCGATCCGTTGGCTGCACTCAAGACTGATCCTCGCCCATTATGGGTGAGGGTTTTTTTATTCCTACAGCTTTTTTGTTTTTTACTGAGCGCTCGATCTATCTCAATTGCTGCCGGACTCGCTGCTGGGAAATACGGTACGGTAGCCGACAAGTTGGAGCGGGATAAAGAAAAAGACGCCCCTGGCTAAAAAAAGTTTATGGACACTTGCAAAATTGGGTTTACATTGCTACAATCATTCTAGGATAGATGATTAGATGCAGGGAAACCAGTGGCGGTCTCCACTTAATTTCCAAAGCCGAGTTTTTATATGATGGCTCTATCTTGGCTTAGTTCAACCCACGCATTTCGCAGAAAAGTCATTATACGACGGCAACGCGCCACATCAATCCTCTATTCCTAGCCCGCTATCCACAAATATCCAACCACAAAAGATGAAGGAGTAAAACATGATGGAAATCCAGCCATTAAAAACGCCTTCCACTTTGGATGCTATTGGGAAAACACCGATAGTTCAGCTGCAAAAGATTGTGCCCGAGGGCAGCGCCGATATTCTAGTCAAGCTGGAGTACTTCAATCCAACAGGCTCAATGAAAGACCGGATGGCATTAGCCATGATTGAAGAGGCCGAAGAAAGAGGGGAACTCCAACCCGGGATGACAGTTGTTGAGTACACTGGTGGAAGTACAGGTTCTTCTCTTGCCTTTGTATGTGCTGTCAAAGGGTATCGCTTCAAAGCCGTTTCCTCGGATGCTTTCTCCAGAGAAAAACTTCAGACAATGAAGGCATTTGGTGCGGATCTTTTCATCGTGCCCAGTGAGGGCGGTCAGGTAACTCCGTATTTGGTACCGAAGATGATGGAAAAAGCCAGATCGTTGGCCGAGTCTGATGACTGTTACTTCACGAATCAGTTGCACAATTTAGATTCCATTATTGGCTACCGCAAGATTGGTAGAGAGATACTGGGGCAAGTTGACCTATGTATCGATGCTTTTTGTGGAAGTGTTGGCACTGCAGGAATGCTCATGGGCGTTTCCCAAGAGCTGCGATACGTCTATCCAGAAGTGAGGATTGTTGCTTTGGAACCAGCCTCCACTGCTGTCATCTCGGGTGGCAGTGCCGGTTCACACCATGTTGAAGGGATTGGAATTGGTTTTATCCCTCCGTTGTTGGATGGGGAACTCTACGACGAAGCCCGCGGGATTGACGAAAAAGAATCGAGGCTGATGGCACGGCGTCTTGCGAAAGAAGAAGGTATCTTTGCAGGTACCTCGAGTGGATTGAATGTCGTTGGTGCTCTTCAGCTAGCAGAAGAGCTTGGTGAAGGAAAAACCGTCGTTACCGTGGCAGTTGATACCGGGTTGAAGTATCTTGCAGATGATTTACATGCCGCGTGATTGAAACTCAGCTCGCGACTATTCCTGGCTGGCGGGGTGGGCTAACTAGGCGTGCAGTTGACCGGGCTAATTGGCATGGTTAGCCAACCAAGTTATTAAATGTGGTTGCTGGTATTGCCGGTGATGGATCGAACCCGGCGCCTCAGCTCGAGTAATATTATAATGTCGTAGACAAGGAGATTAACCATGAAATCAGGAATATTTTGGATTTTTCGGATACTTCAAAGTCTGTCTTTAGGGATCATTATATTTCTCTTATTCAGGTCTTTAAATCTGATAAATGGAGATAGCGTTGTTGCACTTACGAGTTGAATTTACATTCTTATTACTAGTAGAATTTATAATATATACGAAAAAATAGTTCATATGTTAGTCGTTTCCGCTCGCAGTCTAAAAATTTTAGCCGCTCTTGTCTGGTATATCGGGGGCACTTTAATGCTTGTAAAGGGGAGGAGTCTGCTGGTCGAAGCAGAAGCGCTGAAACCAGAGCAGGTCTGGCCCTGGCTTGCCGTCGTTGCCGGACTCTTCCTTGGCGGTTTGCAGGCAAAATTCCTTTTTGCCAAAAGCTGCCAAAAAAATATGGACAGAATAGATGCCTTCGACCAGCCAAAAGTCTGGCAGTTTTTCAGGCCGGGCTTCTTTGCAGCCTTAACGGTGATGATCTTTGTCGGGGCGATTTTATCCCGGCTCGCCCATAACAATTACCCTTTCTTGATCGGAGTTGCCGCAGTAGATATTAACATTGGGGTCGCATTGCTGGGGAGTAGTTATGTCTTTTGGAAACAGAAGGCATTTGTGAAATAACGTCCCGATCTGATTGAGAGGCAGATAGAGCGTTCGGATTAGCTCCCGTCCGTTAGGCGTGCGATAAGGCATCCTGTCCATTTCTGGCGGTTAAGCACAGAACCGGACTTTGATATCTTGTGTTTACCAAATTTGTTGTCTAGGAGGTTGTAGTGAAAAGCGTTGTGATCACTGGCAGTACGCGGGGGATTGGCTATGGTCTCGCCGA
>CBFDCK010000243.1:0-3191 GCA_965603285.1 uncultured bacterium
TTTTGAGTGCGCGACATCCTGGCGTCGATGTCTCGATCGTAGACCATATTGATGACCGTGCTGCCGCTGATCGCCAGGAAGAGGCTGCCTGCCAACGCGAGTAGCGTTTGCCAGGCCTGGATCGGGCAACGAGCGCTCATGTATCCCGCCAACCCGGTTGAGAGCAGCAGACCGGTTTGAAGGCTTTTGGTCATCTGCCAGTAGAGGCGGGTTTTCACGGACAGTGTTTTCAATATTGATTGAACAGTAGTTTTTAAGGTCATTGTCTTTTCTTGTGTTTTTTCGTTTCTCATCTAGGGATTGCGAACGGATGTTGATCTCACCCGTCAGCAATCTACGTTCCTCAGATCGCGAGCACTAGTCCTGTACGCAGCGAAAACCCACGCTGGGACCAAAATATTCCGGGCCGGCGTTATTGCGGGTCCAAACGCGCAGGTTATACCCGTAATCGGCTTTGCTGCCGCCGCGCATGTAGCGATAGTGCTGGTTTTCATAGACGTCACCGGTCCACTGCCAGACATTTCCGGCCATATCGTAGATACCATATGGGCTTGGAGAATCAAGCGTCTGATAGTCTTCGTAGGTATTGCCATTGAAGAAACCCACGGGAGTAGTGTCGTTCAATCCGTCCATGATTTTCTCAATGAGGTCGTGGCTGCTGTAAAAGTTGGCGTTGTTGCGTTCAAGTTCGGAGCCCCAGGGGAAAGGTCTGCCGTCAGTGCCCCGGGCGGCTTTCTCCCATTCAATCTCCGTAGGGAGCCTCCAGTTAAAAAAGTCGCAGTAGGCCTTGGCTCCATACCAAGTCACCAATACCATGGGATGATTCTCGTAACCTGCCAGTGCGCTGAATGAATCGCCGTCATATGCAATTCGCAGCCCATCGTCCGTGAGCGGGATGTGCGGATACTCACCAGGGCTGATTTCTACCTCGTGGTCATACCCACGAAAAACGTCGCCCGGATAGTAGCCTGTGATTTCGGTGTCTGTGATTTTGATCGTACCTTCTGCAAGAGCTTGGTTGAGGTAATCGGCATATTGGCTATTGGTCACGTCGGTGACCATGACTTTGTAATCGTAATCCACTAAAGTCTCATGAGCATGCAACCCCATGAGGAACTCTCCGGCTGGTACAAGCGCCCATGTATCTGGATCGACGCCCGTTTTGATGAGGGGAGGGACGGTATCTGTTACGGCTGCTGACGAGCACCCGACGATTATTATTGTGATCACCATCACGACAATTATTCTATGTTTCACTGGGACACCTCCTGCCCCAAATTGGATTGGAGGGTTTCTAGAAGCTCTTTTTCGGTTTCACTCAGATCTAGAGATGCGGCCAACTTATTTAAGTTTTGAACTTGCAACTCAGCCTCAGCTTTAGCCAATATGTGCTCCGACTCGGTGAGCTCCAATGCCCAGTGGCCCTTTGTCTTCAGAAGGTCTATTAGCCGCCATAACATAAACGCAGCCAAGACTACCAGTACCGTGGCCAACCCGATGTCTGCCAACAGCATTGTGGTGTTTACCAACGGCTGTTGGGCTGATTCGGAGATAAAAAGACGTTTCAATGAAAAGATCGTAACTGCCGCGAAAGCTAGGTCTGAGAAGATAATAATCAACCAACCAAACCATTGGCGAACTTTGCCTTTTAGCCCGATTTTGTCGGCAAAGTAGAAGAGGATTATTGTGGCAATTATCGATGCCAGGATGTGCCAGTGGCCTGTAAGTGTGATGCGTTCTTCGCGAGAGGGCATCACACGCATGGTTTCTTCCAGCGTCACCGCCATGAAGATTCCGACGCCGCTGACGGTGAAATTCATAAAGACCATCTGCCAGGTAGCGCCGAACTTAAGCGGATCGTGGAAAAGAGCCTTTATCCACTCCCAGAAATTCACTTTTTCGATACCCAGCTCCTTTAGCCGTTCTCTAGGAACCTTCCCCCAGGTATAGATCACAAGCAATAACGCAGCGAACATCGCCGGGACGGCACCCACATAGATGAAGATGTGAGCATAGGGCTCGTAAGGCACAACCGCCCAAACCGCCAATGTGATAACAATGGTTCCCAGGATCATCAATGGCATGGCGATCTTATGAAGGATGCGTTTGAAATCCAACCATTTTCCGATGATCAACGTTGTTGCGATGCCAATCAGGGTGAGCATGATGTGCAGATGGCCGATGATGGCCAGCTGCAATGCTGTTTTAAGTGGCTCGCGGATCAAATCTTCTGCCAGGAAGGTCTCGTGACCATTGCCCCAGTACGAACCAGTTACTGCGCCAAAAGTTGCAGAGCCCAACGTGGCGACTGCCATGGTAAAGAAAGCCACTCGTTCGAGATCTACCCCTTTCGATGTGTGGGAGTAGTCCGGATCTGTAACGTGGTATTTCTTTCTCCAGGGCCAAAGCGCGGCTGCGAGCAATATTCCGCTAAAGAAAACCAGGGATTGGCCGACTAAGAATAAGCCATGAAATATAAAATTGTGGCCGAAGTACGCGAACCACAAACCGAAGATCATCGCCGTAAGATACCCGACCGTAATTGTGGCGTTGATCGTGGTTTGTTCATGCTTCTTCATCGGTACCACGTCGGTGATAAAGTAAACCAGAAGGGCAACCACAGCCATGGCAATCGAATGGTAGAGCATGATTATGCGACCCTCACGCTCTGCTTCCAAGAGGGTCATCCCCGTCACCCGGACAACGACATCCTTGATTCCCCACTCGACCATCGGGCCAGAGAGCATGCCCCAAATGGCGGTGGTGAGGGCAATCATGGCAATGGCAACAAGAGCCAAACCTTTGGTCGACGTGAATAAATATTGAAATCGCTTCGTTATTGCCTTCATTAGCACTACTCCAAGGATGATGTTATATTGAGTGACAAGTCAGCTTGTGATAACACTCACAATAAGTCTGCCACATTTTGGGCCGATAGTCTTTAACAATGGGCAAATTGCATGCCGTCACGGAAAAAGGGTGCTTTGACCGCCGAATTCATGGTTTACCGGTCTGCAGGAGAAAGTTTCAGGTAGGCTACAGTTCCACCGAAGGGGCGCAATTATTAAAAGGGTAGGGTTCTAGCTGCGCGGCAACCGATAATTCAATTGGCTGTAAGATTGTGATTTTCCTTCGAGTGCAGTCTATCAAGCCGCGCTCGCTGAGGACGCTGAAGGAGCGGCTGAGCGTCT
>CBFDCK010000244.1:0-3100 GCA_965603285.1 uncultured bacterium
AATCTACGCGAATAATACAATAACGCAGATACATCTAAAGTGGTACAATCAATCGACTAGGAAACACAATATAGTGGAGGACAAAACATCATGAAAATAACTTTTTATCGCATCAGCGGATTATTACTTATACTAGCAGCCATAGTCGGTCTTATTTTCAGCCTCTTTTCATTTTACGCTGTATGGACATACAAGGAGCCAGTAATTGAAGGAATAAGTTCAGGTATTGAACTTCTCAGCAGCACATTGGAGACAACTGCTGAAGGTCTTGCGGTCAGTCAAAAAACAATAAATACATCGGTAGAGAGCATTCGGCTTTTGCAGAGTACTCTCAAAGCAACTGCCGACGCAATAGGTTCTTCAGGTCCAATGATGGACTCCATTGCCGCTATGATGACGGAGGACTTACCAACTACAATTAGCGCGACTCAATCCTCGCTAGAAGCTGTGGGGAAGAGCACAAAGATAATCGATACAGTTTTAAGAGCGCTGACGTTTTTACCTGGAATTACATATAAACCTGAACAACCACTCCATGAAGCTGTTATTGATGTCTCGGATAGTTTGAATGATCTTCCAGAATCATTAGCCGAAATGGAAAGCAGTTTAACGGAGACACAAGGCGACCTGGAAGTCATTCAGAGTGATCTTGTCATGATGGCAGAGAACATGTCCGAGATTGAAACGAGCGTGGAAGATTATTCTGCTGTGTTTGACCAATATCTGGAATTGATCGATGAGCTGCTCGATCAATTGGAAACTTTGGATAGTAATTTCCCCAAATATATATCTTGGATGGCTGTAGGCGCTACAATATTCCTGGTTTGGATGGCAATTGCCCAACTAGGTTTATTGACACAGGGCTGGGAACTGCTCCATCGCAGGGAAGAAGAAAAAGAAACAACGGTGGACGTAGAAGAAGAATCGAAGGACAAACAAGAAAGTCAATGAGCCCGGTTTAGAGGTAAGGAGCCGAGGGTAATCACTCTCGGCTCCTTAATATTTAACCGGGGTCTGTCAAATTGACGCTATAACATGTTTCGCAGCACTGTGTGTAGAATGCCTCCATTGCGATAGTACAAAATTTCAGTTAGAGTATCAAGGCGTACGATCACGCTAAATACAATCTGGTTGCCATCTTCCTTTACAGCACTTACTGTGATCCTACTCCCGGGAGTAATTTCGTCGTTCAATCCTTGAATGGAAAAGACCTCTCTCCCGGATAATCCCAAAGAGTCCACGCTGTCTTCATGTATAAACTGCAAAGGCAGCACCCCCATTCCAATCAGATTCGAACGATGAATACGCTCGTATGACTCGGCTATAACCGCTTTAATCCCCAACAGAAGAGTGCCCTTGGCTGCCCAGTCCCGGCTTGAACCAGATCCGTATTCCTTACCTGCCAAAACCAATAACGGCACTCCCTCCTCCAGATATTTCATGGCCGCTTCGTAAACGCTCATCCGGTTTCCCTCCGGAAAATGAACGGTCATACCTCCTTCCACACCAGGCACCAATCTGTTCTTCAAGCGGATATTGGCAAAAGTTCCGCGCGTCATCACCCGGTCATCCCCGCGTCTTGTACCATAAGTATTGAATTCACGCGTGGGGACGCCTCGTATCTCCAGATATTTACCCGCCGAACTGTCCCCCGAGAAAGTGCCGGCTGGCGAAATGTGATCCGTTGTAATTGAGTCACCCAAGACCAACAATACCCTTGCGCCGGTTATCTCCTCGAACTCAGGCACTTCGGGTGTCAAATCAATAAAGAAGGGCGGTTCATGAATGTAGGTTGAATCCGGGTTCCACTCGAATAACTCGCTTTCAGCGACCTGGATAGAATTCCAGGTCTTATTCCCCGTAAAAACGTCCGCATACTTCTCCTGAAACATCAAAGGAAAGATGGATTGAGATATCATCTCCTGCACTTCATGATTTGTTGGCCAAATATCACGCAGGAATATCGGGTTGCCTTCTTGATCGAGCCCAAGAGGTTCATTGAGCAAGTCTA
Source organism: uncultured bacterium (assembly GCA_965603285.1). Taxonomy (GTDB): domain Bacteria; phylum Chloroflexota; class Anaerolineae; order Anaerolineales; family UBA4823; genus JAUWPO01. Next base: position 2,012 of record CBFDCK010000244.1, read on the forward strand.
TATCAATACTTCCTGCCAGAGCATAGGCAACCACCAATGGTGGAGAAGCCAGGTAATTCGCGCGTACGTAGGGATGCACCCGACCTTCGAAGTTGCGATTTCCGGAAAGAACCGCTGCGGCAACCAGGTCCGAGCTGGAGATCCCTTTGACGACTTCCACAGGCAGAGGTCCCGAATTGCCTATACACGTTGTGCAGCCATAGCCAACCACATTGAATCCGAGCTTGGCTAAAGGTTCCAGCAACCCTGCCCGCTTTAAATATTCTGAAACTACTCGCGAACCGGGCGCAAGGCTGGTTTTGACATACGGCTTGACACTCAGACCGCTTTCGACCGCTTTTTTCGCCAGCAGCCCTGCCGCCACCATCACGGAAGGATTGGAGGTATTGGTACACGACGTGATCGCTGCAATCACTACAGCCCCGTGACCGATCTCAGCAACGTCACCGTTCCCATTTAACTGCGCTGTTTTTTGTAATTCTGTCTCATCCAGTTCATAACCGCGATCTCTAACAGGAGCAGATAATGTAATTTCTAATGACTCCTTCACATCTTTCAAAGGGATACGATCTTGGGGGCGTTTTGGACCTGCGATGCTTGGTTCCACACTGTTGAGATCCAGCTCCAATACAGCGCTGAATTCTGGATCCGGCGTTTCCGAGGTCCGGAACAGCCCCTGTTCTTTGCAGTAAACTTCAACGCGCTCGATGATTTCAGGCGGACGACCCGTCAAACGCAAATAACGGATAGTTTCTTCATCGACCGGGAAAAAGCCGGTCGTAGCGCCATATTCGGGAGCCATATTTGAAATCGTCGCCCGGTCAGGTAGAGACATAGAATCCAGACCGGGACCGAAAAACTCTACAAACTTTTCCACCACTCCCCAATTCCTGAGAATTTGAGTGATGGTTAATGTGAGGTCGGTTGCGGTCACACCTTCTCGCATTTCACCATGGAGTTTAAAACCTATCACATCTGGGGTTATCATATCAATCTGTTGTCCAAGCAAGGCAGCCTCCGCTTCAATCCCACCGACACCCCAACCCAGGACACCAAGACCATTGATCATTGTGGTGTGAGAATCCGTAC
>CBFDCK010000245.1:0-3054 GCA_965603285.1 uncultured bacterium
CCCTTCCAGCAGCCGCTTGTATGTGACTTCCGGGTGCGGACGGTTGATTTTACGGTACAGATCTGCAGTACCAGCATCCAGAGATGGCAGCACTGCATCAGCCGCCAACAGCTCGAGACGAACCTCTGGCAGGTAAAGCAAGGAACCGTTAGTGATCACCGCCACTGGCAGATCGTTCTGCGCCTTCACCTTACGGATTAACCACCCAATGCTGGCATGCAGAGTCGGTTCACCGGAACCAACAAAAGTCACCCAGTCGATCTCTCCTGGTTTGTGGGAATCCAATACCTCTCGTATTTCGGTCAAAATCTCTTCGGGCGGGAAGTAATCATTTCGCTGGTTGACCAACGGTTCAGTGCGACCGAGCTGGCAGTAAACGCAATTCCAATTGCAGGTTTTGAGTGGAATGGTGTCAATACCCAATGATTGACCTAATCGACGTGAGGGTACCGGACCGTATACGTATTTCATGATGCACCCTCTACCAAGGAAGGGCAAATTACTATTCGTACGATCCGGCAATTCAGTCGTCTTGGCAGCATTATACGCTCGTTGGTCTCTCACCAAAGATCTTCGTACCAATCCGGATTACATTGGCGCCTTCTTCAATGGCAATCAAGTAACTGTTGCTCATCCCCATCGAGAGGTAGCGCATGTCCAGATAGGGTAATTTAGCTAAACGTTCGAAAGCTTTTCGCGTCGCCTGGAAGTACGGGCGAGCATCTTCTGGGTCCCCGAAACGTGGTCCCATTGTCATCAATCCCTGGATGTGGATATATTCCATACCAGCCAGGTCGGATAACAGATCATCCAGCTTTTCAGGCAGGACACCGGTCTTGCTGGTCTCCCGACCGCTGTTTATCTCGATCAACACGGGCATTACTTTGCCTGCCGCTTCACAATTCATGTTAATCGTTTTCGCCAGGCGAAGTGAATCCACAGTCTCAATCAAGTTAAAAATGGGCACAACTATCTTCACTTTGTTGCGCTGCAGATGTCCGATCATGTGCCAGATTACTTTGTCACCCAGTGTTTGGATCATGGGCTGCGCTTCCTGGACGTAATTATGCCCGACATTTGTGATGCCAGCTTTAATAGCCGCTTCTACCTCTTCATTTGTGCGTCCTTTCGCAGCCGCCACCACGGTCACCGCAGGTGGGATGGTATCCAGAACTCGTTTGGTTGATTCGGTAATTTGGGTAATCATATTTTAATCTCTTGGTAAATACGATTCTTCAGCCGCTTCCATAGCGTCAACGATTCTGTTTAGCTCTTTCTGCGTATTTAGGACCTCAATTGGTAAACCTTTCAGCCAGGAGATTGAGATCGCAGTCTGCGCATGGATGATCCCAATAGGTTCAATACCCTTCTCTGCCAATCTGCTCTGTAAATATTCTTCCGTTTCATCATCCTGTACTTTGTTTAAGATGATCAAAACGTCCTTAATTCTCGCCTGACCGAAAATTTTGTTAGCCCATTCAACAAGTTCAGGGCTTTCCAGGTGATCTGTCGCCGGCAGTACACCATCCTTTATCTGCCTGACCATGTCTTTCATACTAGCAGCCATTTCAACCGCTGCTACGGTTGGATCTACAACGACAACAGCCCAATCCAGACTGGTAATAACCCCGCGAGCAGAATCCTCGAACCCGGCCTTAAAATCAACCAGGGTTACCGGTTGTTCCCCGTTCTGGTGAATCTTGATATCCCGGGCGACCTTAGAAATCGGACCATCACATCCCGCACCGGGACCTTGATCACCGATCTTCCCAACTTCCAGAAGAGTGATCCCATCCTGGCTTTGAGCGTAGAATTCGCTGGGGAGTTCGTCTAAAGAGAATTCAGCTTCTGGCAACGGCGTGGGATCATCTACGGGACAAGTGACCAAACCTCCGCTGAACACCATACCACCGAAGTAATCTATCAAAGTTTTCGGAGTACGATCAATTCCCAAGGCGCCTGGCATCCCAATATTTGTTGAATCGGCGTCCAAAATACAAACTTCGTAGCCACGCTCACGGAGTTTCCTAGCTAGCAGCACGACGAATGTGCTCTTTCCAGAACCTCCCTTGCCGAATACTCCTATTCGTTTGCCTGCCAGCCCTTTCTCTCTTTCAATTATTTTATTCTTATCCACCTTATACAACTCCTTCTGCTCGGATGAGCAGTAAAGGTCTGGCTACCCTGTTAAGCACACCAGCCGCAACGCTGCCGTAGAATACTCGCGAGAGACCGCTGCGACCATGACTGGCCATTGCGATCAGATCCACTCCTTCACGTTCAGCAACATTAATGATTGTTTTTACTACAGGACCTTGCTCGACGAATGATTTAGCCTGGATTCCTTTCTGGCGGAATTCCCCCCGTAAACCATCCAGATAGGATTGCGATACGTTAATGACGGATTCTTGGCTGGCAGCATCGACACGAACATCTGAGACGTAGCCATCCGGGACCACCTGAACAGGTACAGGCTCAATCACCTGCAGGAAGATCACATTCGCTTCACAGCGATGGGCCAATTCTTCCACATGAGGCAAAATCACTTCGGCTCGTCCCGACCCATCCAAGGGCACTAAAATCTTTTTGTACACATGCGTCTCCTTTTTGTATATCTTTCCTATAAAGCATTCATATCCGTGATCAACACCTAGCAACCTATGCGGTGATGGAGTGTTGATTATTTTCCCACAACCTCGTCGGCGTTATCGCCGAAGCCATAACCTGCAACTGGTATGCTGAAAAAGTACCGCTGATTGTCTCTCAAATTTGAGGACAGTAGAGACCATGGCTGTGATTAATGATGACCACGCTCATGGTGCTCGACGCTTTCCCGGCAAGGTTCGGCGCCGCGCAGTTGACCACCAAAATAATTTTCAAGTGTTGTCCGCACCGTCCCATTTGCTCCTGTTCCTACTTGGATTCCGTATTGGTCAAAGAAGCTGATAGCCCGCCGACCCATACCCCCGCTGAGCATCACGTCAACTCCGTGACTATGTACGAACTCCGGAACCATGCCCGGCTGGTGTTGTTGAGCGAACGGGTTGTCTATAC
>CBFDCK010000246.1:0-3043 GCA_965603285.1 uncultured bacterium
TGGGTCACTTTTATTGTATCATTCATAGCGAGTTTAGCCAAGTCGGGTTCATGCTAGGTTAGGTGGCTCTTTTGCTAAGTGTTAACAAATCATCTTTTATGCGTGCTCCAGATCGGTTTTCAGCCATAAACGGCTCCAGCAAATTCCCTCGATTAGCGACAACGAGTATCGGACAGCATCAAATCGTTGGCTGCCATTTCCCCTTGACATAAGTAGCCTCTGAGTCTCCTGGCCAAGGCGGCATGGAGATGCAAATGAACTTCAAGTCTACGTCTGATACGTTTCGGTATTGAAACGCTGTTCCTGCCGGAATATCGATTGAGGTGCCTGGAACGAGAACAGTGATGCAGCTCTCTACGCCATCATCTCTCCAGATCTCACCGTGTCCCTCCAACACGTACCAGAATTCGCTGACGGTTCCGTGAACAGTCGCTCTATTAATTTGACGCGGCGGGACAGTACTATGGATCATGTTGCCCGTTTCCCCATCCATGATGAAACGAATGTCTGCACCCGCCGGCGATTTCGCATCGGGTTGCTCTGGAAGCGTTGTTGCCTTCATAATACCCTCCTCAAGCCTCATATAACTAATTAATTATTGAAACATCGCGCGTTTTTGTGCAATCGCGAAATTCGACTGACGATTCGAGTGTCTGTTTCGGGTGGATAGCTGCCAACGTAATTGTAAGAAGCGTAGACGGTGCCTTTCCGGCTAACGAATGCGTGTGCGGATGGCGTTTTTTACCAGAAACACACTTGGCAAGACATCACGGTTGAAAAAACGCGCCGCGTTGCTCACGGCGCAGCCATTCCGCTCCACGCGGGGTTGGGCGACCCTGCAGCCTGAAATTCTCGCTTTTTATCCACAATCAGACTTCTATGCAATCAACTTATTCGAACATCAGGATAACGATTTCTAATGGTAGCCAATGCAAGAAGTGCCACTTTTGTTGCATTCTTGATCGCCTCCTGATAATGGACGTCAAAGGTATCCTGTCGTCGATTTGCGATAACCGGGCAGATTGCTCCTGCCCAATATCCAATTCCGCCAAGGAAGTGGATTAGGAAACTCGCCTCCATTTCCATATTTTCGATACGCTGGCCATCTACCCTCGGATCATATTCAGAGAAAATTTTATCCAGTTCTAGAACGCTGGGCTTCACTCGAGCGGTATCACGACCCTGAGGAGCAGAAAATCCGGGAGATGAGACCGTCAATCCGGTCCTAACTGGTACGCCAAGACTTGTTGAAGCCTCTAATAATGCACCGACAAGGGTCGGTTGTGCGCGAGTTACATATGGGTGGATTTTTCCGTAAAATCGAGATTTTGTGCTCATTGAGTTGTTGACAACTTGATTGAGTTCTCCTTCGAGCCGCTCGCATATCTCATCTGAATAGGGCGCTTCATAAAATAAGCCCGTATTATCCATACCAATCGCATAAGTAGTGATGATAGGGGTACCCAGCTTTGTTGATGCCTGAAGTGCACCGGAGGTACCCACTCTTATGATATGCAGCCTCGGAAAATCAGACTTTCGTGTTCGTGTTTCGAAGTCCACTTCATTAAGCGCAACCAACTCACTCACAACGATCTCGAGAGAAGGCGTCCCGATACCCGAGGTCGCTACGGTGGTTCTTACCGGTGAAATGATCGTTGCCTGTTCACCTGTGATTTCTGAAGTTCCGGTTATTGTAACAAGCCCTCGGTGCTCGTGTTCAAACTCTAGATCACGCAAAAACCTTGAACCAATGAATTCAGCACGTCCGGGATCCCCTACTATAAGGATGTCAGGGGCTATTTGTCCTGGTTTGACCTGAATATGGTAAATTCTTCCATCATCATCAATTGGCAAATCTGATGCTGTAAATGGCGCTGCAGGATGAAGAGGGTTGACTTCACCGGGATTATGTACGTCATTCATGCTTGATCGCTCAGAGTTTTCCATCGCATCTACTCCTTATATTATTTGATGAACGTGGCATTGCGTAATTTGCGCCGCCCAACGGTCTTGAGCTGAGCAGCCTGGGATTTCCACATTGCTACCCTTTCAATTTCTGTCATAATTCAACATCAACACCAAATCGCCGCGCATCCCAGGTCTGCTCCAGCGAATGGTTATACGGCGCTAGTTTCCCGTTACTAAGTGTCGAATATTACTGTAGGTGCCATCTACAATTCGATCCCTGACAATGATAGGTCTGAGATCTGCATCGCTGAGATTATCGACAGCTAGCCAATAAAAGTCGTAACCTTCTATTTGAGCACCAACATCATCAGTCCCAAGTTTTACTTCACAATAAAGCTCAATCCCATGTAGATACTCGCCATCAAAGGGTATGAAATTTTCAACCAGGAATAAGAATTTGAAATCAAGAATTGGTATGCCTATCTCTTCAATCATCTCGCGCGAGATACATTGTTCAATAGACTCGCCCAGCTCTAAGCCTCCTCCCGGAAAATTCACATACTTTTCAAGGGCACCGAGATTCCTCTCCACCAAAATTTTACGGCCAGTGGAATCAAAAATGATGGCTCTTACACCTATTTGAACCTGCTTGCTTTCATGAATCTGGCGCCACAATTCTTGATCATCTGGCATAAGTTACCGCCGTATAACTGGTTGATAACCAAACATCTTAATGCTCTATTTCAACCATACGTATACTATCCGAATCAATTTTGAGACATTCTACGCATATAGTTATCCTAGGGAACATTATCAAAACAAAAACTGGGTATAATGTGATTTATCGGTGCTTACCATTAAAATATCACAATAAGTGATTATATCAATACTTTATGAACCAAAATGTCTCAGAACATTATATCTGGCAAGCCCATCACCTTCATTAGAGTAAATTTTGTGGACACAACGGGGGTTATGTAAAGTAGGAATTAGTTTGAGAGAAGCATCAACCAAAAGCAAGGTTGTTGGGGTCGCTTGCAAGCCGTTGTTAGGCCGATTTTACCGTAAGCTTACAAAGTTCTTAATAGTCAGAATAGCACAAAATATACTCCTTCAGAACCGCTCGGACTGCATA
>CBFDCK010000247.1:0-3035 GCA_965603285.1 uncultured bacterium
TTATGACGTGCTGGATATCATAGCAACTGGAGCAGGCTCACTACTGGCGATCGTTACCTATGAATTGATCGTCCTCAAGCGAAAGGCAACATCGACGAGCGCCAAACCGGAGTCATGAATGCCTAACTTACGCAGCAGCGGACCCCGAACTGCCGTCGCTCCGCTCTGGCAGCCCGGCGCCGCTGAGCTTATTCGTTGAGCACATGTAGAAAGAGAAAGATCGGATAATTTATTGAGGCAGCTGGAGCAATGAATACTGAAGCATTTGCTAATTCAAAGATCGCACAATTTATTTTCAGAGTAATTGGAGCCGCGATGGAGAGCCGTTTTCGATACCGGTTCTTTGGCCCAATGCAAATTCTACGAGGCGCCGATATTTATCCTGACCAAACCGTTTTGGAGGTTGGATGCGGTACAGGATTTTTTACTTTATCGGCAGCACAGTTGATCGGCGATCAAGGATGTTTAGTGGCAATGGACGTGCTTCCGGCATCTATCGAAATAGTATCCAAGAAAGTACAAACCGCCAACTTGAAAATGTGCGCGTGGTTAATGGCGATGCGATGAATACAAAGTTGGACTCCCAAAGTATGGACGCAGTGTTGTTGTTTGGCGTAATTCCCGCACCCATGTTGCCCTTGAACCGGCTTTTACCCGAAATGCACCGCATCTTGAAGCCGGAAGGGACTTTGGCGGTGTGGCCGCCGGTTTCTGTCTGGTTGCCCCAATCGATCCTTCAATCCGGGTTATTTGCGTATGTCTGCAAACGGAACGGCGTATTCAATTTCAGGAGGAGTTAAGCCGAACGATGAAGGGAGTGCGGTTGGTGACCTGTGCACAACATCCGTTGAGCGGCAAATTTTAACAAATAATTGAATCCTCGCGATACTTTACCTGAGTTGGAGGTGAATGATGTCTAATTGGGATAATCTGGACAAACTTGACAAACTGTTTATCTTTTGGGCGTTCCTGTTTCAAGTAATACTCATCATCCACTTCGCAATTCGCAAGCCCCTCATGGAAAGCTACACGGAGAAATTCGGTTGGATAGTCTACGCACTTTGTATCCCTGCTGTGATAATCAGTATTATTCTCTTGCGCGGTGGAAAAAGCTGGTCATTCTGGCTGGGAGGATTCCTTTTCCTTATCTATGCTGTGTTTGGCTATTGGGTTGATTACGTGGCACAAATTCCCTGGCGAAACCCGATTCAATTGTCGATAGCGTTTCCCTACGTGTTTTTATATCTAGCTACAGTTATGTTCTACTGGTGGCCGCTTTGGCCTCTTAGTCGCCCACTGTGGTTTGTATACGCAATATTGTATGTCATCGCAACCATTTTGAATATTACTTCTCACTAATCAATGACTTGCTAGCCGCCCAACACAGCGTGCACCCGACTGGTGGGATTCATCCCGTCAAAAGGAATTGATTCTGTGCCCGATAATTTTCTGTATAATGAGCCTTGTTTATGCCCTCCCACCAGCGGGTAACGCAAACCTTATGCCATCCTTGAGATGGTAAAGCGACACTTGACAATCGCCCAAATGAATTTAAAAGAAGCACATAGAAAAGCCAGTCCAGTGGATAGGTGGAAATTGTGAATTTGTTACCCATCCTCTCTTTTATGATAAAATGAAAAAAGAGGATCTAAATATACCAATATTACCTACACTCCGGGCTGTCGCCACATCACAAAAAACCCTAGCAACGTTTTGCTAGCACCAAAGACCGCTGAATCTATGTCAGGGGTTTTTTAATTATGCAAAATGAGGTCTAAGTTTTGTGCAAAATCAGCTTATTCAATCGACCATAAAAGGAGGTTCGAACAATGGCAACAATTAAGAAATCTATTAAAATCAATGCCCCTGTGGAGAAGGTGTTCGAGTATGCGGAAAATCCCGAAATCCTGCCGGAAATCTGGCCCAGCATTGTAGAGGTCAAGAATATAAAAGAACTACCACACGGAGGCTACAGCTTTGATTGGGTGTACAAGATGGCTGGTATGCACTTTACCGGTTCCAGTGAGAACACAGAGGTTGTCCCCAATGAGCGTACAGTTACTCGTTCAACTGGCGGTATTGAAAGCACGATTACATGGGAGTATCAACCTGTGGATGATGGAACAAAGTTTACTGCCACTACTGAATACAAAGTGCCAATCCCGTTATTGGGTAAACTAGCAGAATCCATCATAGTAAAAATGAACGAGAATGAGGCAGATGTATTCTTAGCTAACCTGAAAGCCAGGATGGAAACTTAAAGGGTAAGAAACAGTTAAAGACAATTTTTGCACAAAACTGTATTGTTTATACTCGATCCTCGTGATATTAATTACCGACCATCATATCGTTGAAAAACCACTTAATCAGCGTGTGTAAGCGGCTCACTTATTAAAAGGAGAAAAATGTTATGCCCAAGTTCTTAGCCGTCCATCCAGTCGGAACAGAATTAACCCTGGAAGCAGGTGAACCGATCGCAAAAGCTATCAAGGCAGGGTTAAATGCAGATGCGTATTGGGTTTCCAGTGTTTATGCCCAGGAGGAAGGTAAGCTCTACTGCCAATGGGACGCCAAAGATGTCGAATCTATCCAAGATGTTCTGAAAAAGACAGCGCCAGAGTTTCCAACTGAGGGCATTTATAAAATCGAAATGGATCTCAGGTCAGAGGATTTTCGATAAGCCTCAAATAAAGTCGAAAAATTAAAAAAGGCGACAAGTGAGCCGAATAATAGGAGCCGAAGCTGCCCCCGTTCCCCGCGGCGTGCCTGCCGCCTTAAACGCTCCCCCTTCGCCGCTTCGCTGTGTTCCCCCCGGGCGCTGAGCTGGGAATAAAACCCCCGCCCACACGCCGACGGGGCTCCGGTCTGCTCCAGCGAATTGTTGGCCACCAATTGTCGCCTTTGATTTAATCGCATATCTACGTGCTAAACAACCATGATAAACCCGCCTATTGTATGTGCAATTATTGTCCAATATATTGTCCCGGTTTTCTTTGCCAGGAAACTCAAGTAGAAACCCATCAAACCCGAACCAA
>CBFDCK010000248.1:0-2993 GCA_965603285.1 uncultured bacterium
TACAGATGAACATTACGACAGTAGCTTGATCCGATTTCAATTCATCCAGGCTCATCATTGTGCCGGACACGGTGTCTGGAAGGTTGAAATCGGGTGCGGTTGTTCCTAATGGAACCATACTGGAGGGGGTTTCTACCATGAGTAATCTCCTGTTTTCGGAATGGTGTGTTTTTTTAATTTTGTGCTGGTAGATTATAGCCCAGTTTATCCAGAACAAACACCTGGTGGACTGCTTTGGTGTTTTTTTGACAGGCACGTGTTATCATATAGGACCGCACGTTTGATATAAAGTCACAAAGATTTGGTGATGTAAAACACTTGCGGTTTACCCTACTTTTTGTCAAGATAAATGGAACGAAACCTTGCCCTTTACCTTATATAGTTGAACATCGATAGGAGTTAGCCATGATAACCTGCAGTAACTGCGGCGCTGGAATACCTGATGATGTGGAATTTTGCCAGCAGTGCGGCGCGCCGAGACCCGAATCAGAAGATGTTTTATCAACTGAGAAAGCAATCGCCCCCCCCATAGAGGAAGTTCCTCCCGAACTGGATGCACAGGAATGGGTCCCCGAAGAACCTGCCTCCGAACCGGAACCCGAATTGATAATTCAACCAGAACCTGTGCCAACTCCACAAACGTACCAGGCGCCGCAAACAGTTGAAACCCAGCCGCGCAAGAGCAACACATGTCTATGGGTAGTGTTTAGCTGCTTGATGCTGTTCTTGGTGTTTGTGTGTGTGATGCTGGTTGTTATGGGATTATCACTGTCATTCGTACAGAGCATTTTTTAAGGAATATTTGCTTTCAATTTTCTGGAATTAAATGGACAAAAAGTGTAATCTGCTGATGAAGTGCCCACGGATTAAATATTCCTGGCTGAATTAAATCAGAAGATCTAGATTTGTACCTGGTATGCAGGGGGGGTTAGGTGAATATCTAGGAATGTAAAACACCCCACTATTTATCGGAGGTTAATAGATGGAAGTTATACAAACTGGTCTCGGGGAGCTGATCCAGCCGCCGGACATCAATGGATTTCGTGAATGGAACCGGCAGAAACCAAAAGGGTTGGTGGACAAACGTAAAACAGAAGCAGAAGCCGTACGCCAATTAATTAATGATGGGGATTACATCGGTACAGAGCTTTACGGAACAGTTCGCTGCCCGATGTCGCTTACAAACGAAATTGTGCGCCAGGGCATCCAGGACCTGCGCATAGCCGGACAGGGGGTGTTGGAACTGGATATGCTCCTGGCTGCCGGGCTTGTTAAAGCTCTTGATATCACCTATATTGGATTGGAGCTGTATGGTGTGTCCAACTGTTTGAGAAGGGAAGTCGAAAGCGGTCGGGTAGAGAAGGTTGTGGATTGGAGCAACGCAGCCATCGCTTGGCGTTTCAAAGCAACTGCTATGGGTGTCCCATTTATTCCAGTGCGCTCGATGCTGGGCACAGATACGATGAAATACAGTGCTGCCAAAGTGGTCGAATGCCCATTTACTGGGGACCCAATCTGTTTAGTCCCGGCACTGGTGCTCGACGTGGGCTTGATCCACGTACACCGGGCTGATAAGTTCGGCAATGCTCAGATAGACGGCATCAGCGGGTTTGCGGCTGAGTTGGCGCGCTCCTCGAAAAGGTTGATCCTCAGCACTGAGGAGATCGTTGACATAGAAGTATTCCGCTCCCAACCGGACAGAACCATCATCCCTTACTATCTGGTTGACGCGGTGGTGGAAGCCCCATTTGGGTCCCATCCCGGCGAAATGTGTTATCAATACCGCCGCGATGAAGATCAGATCCGTGAATGGGTGGCTGCTTCCAAAGAGCCGGAGACCACACAGGAATATCTCGAGCAATATATCTATGGTGTGCAAGATCACAGCGAGTACCTGGATTTGATCGGGCGTGACCACCTGCAGGGATTGAGGAGGGATTGAGCGATGATGAGCCAAACTGAGATACCAGGCAGTGATTACAACCCGGCAGAAATGCTGATATGCACGGCAGCGCGGCTGATGACGGATAACACTACCGCATTTATTGGCACAGGCTTACCGATGCTGGCGGCATCGCTGGCGCAAAAAATGCACGCCCCCAATCTGGTGACGGTCTTCGAGTTCGGCGGTACGGGGGCAATTTTGGAGGAACTCCCGACATGTGTGGGTGGGGAGGCCACTTTCCACCGGGCGGTAGCCGCTTCAGGAATTTGCGACATTGTCGAGACCGCCCAGCGCGGTTTTATTGAATACGGATTCCTGGGTGGTGCACAGATCGATCCATACGGCAATCTGAACAGCACGGTGATCGGAGATTATTACCATCCCAAAGTGCGATTACCCGGCAGCGGCGGCGGCAACGACGTCGGCTCGCATTGCTGGCAGACGATCACCATTATGCGCCACGACCGCAAGCGATTTGTGGAGCAGCTGGATTTCATCACCACACCGGGGTTCCTGGATGGTCCTGGAGCACGCGAGACCGCAGGATTGCCACCCGGCACTGGTCCTTACCGAGTGGTTAGCAACCTGGCGCTGATGGGATATCATCCTGAGAGCAAACGCATGATGCTGCTGGCAACCCAGCCGGGTGTGACTGTCGAGCAGGCGCTGGATTTTACCGGATTCGAGCTGCTGCTGGCTGACCAAGTAGGAAAAAACCCACCCCCCACGGATGAGGAGCTGAGGATTTTGCGAATAGAAGTGGATAGAGATCGACTGTATATATAGTTGGGCGTCTTCTCTTCAGAATCTATAGCTCGCAGCATTTCGTTTACTGGTATATGGTGGTTGAATCGGGGGACACCGGTTCCCTTAGAGCCTTGGTAAAACCGCTCAAAGACGGTCTGTAACCGGCATTTGGAGGTCGAAACGGGGATTGTGAGGGTTAGTTGTCTTTAATCCCTTGAATAAACCTCCGGATTGGCGCAGAATGACAGGCGTTCTTCCGCCAGACCGTCGAGTAAATTTAGGCAGGCGCGTTCTGCCATGC
>CBFDCK010000249.1:0-2933 GCA_965603285.1 uncultured bacterium
GAAGGAGACCTGCTACCAGATTTGGGCGACTCAATCACTTACACCTTCACGGATGAAGAAACTGACCCCCCTGCCAGTATAACGCTTGAGAAGAACGATCCATCTCATTTGAGGATTGTCTCCTGGAACACTTTAAAAGATGGTCTCCTCAAAGATAAGCGCACTGATTCTTTCCAAAACGTGCTGAAAGCTATTGACCCGGATATTATCAACCTCCAGGAGATGTATGTCACCCAGGCGCCTAAAATTAAAACCCAGTTGGAACAATGGTTCCCTGGTACAGAATGGCATGTCCACAAAATGCGCGACCTTATCACCATAAGCCGCTATCCAATCGTAGAACCGGCTGAGGGCAGTTTCCCGGTGATAAACGGAGCCAGTCCGGTTTTGATCGAACTCCCCGATGGCGAACAGGTACTCATTATCAACAACCATTTTCGCTGCTGCGACCAGGATGATTTGCGCCAGCGCGAGATCGATGAAGTAATGATGCTGATCCGTGACAGCAAAACTCCGGGTGACAGAGTCGATATCATCCCAAATACACCCATTATCATTTTAGGCGACATGAATTTGGTCGGGTATGCCCAGCAGGTGGACACCCTGCTCTATGGGGATATTGTTAATGAAGATAAGTATGGGGAAGATTTCGACCCAGATTGGGATGGCACGTCACTGACAGACTTGCTTTCTCGTCATACCGAAACCCGCCACGCATTCACATGGCGAGACGATAAAACTTCTTTTACTCCAGGACGGTTGGATTACTTTATCTTCACGGACAGCGTTCTGGATGTGGCAAAGCATTATATTTTGGACACCGCTGAACTTTCTGAGGAGAAGCTGGCTGAATATGGGTTAGAAGCCGACGACTCATTAACTGCAAGCGATCATCTCACTTTTGTTGTGGATTTTCTGATCAAGTAAATATAAATCTACCGTTTACCAGGGGATTCGAACCCCGGTCCGCCTTAGTGCGATTGAGGCTAAGGGTTCGTCCATTTTGTCCACAGCTTATATATGGCTGTATAAAGTCCATACAACCATCATATATGGGGGTCAAAACGTCCAAGAAGTCCATAATTTCCATGCTGTGTTACCGGCGTTGCACCCGGTTGCACCGGGTTGCATTGGGATGCACCTGACATGAAGCAAGGGAAGGCGACTTATAGCTATTGAATATTAGAATTGTATGCCTTTAATTTAGAAGAACGAGAATATCCAACTACGGCCTCATACCTTACCAATTGATTAAGAGTTGGGCTGGGGTATGTCCATAACGTATTTTATGTGTTAATTTGTCTACTATGTACAACAAAAGTGGTATTTTTTATACCATTTTGTCTGTTATTTCCATGCTGTGTTAACCAATCTGCGCCGGGTTGCACCATGCATGGAGCAAGGAAGGGTGACTCAATTCAAATTTGCATCATTCCTCAATAATGCTTCCTAATAAAACCTCCTTCTGCTGTTCCAAAGCAGGCTTATGCGTATCAGGAACTCTCTCAAGAAGATAATTAAATGCGGCCGCTAAACTCAGGCGGGTATGGGGATCATCCTTTCCGTAATACTGAATTTCGGTGAAGCATATTACAACGTAATCCTCCCAAGAGAATACAGGCTGGATCAATCGAACTTCGCGTGAATCATCTGTGTAAATCCCTGTTTGGGTCGGTCTCTGTGAAATTAACAACAGCAGGTTGGTCAACCTGGTGAGAACCTGGTGAGCTGTTGTGGGAGCATTGACCGCCGGGGAAAGCGCTTGCAGAGCGATGTCCACCAGCATACGTAAACCGTATGCCGGATCCTGATAGACCGTCCTTTCAGGTCCAAGATAGAATGCTTTTAGAACTTTTTTTTCATTCAGATCGCATTCCCCATAGATCTCAACAACCGGATCACCCTCATTTAAATACTGTCCACTTCTGGGAAATATCTGGATAACACAATTGTGTTCACCGGCGATCTGCAGCAGGGTGCTGCGTTCGATCCCCTTGAGAACACCGTGTGTGTAGCTTTTGGAAAAGAGGCTGCGCCGCGGTTTTTTATATTGGATCATCTGGTCAGGTTTCCCAAATGCTTCAATCTGGCACTCTATATAGGCTTTTTCAGGGGGTAGTGTGTCCTCGATAGCCTGACGAGTTTCTTCGGCAATCAATGATATGGTGTGCGTCACACGGATCATCAACATGACATGTTTCATGAAAACGATAAAGATGATCAGGGAAGCAAAGACCAGTATGACTTCGATCAAAAAGGAGACAATCGTGACATGTTCCAGACGAGACCTCAGGGTAAAAATCAGCAGTATGAACGAATACACAAACGTGCCGATAAACAGACTCAGGGCGATTTTGGTGGTGAGAGACCGTTCGAAAATAGTGATCACCCGCGGGGAGTACTGCTGGTTGGCTAACTGCAGCGCAACCAGAGAGATTGAGAAAACGATCGCGAGGAAAGAAAGCATTGAACTGGTGACCAGGGAGGAGATGGTCACACCGATACTTGTACTTGCCTGCCACCATTCATTGATATTCTCCTGCTGCACCAGATAGTCGTCTGCGGAGCCAGCGAAAACTACCAGTAGGATTGCCCCCACCATGAATAACAATGGGTAAAAAACTAACGAATCCGCGATCCACTCCCGAAAACCTTCCCTGGCATAATCAAGTCTACTGCGCTCATCAACCCATTGGGCTCGTACTGTTTCCATCTTACTTCTCCTTAGCGATAAAGAATGCTTTGATCTCTCAAATGTAGAGCAACAGCTCATAAATTCACGATTAGGGAACGATGAAATCACCCTTGAATGACTGCAAGATCGATCATTGGAATCTTCTCAGCCGGTGTCTTCTTCAGGGATTTCTAAGTGGCGTAAGCGCCGGATGACATCATAGAACATGAGCAGAATGATCACCCCATTAACGCCGTAG
>CBFDCK010000250.1:0-2891 GCA_965603285.1 uncultured bacterium
ATGGAATCTGACAAGAATTTGTGGAAAAGCCAGCTTGACCACATAAAAACCTGGGGGCGTATAAATTCGCCGTGGCTCTTGCATTTCAACAGCGGCTCTTGCAACGGCTGCGATATTGAGATTCTAGCCACGTTGACACCCCGTTATGACCTGGAACGCTTTGGAGTCAAACTGATGGGCAGCCCACGGCATGCTGATGTTTTAGTTTGCACCGGTGCGATAACACGTCAAGCGCGCGATCGTTTGCTGCGCATTTACGAACAGATGCCTGAACCCAAGTTTGTCGTCGCAGTCGGCGCGTGTGCTCTCAGCGGAGGCGTCTTCCATGACTGCTACAACGTCATGGGCGGAATTGACCGCCTGCTGCCGGTGGATGCTTATATACCAGGCTGCCCGCCGCGCCCGGAGGCGGTCATCGATGGTGTTGTCAAACTGCTGGGTAGTTTGAAACCCACCCCAATAATCACTGCTCAGGTAGACCTGCAACCGGAAAACGAGCCTGAAACCTTTTTGGAGAACGGAAGAAGCTAATGGATACGCAGACCGCCTTACAGACCGCCCGTCTTATTGTAGAGGACCTGTCGGAAAAAGTGGAGAGCCCAGAGCCCGACCGCCTTGATTTTTACCTGAAGGACAAGAAAGAACTGGTTGTTGCGGCAACAGGTTTGCGAGTCCAGCATCTGGGGTACCTGGCAGCCATCACAGGATTAGATCTTGGTGCCGAGCAGGAAATGCTGGAAGTTCTCTATCACTTTTGTACAGGTTATTTAACTATCACGCTGAGGGTAAATGTCCCTAAAGCCTCTCCTTCAATACCAACTCTCACCGA
This sequence comes from uncultured bacterium, assembly GCA_965603285.1. Classification (GTDB taxonomy): domain Bacteria; phylum Chloroflexota; class Anaerolineae; order Anaerolineales; family UBA4823; genus JAUWPO01. The sequence goes on from CBFDCK010000250.1 coordinate 830, forward strand.
TATCATTCCCGGAGCAGAACCATTTGAACGAGAATTGAGCGAAATGTTTGGAATCACGATCTCCGGATTGCGCAACCCCGAGCGTCTTTACCTGCCCGATGATTGGGCAGAAGGTGACTATCCACTTCGCAAAGATTTCCAACTCCAGGCACAGCCTGCGCAGAGTCAGACAAAGGTGAATTAATGCAAAAGAAAAAAACTGGCGGGCAATTTACTGTTCCCATCGGACCACAGCATCCGGCGCTGAAAGAACCCGCTCACTTCTCAATCACGGTCGATGGCGAAATCGTCACCAATGCTTTCGTTCGCCTGGGATACGCCCACCGGGGCATTGAGAAGGCTGCCGAAGAGCGCAATTGGGTGCAAACCCAATACCTGCTGGAGCGCATCTGCGGCATATGCTCACACATTCACTCCACAGCCTACTGCCTGGGTGTCGAAAAATTGGCCGGCATAGAAGCCCCTCCCAGGGCGCAGGCTATCCGCGTCCTGGTCGCTGAATTGGAAAGGATCCACAGCCATCTGCTCTGGCTGGGAGTAGCTGCTCATGAAGCGGGATTTGATACACTTTTTATGTACAGCTGGCGGGATAGAGAAAGCGTTATGGATATCCTGGAAGGATTGAGCGGCAATCGAGTCAATTATTCCGCCAATTTGCTGGGAGGTGTCAAATGTGATATCGACAGCGCACAGGATGAAGCGATACGTAAAGGTCTCGAGTTCCTCAAGGAACGCTTGAAGCACTATTTAGATATCGTGACCAGTGATGCATTGTTCTTGCAGCGCACGCGCGGTATTGGCGTGATGACTCGAAACCAGGCTGAAGTCCTCGGCGCAGTCGGACCAACCGCACGCGCCTCAAACGTAGCACGCGAAATCCGGGTTGAAGCGCCCTATTCAATGTACATGGAAATTCCCCCCACAATCATCCTGGAGACAAACGGCGACCTGGAAGCGCGCTTTGTGGTGCGCATTAAAGAAATGATTGAGAGCTGCCGCCTGATCAACAAGATATTGGATTACCTGCCATCGGGAGAACTGACGGTGCGCATGCCCAGAAGAATAAAGCCAGCCGAAACGATCATGCGGGTCGAAGCACCGCGTGGTGAGCTGTTCTACTTTATCAAATCCAACGGAACGGACAAACCGGAGCGCGTTAGAGTGCGCACACCAACCATCTGCAACATGACGTCGGTCGTAAAGCTGGCAATTGGCAGCCAGCTTGCCGATATTCCGGTCATCCTGGCTGGCATTGATCCCTGTTTTTCATGTAATGACCGCTCCGTTCTCGTTGACCGTCGTGGAAAAAAGGCAAGCATATGGACATGGGAAGAATTAAGACAATACGGGATAAGGTATTACTATGGTAATCGCACGTAATCTTATCGCATTACTTTTTTTCCCCAGCGGTCTTTTCCTGCTGGCTGCCGGAATGTTCTACGAATGGGTAGACCGGAAACTGTTGGCTCAATACCAGAACCGCATAGGTCCGCGCTTGTTCCAACCGCTGGCGGATTTCGTAAAACTGCTGGCGAAAGAAGAGGTCATCCCAGAAGACAGCAACCCGTACCTGTTCATTATTCTACCGGTGATTGCTCTCGCGGGTGGTCTCACTGCTGCCTTATATGTTCCGGTTTTCGGTGCCCCCCCTGCACACAGCTTCAATGGCGATTTGATCGTGACCATTTACCTGTTGAGCCTGCTGACGCTTTGTATGGGTCTAGCCGGATCAAACACGATGGATCGCTTCTCGCTGGTAGGCGCCACCCGCACCCTGACGCAGCTTTTCTCCTACGAAGCGCCTTTCTTGTTGGCTTTACTTGGTTCGGCGCTCGCTGCTGGAAGCTGGCAGATCAGCGAAATCACCATTTACACCAGCCAGAGATGGCTGATGCTCACTCAACCTTTAGGCTTCATTGTAGTGGTGATCGGACTGATGGGTAAATTGGAACTGCCTCCATTCGACGCCCCAGAGGCGGAAACCGAGATCGTAGCCGGGGCATTAACAGAATACAGCGGCAGGGGATTAGCCTTGTTCCGGCTGGGAAAAGGGGTCGAATTG
>CBFDCK010000251.1:0-2821 GCA_965603285.1 uncultured bacterium
AGAGAAAGGGGGCGACAATCAAACATAGTACAATTTATGTATAAAAAAGGGAGGGTGAGGAATAATGCCGCAAGAATTTGATTTCGATCACGCCTGGCTGGACAAGTTCTGCAACTGCCTGGATGAGGCGGTCGGGGAGAAAGTACGGACACAGGTGATGGTAGGCAGCGAAGGATTTTCGGAAGACACCAGTCGCGGTGAGGTTATCACCTGGACGCAGGGAGCGATGGAGCAGTTGGAATCCCTGCTAGATGATTCGCAGTGCAGGGCGGTCATGACCGGCTGCGCCTGCCAGTACCCCAAATCGGATCTGCAGGACGTCCGCGAGGCATACGAATCCAGCGGTGATGTAGACCTGGCGCACCGGATGCTGCAGGAGAAGTTCGAGGGATTCTTAATAAACGTACTCAACCTTAGCGATGAGCACTTCGAGGCAGTTGTCTCGCGGGGCTGGGGATTGGCGGGGATCAAAGAAGGTAATACGATCACTGCCACCAAGATCCCCAAGAGCGGTTTCCTGGTGCAATACCTGGACGAAAGTGACCCGCAGAAAAAGAGGGAATACTACTGCCACTGCCCACGCGTTCGGGATGCGGTTGGGCATGGTGAAACCTTGCCGCTGATACACTGCTACTGCGGGGCGGGGTTCTATAAGGGCATATGGGAGGAAATCCTGCAGGAGCCGGTCGAAGTGGAGGTGCTGGAAAGCGTACTGCAGGGTGACGAGGTATGCACGATCGCCCTTCATCTTCCGCCGAGTAGTTGAATCCGCTAATTCGTTCCAATACTCCAGCTTTAGAATGTAAACCAAATAAAGTCTGCGTCCTTCAAAGTGCGAATAATGCTCAAAATTCCACTATTCATTCAGCCGCAGTTTTACGCAGAGCGTTTCGTCCTTTGGTTACGACGCGGAGCATCGTAACCAGGAGGGGGGAGGAGCATCGTAACCAGGAAATTACGCATGCTTCGGCATCTGGAAAACGATGCTTCGGCATCCGGCATCCGGCATCCAAAGAGCGGATGCTTAATCAGCAATGACATATTAATCTATGATGTTTGACAGAGCACTAGCTACTTATCAGTTTAAGAATTTCATTAGGAGGGTTCTACCCGACTAAGCAGTCCAACTGGTTTTAGGTTGTTCATCACTTAACGGGAGATTGCCACGTCGCTGACATGCAAAGTACGCATGCTTGCTCCTCGCAATGACACTACTTGGGAGAACGGTTGTTTAATCGCAATGACAAAAATTAATCTATGCTGTTTAACTGAACACAAGAACAATTTAGTGCATACGTGGCATGGTATTATTTATGCCATGCAATAGACCAGCCTCCACCATGCTTGCATGGTATTATTTATGCCATGCAAGAGGCTAGCCTCCACCAAGCTTGTAATGATCTCTCGCTGAGGAACCTGTTTCACTACTGGGGGAAACCAAGGCAAACAAGGGTCGTCCTTACATTAATCTTATTAACTATCTCTGTATTCTCTGCTGCCTGTTCCAAATTCTACGGGGGGCAAAATCCAGAGGTCACACCAGCAGGACAATCCTCAAAAATAACAGGCGCTGAAAACCCAAACCTCCCAACCAAAGCAACAGTCCAGACAACAATCCCACCGCCGGAAGCAAGCAGCAGCGCTAATCCACTTCATGCCACAGCGGATGAATCTCACTCCGGTACGCTGTCCGGCAAGGTCTTCTTTGACCTGGATGGCAACGGACTTCAGGATGAAAATGAGCCGGGCATCGCTGGAGCCAGGGTTTGCATTGAAACCGTAGATGGCGCCCCCTGCACTCTCTCTGCAGACAACGGTGCGTACAAATCCGTCAAACTCGAGAATGGCTCTTACAATTTGCGTGTTTTCAGTCCAACGAATGACCCAACGACCGCTATGCGCTATATCAGCATTTCAAAGGGTTATGTGGATCTGCCAGCTTACTACATAAACGGCGATAAGGTTCCCAAACAGCATCTTCCCGAAACTAAAATCCTGCCGGTTGACAAACCGCTGGAGGTGACGATCAATGGAAATACTCCCCTGAATATCGCATTGATGCAGGGTTACCTGACGGACGTGTTCGCCTGTCAGGACCGCGAGCTCATCAGCGATTACCACGGTTATGACCTGGACCCCAGGGAAGGACAGGTGCGCAATTACCTGGGCGACACAACCATCGGCTACGGTCCTGACGGGAGCAGCAGGACGGCGGATGGGCATGCGGCCATCGATTGGGGCAGCACCAACCAGCACATCATCGGAATCTATGTACGGTCGGCTGCGCCGGGCATCGTCGCCTTCGTTGGGGAGGACCCAACGACTCACGGGAACTGCCGCATGGTCAGCCTGGCTCACCCGGACACAGGTCAAAAGACGGGCTATGTGCACCTGGACAGATTACTGGTCAAAGACGGTCAGCACGTCCGGCGGGGGCAGATCCTCGGCACACTGGGTCAAAGCTGCACCGATTGGCCACACGTGCACTTCTTTTTCAACCCGGGTTGGGACCCCAAAAATCCCGACTGGTCGAACAAAGATCCTTTCCGGGATACCCAGGACCCAGATTCGCTCACCTGGTGGACGAAGGATAATGAGCCGGTTTGTAGGGAATTCAAGGATTAAGATTATGACGCGGAACATCGTAACCAGGAGGAAATCTTACAGACTCTTCCTACCGCTGATCTACCAACAGCAGCAGACACCGGATTAACATACAAGTCGATTGACTCTTGATCAACGACTACCCAACTAAGTCCTCTGGTACCCGATACCAGTACTGGTAGATTTCTTGAAAACCAAGCCTGGTATATAGTCTTAT
>CBFDCK010000252.1:0-2804 GCA_965603285.1 uncultured bacterium
CGGCATGAGTATTTCTTTGTATTCTTGTTCAAGATTTCAGTGGTAAGGTACTAAATCATCCAGCCAAGAGACATCACCGTCCTCTTTGGCAATATAACCATCTAAACTGGATGCAGCGTAATAGGTACTTTTCATTGAAGTAACTCTTGACCACTTAGGGATATTAGCGGTTGTCGTTATCGACCGGGAGCTTGGGCAGCTCGTGTGCAATGCCATCGTGGCAGTCGATACAGGTCTCACCTTTTGCCAGGCCGCGTTCATGACGTTTACGCGCGTAACTGTCCTGCTCACTGAGATCCATGGATTTGAACTCATGGCAGTTCCTGCACTCCCGGGAATCCGTCGCGCGCATAGATTCCCATACACGCTCCGCCAGGTGCAATCGGCGTGCTTCGAATTTCTCAGGCGTGTTAATTGTTCCTGGCGCCTTGTGATACAGCTCATTGGTCGCCTTTATCTTGCGTACAATCTTATAGATCCATGGCCTTGGCACATGGCAGTCTGAGCAGGTTGCCTGAACACCCAAAGGGTTCTTGTAATGGATCGTTTCCTTTTATTCCTGATAGACATTGTCACGCATTTCATGGCAGGAGATACAAAAAGTCATGGTATTGGTAGCTTCCATAGCCGTATTAAATCCGCCCCAGAATATAATCCCCACCACCATGCCCACAACCAGGATATTCCAGTATGCCCAATGGTGTATCCTGGACCAAAGCGAGCCGCTCTTGTCATTGCCCATAGTCGTATTGCCTCCTTTTGGTTACCGCCTTTCCTGGAAGTATGAATTATTCAGCCTTAATTGAAGTGGGGGATTTTAACTTCATGCTATAGGGGTGAAGTTGATGGTGATCAAATAATCGTGAAAATAATTGAGCACGACCTGATTGATTGGGGCTGATTCGCAAACAGCTGCCATGCGGCGTCCTTCTGGGTCGCTGTTTTTCGTTGTGCTGTATGACCGAAGTTGGTCGATCCCGGCAGTTTAACCTCATGCACGGGGCATAAAATCAATGTATGGTCTTTGAAACCGGCTGTACGGTGAAAGTCGACCCCAAACGGAAGTTTAGCGTTTGGTTATATAGCTGTTGCGGGTGTAGTCTTGCGAGCGGCTGGTCGAAAAATAAATAAGACTGGGAATAACGAATAATAGATTGACGGAGTAGATCAAATGAAACTTGCCATCATTGATATCAAAGGCATCGGACCGGCAGCGGTTGCGACGCTTGCCGAATATCGCATAAACAGTGTTAATGCGCTTGCCGGGGCATCCGTCGAGAAGATCGCCGCAATTCCAGGATTCAGCGAGACGCGTGCCGCCATGGTGATCGCCGAAGCAGCTGACCTGCTTGCAGCCTCCGGAATAACTAAATCTGTGGATGACAGTGATAAGCAACACGGCAAGAAAGACAAAAAGAAAAAGAAAGATAAAAAGAAAGACAAAAAGAAAAAAGGTAAAGGGAAAAACAAGGGCAAAGGTAAAAAGAAAGGCAAGAAGTAGCGGGTGACTTGAAGTATGGGATGAATTAACGTCCTTTCCGACTAAATCCTAATGGTCTTCGGTGTCAGGGGAACGGCAACTCTTTAGCCCATTTCTAAGAATAGTGTCGTACTTTATTCAGGACAGCTTCTACTGCTCTGACCATAGACACTAAAAGCATGCCTGCAAGACAGACCACCCATAGAAGTGTGAATTGTAACTAATTGAATTGTCATGGCGCCCCCGCCAAGCCCCCAACCCGCTGACGTCGGTTGAGTCGACTCGATCGGGTAACTGAGCCTTGCCGAGCTGAGTTGGACATTCGTCGGAATTCGCCGTCCATCCACCCCGCTATGGGATGCACCAAGGGAATATGCGGGCCAGTATAATCAATAAGTTATTGATTATACTGGATTAGGGAATGTTCGGTACAGTTGGGGATTATTTTGTTAATTCAACATGTTAGTGTGGGCTGGGGCAGGGAGTGAAAACTGGGCGGGAAAACCAGGGTCAGAGAGCAATATTCCCTAACATACCGTTAATGCTATGATCTTCGTGCGCGTTGTTCACAAGGAGGTGAATCATGCCACGCAAACCCCGTTTCAATTTACCTGGGATCCCCCAGCATGTCATTCAACGCGGTAACAATCGCGAGCCATGCTTTTTTACTATAGCTGATTACCAACGTTACCTGGATGACCTGAGCCAGTCAGCTGCCAGGTTTTCGTGCCAACTGCACGCCTACGTGCTGATGACCAATCACGTACATCTGCTGGTATCGAGTACCGATACCTATGGCATTTCACAGATGATGCAGGCACTGGGGCGACGTTACGTCTGCTACATCAACCGGCGCTACAGCCGCACAGGCACGCTTTGGGAGGGGCGCTTCAAGGCGAGCCTGGTCGATAGCGAAAACTATCTACTGACCTGCATGCGTTATATTGAAATGAATGCTGTTCGTGCAAAGATGGTCGATCATCCGGCTGAATACCGCTGGTCCAGTTATGCGGCTAATGCGCAAGGACAGCAGGACCCGATCGTTACGCCGCATCCATCGTATCTGGCGCTTGGCAGTTCCGCAGATAAGCGGCGGAAAGCGTATCGCGAGTTGTTTCGGCAGCCCATGGAGAATCAGCCATTGCACGAGATACGCCAGGCGCTGAATAACGAACTGGTGCTTGGCTGCTCATCCTTCAAGGATCGAATCGAAGCCCTGACGAATCGTCAGGCACGGCTGGGTCAACCCGGAAGGCCGCGAACAAAGTGTGCGCAAGAGGGTGGGTAGAAGGATGTAAAAACAAGAGAGGGCAATATTAGAAAA
>CBFDCK010000253.1:0-2744 GCA_965603285.1 uncultured bacterium
CGGCAGTACAGAACACTGCTTCGGCAGTACAGAACACTGCTTAAGAGATGCTATTGACTATTAGACTGGGAGACTATAGACTATCAGACGAAACTACTACACGACTACCAGACTAAACGACGACCCGACTGTCAGACTACTAGACTATGTGACCACCAGACAAAGATTAAATTCCCATGAAACAACTCTTACAGAATCTTCGAACCGGCGAGACGCTGGTCGCTGAAGTACCCATCCCGACACCACAATTTGGTCAGGCGCTTGTGCGAACGGCTGGCTCCCTGGTATCGTCCGGCACAGAACGGATGATAGTGGAATTCGCCGAGAAATCGCTGCTCGCCAAGGCGCGATCGCGACCGGACCTGGTACGCCAGGTGTTTGATAAAACCCGCCGGGAGGGGGTTCTTTCCACAGCCGAAGCGGCTCTAAACCGCCTGGAGCAACCCATGCCGCTTGGTTATTCCTCATCCGGCAGGATCGTCGCCCTGGGCGAAGGAATAACCGGGTTCCATGTGGGACAACGCGTTGCCTGTGCGGGTGGCGGATATGCCGTCCACGCCGAGTACGCCGCCGTACCGATCAACCTGCTGGCTCCTCTACCAGATGGCGTGGACTACGAATCGGCTGCCTTTACAACCCTTGGAGCGATCGCTTTACACGGATTTCGTCTGGCTGAAGTACAGCTCGGTGAACGGGTAGCAGTTATCGGTCTGGGGCTTCTTGGACTCCTAGCCGCAGGAATCGCCAACGCTGCTGGATGCCGGGTTCTGGGAATAGACCCAAATCCCGAGCGGGTTGACCTGGCAAAAAAGATGGGTGCAGAGGCTGTCACCCGCGACCAGGCTGAGAGTGCTGCGGGTGCATTTTCCAAAGGGATTGGATGCGACGGGATCCTGATCTGCGCCGACACAACCTCCAACGATCCGGTGGAACTTGCCGGCGCTATTGCCCGCGACCGGGCTCGTGTCATCGCAGTGGGCGCAGTCGGTTTAGAAATCCCTCGAAAAGTCTATTTTGAAAAGGAGCTCGCGTTCCTCAACTCCCGCTCTTACGGACCGGGTCGCTATGACCCAACCTATGAAGAAAGCGGACACGATTACCCTGTTGGCTACGTGCGCTGGACGGAAGGTCGCAATCTGGAAGCTTTCGTTGATTTATTGACCGCAGGGCGTCTGGATGTAAAGCCCCTCATCACCCACCGCTTTCCTATTGACCAGGCTGTAGAGGCGTATGAGTTGATAACCGGCAAAAAAGACGAGCCATTTTTAGGGGTAATGCTCACCTACCCGGAGGAAAAACAGGAAGGTAAAGAAATTGATAAGGGTGCAAGAATAAGGACTCGGGAGAGCAATCAAGTTAAGCTTACTCCCGCAGAAGCCGATATTAAGGGGGTTTCAGTAGGCGTCTTGGGAGCGGGCACATTTGCTACTTCGGTAATGCTACCGGCAATGAGTAAAATCCCGGACATCCATCTCCTCGGGATTGCCTCTGCATCCGGTATGAGCGCCCAACACGCCGCTGATCGCTACGGTTTTTCCTACGCGGACAGCGATGAAGTCAGAATAATTAACGACCCGGACATCAATACGGTCGCTGTTTTAACGCGTCACAACCTACACTCCCGCCAGGTATTATCCGCTCTCCGAACCGGAAAGCACGTATTTTGTGAAAAACCCCTGGCGATCAACGAAACCGAACTCAATGAAATCGAACAATTAATGCATGTGGAAAGGGAGAATGGTGAAGAGAATAATTCACCCATAACCCCGATCCGTTATCCCTTGCTTACTGTCGGCTTTAACCGCCGTTTTGCTCCCCTTGCCCGCCGCATGAAAGATTTTCTGACCAATTGTCCAGAACCCCTGGTAGCGCACTACCGGGTGAACGCCGGTTATCTCCCACTGGATCACTGGCTGCATGACCCCGATCAGGGCGGCGGTCGCATTATTGGGGAAGGATGCCATTTTGTGGATTTCCTAACCTTCTTAGTCGGCGAGTCGCCAACCGCAGTAACCGCCTGCGCACTGCCCGAATGCGGGCGCTACCGGGAGGATAACGTCGTAATGACCCTCAGCTTTCCGGATGGGTCGCTAGGCACTATCAGCTATCTGGCAAACGGTGACAAATCCTTTCCCAAGGAGCGGATTGAAGCCTTCTGTGCTGGACGGGTCGCCGTGCTGAACGATTTCCGCACGCTCGAAACGATCTCGGATGGAAAACGCAGAACTCTGCGTGCACGGCTGCGTCAAGACAAAGGTCACCGCGCCGAATGGGAAGCTTTTTCCAATGCGATTTTAAGCGGTGGTCCTCCCCCAATTCCCTACGAGCAGCTTTTCAGCGTGACACGCGCCACTTTTGCTGCAGTGCAATCACTGCGGAACAGGGAAAAAGTGAGTATCAGCTGAACGATACGTACCTAAGAGGCAAGTTCGAAGGCTGAAGTTTTCGATTCAACTGGAACTTATAATGGGTTTTTTACACCCATTGGTGACCCGCGTGACCCAGACAGCCAACAACAACAATACCAACCCGACAGCGTCAAACAGGATAAACCGTCTGACGGTGTTGTGAAGCGCCTGATGCCCGGCTGGTAAACTCAGCAGCAGCAGCGTTTCTCCCACCAAACCGATCGTCTGCATGACGGTCGCCTCGTACAACGAAACTCGATTCTTCATTGGGTCCAACACTGCAACGAAATATGGGACATTCCACATCAAAAACAGCAAACCAATACCTCGGACGTA
>CBFDCK010000254.1:0-2729 GCA_965603285.1 uncultured bacterium
CAAGAAAGCTGGGCTCTGCACCAGATCATAGCCTTTCAAGATGCGGTAGACACTCGATTCAGACACAAAATACTCTTCTTCATCGGTAAACTGCCAGGCTAGCTGCCGGGATGATTTCTCCGGGTATGCCAGAGCCAGTTCAACAACCTGCTCCCGGACACTCTCCGGGATCTGGTTCCAGAACTGCCGAGGCCCGGGTTTCTTGTCTGCCAGACCATCGTGCCCATCTTCTTGGTAACGGTGATACCAGTTATAAAAGGTGCTGCGAGGCACTTCCAATTCATCTAATGTCTTGCGGATCGACAACTCCTAATGCTCCACCAAATGAATGATCTCCATCCGTTCAGCTTGCGTGTGGCGCATCATCTTCCCGTCAGATCGTCCCATCCCAGCAAGCTTTTTTTGAGTACCTTGTTCTTCAGCGCTAACTCCGCTACCAGTTCCTTGAGTTGGTTGTTCTCCTTCCGTAGATCCTTGACTTCTGTGCTGTCTGCCTGACGTTTGGTATTGCCTGCCAAGGATTGTTTTCCAGCTTCGAGAAATTCTTTGGACCATTTATAATACATACCTGAGCTGATACCTTCTCGACGACACAACTCGGCCACCGCTTCATCACCCCGTAATCCTTCCAGCACGATACGTATCTTTTCCTCAGCAGAATACTTCTTGCGTGTCTGTCGGTGAATATTGCGGATCTTCTTTTAAGTACTTTCTTTTTCGGTCATTGGGATCTCCTTTTTCGAGCTCCAAAGCTCCAGAAGTCTCCCTTAATTCTATCCCCCTTTTGGTCCGACTAATTCTGAAACGCTACACTCAGGTTACTAGTGTATTAATCATACATTAATGTAAAATGACGTTGACATTATGTATGATTTATCTTACACTATGTAAGAATTATTTTACACAAGGAGAAAAAATGATGACACAAACAAAAATTAGAGCGCGTAATCAATTAGGTATCTGGGGGCTGGTTGCAGCGGCATTCGGGTTGGTTTTCTTCCTGGGCGGAGGTGCAGCCACCTACGCGGATGACTCGATTCGCATGCTGGTCGCCGCGTTGATCTTGGCTGCCGGGTTCATTGGTTACTTCAGCATGCTCTACCTGACCCGAGAGAAATCAAATGGCAAAGCCCTGATCAGAGACGAGCGAGACCTGGAGATTGCCCGCCAGGCGAATGAGATTGCCCTGGTTGCGGTGCTGGTCTTCGTTTTTACCGTTTGCATCGCCTTGTTCCTCAGCTATGAAACCGCTGGCAGCTTGCCCGTCGGGTGGATGTGGTTCTTGGCGTATATCACCGCCTGCTTCGGTCTGCTCGCGCAGGCCATGGCAACACTGGCGGTGTATAGAGAAATGAGCGGAAATGGCCAAAGAGAAGATCAATAACCATATCCGTAAACTGCGCTTCGAGCAGGGTGAAATGACCCAGCAGGAACTGTCCAACCTATGCGGCTGCACCCGGCAAACGATCATCGCCCTTGAGCAGGAAAAATATGTGCCTTCCTTGATCCTGGCGATCAAGATTGCCAGAGTGTTTGGCAAAACGGTGGACGATGTCTTTCAACTGCCAGATGATGGGAATGTGGAATAAGAACGTGAGCAGTATATCGGATACCGAATCAAAGCCGGGTAAGCTCCGGCTTACTGAAAACCCCTGGCTCGTGCTGGTGGTCCTGAATCTGCATGGATTTGCACTCCTCGTTTACGAGCATAGTTAGACCGTCTGCTGGAAACGTGGGGGGGGCTGGTTGTTGGAGAGCTATGCATTACTGGCATTCACACCGACCGGAAATACCTGGCAAATTGATTTATAAATGTTTATAAAGGAGAAAATAAAGGATGAATAACAAGAAAATCAAACTCAACCGTTGGGCTTATGGGATCGCTGCTCTAGCGCTCATTCTCGGTTGCTCGTTCACGCTCATTCTCGGCTGCTCGCTCACAATGATGCCTATATATCAAAAATTCACCAAAATCCCAGGCGCATTAAAGGAGAGAGTAAACGTAGACAATCTTACACAATTGATTGTCCCTGGTTCCGCTGATATCACCTTCGCCAAGTCCGGTGCGTACGCAGTCTACTACGAGTATCGCAGCGTCGTGAACGGCGTGAAATACGAGACTGGCAAACAACCTCCCTCCCTGGAATGCGACCTAACGTCGAAGAAAACAGGCGCCAAGGTTACCGCCGTACCTGATTTCGTGGAAAGCAATACCTATGGGTCGAAAGATCAGGAACGTGTTGGGGTACTGATAATGAGCATTACTATTGATGATCCAGGCATCTACACCTTTGCTTGTCAATATCGGGATGGCAGAACCCAGCCGGAAATCGTAGTGTCCGTCGGACCAAACTTCATGTGGGAATTCTTCAAAATCTTTACTGAGTAGTGGTCTAATTTCAAATTTTATATTCAAAAGGTGTAATCGTCTAATTTCTACAAGAAATTTATAGAAAGTTAGTTGAAATGAGTGATGACTAGAAGTCTCCCCCCGACCCTCCTCTTTGTTCGGTTAGGGTTATGCCCGCTGCGGTGTCCGTCGCGTTGTGGCGTCGCCGCTGCGGTCTTCACCCATTTAATCCTCGCCCCCTCGTAAGCCTTGCCCCTCTTCCACACTCGCGAGTTCCTCTCATATAATTAATAAGGACATGTGAGCAAGCTCTCCGCCCCGCCTCCGCATCGCTCAGTCACCATCGGTCGCTCCGTCTCCGGTCACTTACCCCACCCTC
>CBFDCK010000255.1:0-2728 GCA_965603285.1 uncultured bacterium
TGAAGGACATAACAACCATGCCAGAAACGCCAGCCCAGAAACCAGGACCTGCAAACACGGCCTCCGAAACAGAAAAACTCGCGCCGAAGGCTTCTATAACTACTCCACTATCAAAGGGCCCGTTGACCATTACCATCGTCTTCGACAATAATCCCTACGATGAGCGCCTGAGAACATCCTGGGGGTTTGCCGCACTGGTAGAACACCAAGACCAGATCCTGCTTTTCGATACGGGAGGCGATGGATTGATGCTACTGGAGAACATGCGCATCCTGGGTATTAACACGTCCCGCATCCAGGATGTCATGCTATCCCACGCCCACAACGACCACACTGGTGGGCTGGTTCACTTGCTTGAGAGCGGTGCACGCCCCACGATTTATGTTTTCCCTCGTTTTGGGGGCAATGTCGACCAGGAGACGGCAAAGATTACTGAAATCCTACAGGTCGAACCAGGGGATTCGATCAGCCAGGGGATGTACACTACCGGTGCGATGGGAGGCAGCATTCGAGAACAGGCGCTGGTCATCCGGACCAGCAAAGGGTTAGTGATCGTCACAGGATGTGCCCATCCGGGCATCGTGCAGATCGTGGAGAAAGCCAAAGAGATGTTCGACGATCCGGTTTACCTGGCGATGGGAGGCTTCCATTTAGGGGATAAATCCGATCACCAGTTAAAGGGGATAATCAATGCTTTCCGCGACCTGGGCGTACAAAAGGTCGCCCCCTGCCACTGCACAGGAGAGAAAGTGATCGCCAGATTTAAAGCTGAATATGGGGAAGATTTTATTCAAGCCGGGGTTGGAAGTGTGATCGTCGTTGAGGAGTGAAGAAAAAAGGTCACCCGTTTGGCAGGTGACCTTTTTGTCGTCGGGTTAGTCTGCTGGTGGTCCAGCAGAAAGGGTTTTGCTGCGTTCAATGGACTGTAGAGCCAGATAGCGATCACCGAACTTATCGATGTTCTCCATTTCGGTGTCATACTGGTCAAAATGGCGTTCTTCATCATCAACTAATGTCTCAAATACCCTCTTCGAGGCCGAGTCTGCGTTTGCCGCACATTCATTGGCCCACACATTGTAAGATTTTACGCTGTCTGCCTCCATTTTCCTGCCCATCTCCAACATCGCTCTCACGTCGTGGATTTTCTCCACATCCATAGCGAGCACCATCTCCACTTCGCCCTTCAAGAACAAGATTCTTTCCGCCAGAGCCTCAACGTGACCCATCTCTTCGATAGCAGTTCTCTTGAACAAACCTGCCAGGAGATCATATCCCTGGTCGTCACAGTGAAAGTGGAAATACATGTACTGGTGGGTTGCGGACAGCTCTTCCGCGACCGCCTTGTTAAGCAGCTCAATACTTTTTTCGTGCATTACTAAACCTCCTGATTTTGTTTCGGATTTTTTTGTGTCATAAAGATTATTAGCTACCAAACACTATTACTAAGGGTGTCACTGCGAGGAGGGTCCTATCAGACGAAGCAGTCCCCTCGTTTGTGGGGGGATTGGACATCCAAAGAACAGATGCTTAGCGCTTCGCAATGACGCTCTTGAACTGTTGGGTAACACTGACATTATAAACCAAACAAACACGATTTCTATGGCAATTTACGTAATTCGCTGGTTGAATGGCAATAACTCTTTCTTCTTTCTGGGTTTACGAATAATATGGGCCTAACCGGATCCCCGACTCTTGCAATCCGACACAATTTGATTATTGCGAAATTCTTGAATAAATTGCGCCGCTTACCCTCCGCCGAAGGCGGGTTTGCTACACGCGCGGTTGGTTCGCATTTACATAATTTGAGAAAGTACCATAACCTTTATCGTTCAACGATCTGAAGCTAAAATTCAACTGGTTTGCTTTGCACAATTACGGGGTCTCCGGGCTGTACCAATCCCCCTTTAAGAATGCGTGTCATCATTCCAGCATTCCGGCGAACCTTTCCATCCACCTTGGTCGCTACCGCTTTGAGCAGACGCGGATGCATCTCATTCAACTGAAAACACGGATTGCGTATCTCGGTAATTTCTAGCAGCGTCTCACCGATCTCAAGCTTTGTTCCAATCGCCAATGTCATCACCATGATTCCCTCTACCGTGATGTTCTCACCCAACATACCCGGGGTAAGATGGACACCTTGGCGCGCAATCTCCGCTAGGATTGACTTATCAACAAGCAATACTTGGCGTAGATTTGGTTTATTCGGATCTTTTTTTGCCAGGTAGCGGTGTCGCACAAACTCGCCCGCATGGTAATCCCCTTCAATACCGAAGTTTTCAACTAGTTGGATGGCATCGACCTCCAATTTTGGTAAGCCTGGCTCAGCTTTTTGGCATACAGCCACAACAGACCCGCGATTGAGTGAAGAATGCATTAGGGTTGTCCTCCATATTTCTTTGATAGTGCACAATTTCTTCTATCTGGCAAACAGTCGATTCAAGTCACTGAGATTTGTGAATTGTTGCTATGTATTTGTGCTCACGAGTTTCTCTGTAACTCCGAACGTACAAATATTGATTAGACAAGAGAACCCCGCCTTACCCTTTTCTCAATGATTTAAGGAATCCTGCCAAGATATTTACCCTAGGTACACTTTCCATATATTGTTCGTATTGGCTACCAAAAAGTCCTATGTTCTGTCGATCTGCTTGAAGAATAAACCAATAAACAATAGCGATATTTGTTAGCGTTAGTAACAACGTTAGCCAGTGCGGAAGGAGAAAAG
>CBFDCK010000256.1:0-2719 GCA_965603285.1 uncultured bacterium
CCCTGTGAGTCGCTGATCTCAAGGATGGCGTGCGGTTCAACTCGCAGTCCCCCTGTGGCAAACGCGCCGTAGGCTGCGGTCAATTCCAGCAGGCGCACCTCGCCCCCGCCGAGCGCCAGGGAGAGATCGTAGCGCTCCGGATCATGCAGGGTGGTGATGCCCAGCAGGCTAGACTGCTGGAAGAGGCGCTCCAGACCGATATGCTCGAGCGTGATCACCGCAGGGATGTTGAGCGAGGAGGCCAGCGCCTGCCGCACAGAGACCGGACCATGTTCCTGCTGGTCGTAATTTATGGGTGTGTAGGCTCTATCTTGGCGGGTGGTGAAAGAGGTGCGCACATCCAGCAGCATGGTCGCCGCCGTCCAGGGATCTGGAATAGAAGGATCCAACGCCGCTGAGTAAAGGAACGGTTTCAATGCCGAGCCGGGCTGGCGCGGGGCCAGCGCCATATTGATGGAACCATTGTTTTCGGCATCAAAAAAATCCGGGCTGCCGACCAGGGAGAGGATTTCTCCGCTGTGCGGGTCCAGGGCGATAAGAGCAGCATTATTTACGTTGTGACCAAGGCTATCTTTGCTGGATTGTAGTTCGGCAAGCTGGTACGCCACAGCACTTTCAGCATGCGTCTGCCATTCCAGGTCCAGCGTTGTGCGCACCACCAGACCCCCTAATTGGCGGATCTGCTCCTGGGTGTACTTGGCTTCGATCTCGTCTTTCACCATCATGACGAAATGGGGCGCCTTGATCGGATAGGGTGCGCTGCTGAAGATAAGCTTCTGCCTCCCGGCAGCAGACCGGAGCTGGTCATCGATGAAACCCGCCTTCTGCATCAGATCCAGCACAATCTGCTGGCGTTTGATGGCTGCCTTTGGGCTGTTGAAAGGATCGTAACGAGAGGGCGCCTGGGGTAGACCGGCAAGCAGGGCGCTTTCGGCCAGGTCGAGATGGGCGGCGGGTTTGCCGAAGTAAGTCTGGGAGGCGGCTTCCACACCGTATGCCAATGCACCGTAGTAGGTTTGGTTCAGGTATAGGGCCAGGATTTCATCCTTGCTGAAGCGCTGGGTGAGCTGCCAGGCAAGCAGGGCTTCACGCAACTTGCGGCGCAGGGATTGTTGGACGCGCTCCTCGGGATCAAGTAACAGGTTACGGGCGACCTGCTGGGTAATGGTGCTTCCGCCGGAAAGCGCTGCCCCGCTGCTTAGGTTAGTCCACAAAGCCCGCAGGATGCCGGATGGGTCAATGCCCGGATTGCTGTAGAAGGAGCGGTCTTCCGTGGCTATGGTAGCCTGGCGCAGAGTGATTGGGATCGCATCCAGGGATAAGACCATATGCCGACCGCCGTTCTCTCCCAGGATCTCGTAGAGCAGTTCTCCATCCCTGTCGGTAATGCGTACGCTGGGGTTGTTCCACTGCTGGGGGAGGGAATCCAGGGAGGGCATGGCGCTGAACAGCCAGGCGTGCATACCAACGGTAAGAGCGGCGGTCAGCATCAATGTGGAGAGTACGACTGCAGGCAGGTGTTGTTTTATCATCGTGTATTAAATGGAAATCAAAATCCTTGGACAGGACGAATCATAACACTTTTACAGGTGACTGGGGTGGGAGAGGACAGAATGCCAGTCACTCTTTCACCCCGATAAAGTTCCTTGATGATATTCGCGATCTGCTTGGAAGTGCTGGAAGTAGAAGTATGCCGTTGATGAAGGACGATTGGAATAACTTTTACTAGGTTAATACGCAAATACGCGCAGGATAATATACCTCAGGACCTGCAAGATTTTCTGGAAGAAAAGATCAAAGAAGCAAGCGAGGCAAATGATTGGAGTTGTTGAATAGGACTAACCGAACTTATCAATTAATTCGTGTTCTTTGCCATAGTTATCCGAATCCAAATCGGATTGCTTAAGCAGCAGAACAACTCACCACCCAATCCGTGAGTCTGGGCAAAAATACGCGCGTAACCCTGTGATCCATCCGGTATGATGTAATCGCAAAAATGCTATCCGTCGCTATAGTTATGACATTAGATATGTTGAAAATAGCATGACTTCGGGTTTAAAACAATCGCTTACAAGCATTATAAAGCGGTTTTTGTACGTGAACTGGTTTACCAATTTGTTAGGTGCCGGGAATAAATAACAAATTATCTACATTTACGCGATGTCATACATTATCTGAGGAATTCGCTCCTTCATATTCGGCTCAACTTCGGTGGGCGGCTCAAAATACGTGAGCTTGCATATTTGCTCGTTACACTCGCAAAATGCTGGCGTACTCCAAAATACGTGAGCTTGGCCGGGTGAACTTCGTTCACCGTGGCATATTTGGCTCAACTTCGGTGAGCTTTGCCGGCTCAAGATACATGAGCTTGGCTCCGCTTTCGCAGCTAGAAAAGGGGCCGGAGAGCCCCTCACCGGCATCTAAAGTACAGATGCTTAAGGCATCCAAAGGATGGATGCCTTTGATCCAATAAACGGCATGGAGGTTGTTGAAATCGTATAGATTCTAACTGAGTTTAAGAACAAGATGTCAGGGGCTTGATGTTTAGCAAAAAAGCCCGCTATCAAGTCTATCGATGAATGATAAAATGACGTTTATTATCTGTTGTGGGCGATAAACATCTGGCAGAGCGGAATATTACATTGGAATTCAAATCTTCAAATTGGCGCAGCGCTTCAACGGTTTCCTACTTCGCGATCTTCCTGGTAATTGGCATCTC
>CBFDCK010000257.1:0-2666 GCA_965603285.1 uncultured bacterium
CGGTAACCGCGGCCCGCGAGGAAATCCACACCGTCATTGTGGCTGAAGCCAAGTGTGACTGTAGGCTCCTTTCCAACTTGGTAGCACTCTGGTAGCAGTTTCTGAATAGCATCCGGGTCGGTCTGGTACTGCAAAACCAGGTTTTCAACATGTTCATACACAAAGCGAGGCGGGTTAGCTATCTCAAAAATCGCACCCGCCACCAGCGGCATGTTGTAAACCTTGCCAGGATCGATTTTCATGATGTTCTCCTTTCATATATATGCGAAAGCGGGTAATATGCTTTAGCAGTTGGATGGGGTGAATAAAGGGTCAATCTCATTATATTGTATGCGCTGATTGGAACAATCCCCGCCTGGCGTCGTTTGCTTTATTGATTGGTTACATTAAGAGTGGATATTGTAGACCATTCTGTAGAGTCGACACGTTTGGTCTGCCCCCAAAATTTGTACCAGTTAAAAATGTTAGTCAAACCTGCTGAATTTGGGAAGATTGAACCATTAATGTAGCCGGAGCTGATGACCGGTAACCGAGTGAATTGTGCAGTCTGATCGTATTGTACGCTTGCACCACACCTTAATCAAAACCTGTACTTCTTTCACAGAATAGAATATCTCTCTTGCCAGCAACTCATCCCTCATCTTGCCATTGAACGATTCAATTTGGCCATTCTCCCAGGGACTTTTAAGCTCGATAATTAAGGTATGACAGACAACTTCCTAAGTACTTACGGTTAAGTAATTCTTATTCGTATCGGGGTTTATGATCTTGTTCATCGGTACCTGATATACACAGACAAACACCATATAGCGTTGACGATATAATCCATATTACCTGACCCACAATATTAACTTATAAAATTGATAAGTTGCTGGGGGGCAGGTCAGAGCGCACTAAACTGTTCCTCCCACAAATATAGGGACATTAGGTCCAATCC
The DNA here is from genome assembly GCA_965603285.1 of uncultured bacterium. Lineage (GTDB taxonomy): Bacteria > Chloroflexota > Anaerolineae > Anaerolineales > UBA4823 > JAUWPO01. The sequence continues at coordinate 938 of CBFDCK010000257.1, forward strand.
CGCCCATCCCTAAAGAGCCTGCCCTAATCCCTTCTAATAAAAGCGCGCCATGCCAAAACTGTGATGCTCCCCATAAAAAAACTACCGACAATAGCTGCACCGAGAATGCCCCAAAAAAAACCTAACCCAGCCGATTTGAGCAGCCATATAGTGGTGTAAATGATCAATAACGGAGCAACCGGTAGTTTACCCGGACGGATGAGGATAGTGATAAGTGCGGAAACCAGCAGCCAGCCGAGGTAATTGATCCAGGGGATACCGAAGTAACTGCCGGGATTATCCCAAACCCACATTTCCCAGGTAACCATCATCGGATCCAGAAACAGATCCCAGGCCGTCATCGCCAGGGCACTTAAGCCAACGAATGCGGGGAATTTCCAGCGAGGCTTTATCCGATCTGCAATCGCTTGCGCGACCGCCCAGGAAGGCGGCAGCATCATCAACCAGCCGAGTGGAATCTGCAACGGGACATTGAGAATTTGAGGTTGCAGCGTATCCGAGTAGCTGTAAGTGCCAAAGGGAATACCAGTGCGGTTGCCAATCACTTCGGCAGCCCAACTCAGGGCTAAGATTGAACCTGCAACTCGCAGAGTGGCGGCGGCGCCCCAAACTCCCCACAAGAGAGCTATAACGAGCCCTGCTGTGACACTTACCCCCACCGTAATCGCGCCAATCATAGCCGACCAGCCAGTTGACCAATCGGCAATTGGTAACGAAACCATCATCAACGCCCAAATGGTTAGGATGGCTAGTTGAATAGAACTGAGCTGGAGCAGTTGGTAACGTATTTTTACAAACACTGATCTATTTTAACCGTGTTTATCTCAAATCACAAACTCAGCATCTTGTCAGTTTTCCCAAGCGAAAATATTAGGCCGACTCGTGGTGGTCATGGGTGTATCCTTGTATTTCCAGGACAGATTGCCGCCATGTTCGAGTGCACGAACTACGCCAGTCAGGCTGTCCACCAGCCAGGGACACATCTCCCCCAAATCTTCTGGATACCGAAATTTTTGTCCCACCTGGTAACTCTCATCACCTAAACCTGCGTACATCCATGCGCAAACGCCTTCTTTGACAAAGTCAGGACGAGATCCATCTGTACAAACCTGACCCCATCTCATTGATTTTAATCCACTCACCTCTGATCTTCAGACGTGCTGGTCGACAAGGATGGGATTGCCATCCGGATCTACTACCACAAAACTTGCAGGACCCGTTGTGTCCTCGTCGGCCTCATTTTCGAACTTCACACCTAAATCTCGAAGCTGCCGCTGCAGCTGGCGAATGTCGGTGAATTTTTCCAGCTCGTTTGCATCGCTGTCCCAACCCGGGTTGAAGGTCATAATATTATTGTCGAACATGCCTTGAAATAAACCGATCGTTGTGTCATCATTCTTCAAGATCAACCAGTTCTGTGTTATATCACCGTGGAAGACTTGGAATCCAAACTTCTCATAGAAATCCTTGGAAACCTTGATATCCTTTACCGCTAAACTGATAGAAAATGCTCCAAGCTGCATGATAATAATCTCCTTGTGGCAAAACTGCCGATAATTTTGAGAGATTATACCGCCAATGGGGAGAGAAATGGGGGTTCGGCAGTGGGGAAAAATGTACAGGTTTCGAATTCATAGTACTCCACAAGGTGTCAACGAAGGCGGAGCGCAGCGGTGGCGGCGTAACCGCGACCGTAAGCGACGACCGGCAAACCAGCGCGCAGCGCCAC
>CBFDCK010000258.1:0-2654 GCA_965603285.1 uncultured bacterium
AGGATACACCAGACCTGAAATAATTACAGAAAGAATGATACACATACGATTTCCGCCCAAAGTACTCGATCTCCTAATTTAAGATAACCATGGAAAGATGCTCATTCTACTCTCCCAGGACCATCGTGGACGCACTCCGGCTTCTCGACGAAACCCGGGGAACGATTATCGCCGGTGGAACCGACGTGATCCCACAGATGCGGGACGGACGTTTTCAAAGCCAGCACCAGATTGACATGACACGCCTCACTGAGCTGCGTTTCATTGATGGCGATGGCGGGATCATTAGAATCGGATCTCTGATCACCCATGATGACATCGTCCGTTCCAGCTTGCTCCAACGTGAAGCCGCAGCACTGGTCCAGGCATCGTCCTTGATTGGGGCACCGCAAACACGAAATCGCGGCACACTCGGAGGCAACATCGGGAACGCTTCTCCTGCCGGTGACACCCTCCCGCCACTGCTTGTAGTAAACGCAAGTGTCCATTTGGTATCTTTGAATGGTGAACGCACCATCCAACTATCAGATTTCCTTCAAGAGCCCGGTCAGACTGCAATGGCAGCCGGAGAACTCATCCACCATATTCGCTTCGAACGCTTGCGGGAGGGAACCGGGACGGGTTACCTTGAGCGTAGATTTGATCAAAATTCGGTAGTGGAGGGCGCTGGCGAGCATAATAGCGGAGAAGACTCGAGAAAATGGAAAAGCGATTAAAAGCCATTGCAAGGAAACTTTGGCCCGAGATAGAAACTTTGAGCGGGTCTGATTATATATCAGGTTTGTATAACGTCACCGGATTTTTGTACGCGGTTCCAATGGCAATGGTGGGTCTTGTGTGGTTAACAGCCGTCACCGACCTGGCTCTAATGCGTACAGAATGGCTAATGCTGTCCCTTTTCCTGGTCTTGTTATTTGTTTTCGAGCGACTTGATTTTTATTTCTTCGTCGAGATCATGCCGGGGACCTATGCCGACTGGCAAGCGTCTTTCACATCTGTAATCACATGGTCAGCGGCCTTGATATTCGGTCCCAGCGGTTTGTGGCTGGCTGTCCTGCATGGAATTATCTTTTTCGCGCGCCGGTGGTGGAGATCACCCTCGATCGAGAGGCGTTGGAGTGTTGCCCGGAACTTTGCATTCAACCTTATGGAGATTCTCACCAGCTTGATCGCGCTAACCCTTTACGCGCATTGGACAAGCAGCAGCACACTGGGCAGCGCTTTTCCTCAACCAGGATTGACTCTTGATAGCATTCTGCCGGCCTTTTTCGCCACGTTCGTCTGGTGGTTGCTGCCAGCGCTTGTCTGGGTACCAATTTTGATCTTTTTTAAACGTTTCAGGACATCTACGACAGAAGATTCACAGAGGGCATATACCAGATTCTGGGCAAGTGCACTAGGTTGGCCGATTATGGTAGGTCCTTTTGCGGTCCTGGCGGCTGGCCTTTATGCCCAAATTGGTGTAGGAGTGTATCTATTTTTTGTCTCTGGTTTGCTGTTGGCAAGCTGGTTGGCCCACCACTTGAGCCAGGCGGTTGGGCGCAGCCAGCAACGATCGCGCGAATTAGAGAAATTGGAACAGTTGGGCCGCGCGATACTCAACGCCCCCCCCGACGCTTCCACTTTGCCCGATGTGTTGGAAGAACACGTCTCCGACATGTTTCCGTTAAGCATGATAGAAATCCACATAGAGCGTGATCCGCTCTTCCCCGCCCAGACCCTTTTACACCATCTCCCCCAGGGGGCACTTGTGCCTCAGGAACGACTAACGGTCAGCGCTTCGACCTGGGAATGGCTACATACAACCCCTGAGGCACATTACTTTCTACCAGGCAAAGCGCTGCCCTGGGGGGAACAACCAACCAGCGAAGCTGTGGTGGCAGCCCCAATACTTGACGTTGAAAGCACAGAAACCATAGGAGGAATCTGTCTGCTGCGTAGCTGGCAACCTGAGACCATCGCCAATCTATTGCCCGCCGTGCAATCACTTGCGGCACAAGTCGCCTCGGCGCTGCACAGGGCCAAGGTCCACGCCCAAACGCTGGATAACCAAAGGGTCGAACAAGAACTGATCCTGGCATGGCAGATACAGAAGAGCTTTTTGCCTGACGACCTACCAAACATCCCCGGCTGGCAACTGGCGGCAACATTGAAACCGGCACGAGAGACCTCCGGCGACTTTTACGACGTCATCCCCTTGTCGAATGGGCAATTGGGAATACTGATTGCGGACGTAGCCGACAAGGGTATGGCGGCGGCATTGTACATGTCTTTGAGCCGTACGCTCATCCGTACCTACGCTGCCGAATATAATTCACAACCCGAACTTGTACTCAGTGCCACCAACCGGCGTATCCTGCTGGATACTCGTGCAGACTTGTTTGTGACCGTCTTTTACGGTATCCTCGATCCAGTCACTGGAACGTTGACCTACTGCAACGCCGGACATAATCCACCGTATCTTCTTAGTACTCAAGACGGCGACTCGGTTCAATCGCTGCGCAGAACGGGGATGGCACTGGGTGTAACTGAAGACGTGGTCTGGGAAAAGAAGTCTGTGCAGATCGCGCCTGGCGACGTGTTGGTGCTATATACAGATGGTGTCACTGATGCGCAAAATGCACAAGAACTGTTTTTTGGCGAGGAGCGGCTGC
>CBFDCK010000259.1:0-2632 GCA_965603285.1 uncultured bacterium
GGTGTCACTGATGCGCAAAATGCACAAGAACTGTTTTTTGGCGAGGAGCGGCTGCTGGAGGTTGTGCGAGCCGACGTGGGTACGCAAGCGAACGAAAACTTACCAACAGGGCAAGATTTTTCTGCCCAGAGTGTGCAAGAAACCCTAAAGACGGAGATTCAGGGGTTTATGAGCGGCGCTCCTCAGTTTGACGACATTACACTGATGGTTCTCGTTCGGGAGTCATGATTTACCCACCAGTGGCGGTGGGTACAGGGCGGTTTGGATTTGTGCCAGGGATAGGTCTCGGACAGAGGTAAGAAATATCACTTTTTAACTCGTGGGGGAATTAATTGATTCGCGCCCAGAAATGGACTTCATGAACGATACAAATGAGAACATTATGTGAACTGATGGAAAGCTGAATATATTAGGATAATTATGGTAGAATTTGTTTTAATATAAATTCGTTCGGGTTCATAAAAGGAGTAATACTATGTTGGGATCAAGTAAAGTACTGGCAACAATACCGGCGGTAGACTTTAAACGCGCCGAGGAGTTCTATACCCGAGTTCTGGGTTTATCAGTGGCAGCAAGACCCCTGGAAGGCGTGCTCATCCTGGAAGCTGGTGCAGGCACTCAGATCATGGTCTATGAAAGGGAGGCGACTAAAGCTGAACATACTGCTGCAACCTTCGAAGTTAAAGACCTCGATCGTGTTGTCGTCGATTTGGCAGCAAAAGGTGTTCAGTTCGAGCAGTATGATTTTGATGACTTCCAGACTGATGAACGCGGTATCGCTCTGATGGGAAGTGTCAGGATGGCATGGTTGAAGGATCCGGAAGGTAATCTCCTGGGTTTAGGATCATTCTAATCAAGAATCTATTGTTATATAGAGCCAAAACCTCCCGCAGGTTTCAAACTTGCGGGAGGTTTTGGCTTGTTAAAGAATCTCAACTAAAATTAATACAATTTAATATTCTTTGCATTAATTATAGCTTATAGAAAAAACCTTGACATTCAAACGCACACATGCTAACATTGTCGCCTGGATGTATAAAAACGAAAAACTTCACTTGGAGGTATAAAAAATGAAAAACAAAATCTTTGCATTGATGATAGTGGCGATACTCCTGATTTCCTCGATATCGACTGCATTTGCTGGTGGCGGGAAGGTTATGGGGGAAAAGGGAGAGGGAGCAGTGAATCAAGTACAAGTACAAGATCCGCCTCCATTTCAACCATAAAAACAAAACATAAAGATTTCAGTTAATTTTTAAAAAAGGGCAATTTATGGTTGTTGCCCTTTTTTTATTTAATCGGCATTAATTAACGGTAGTTTATGGTGCCATGCGGAATCCGGCATACTTCGTAAGAGCACACGAAGTATGCTTAGCGAAAGCTTAGCTTTCGCTACTAGAGTGTGATTTGATTTGCAGAGAGCGGATGCGGCATACTTCGTGTGCTTCAGCAATGATATATTAATCTATTATATTTGACAGAGCACTACTCAATTTCTGATATATCGTTAATAGCTTTATTATCCAAAGATGGAAGATTATTGGATATAATAAATGCCATATATGAACAAAAAGCTCTTATTACTCTTATTATTATCTGTGGCGCTAATATTACCTGCCTGCAGTGCACTATTTCAAGCCTCACAGCCATTCAGTGAGGCAATTGCCGACACGCGTGATGAACCACAAGTGACCCCCGTCACAGAGGTCTCTTCGTCGCCAACTCCTGTCGTTCCTACGCCCACGTATGCCCCTCAAACCACTCCGATCCCCGCGGCGACCCTGACCCCCACCCTATCACCCCCGTATCCTCTGACAATTGAATATCTAAGGCAGCAGGAGTACCCAGGAAGCGAGGTCGTGATCGAACAGACGCTTGACCCGGGAGTGAATTACGACCGCTATATAGCATCTTACCGATCAGAAGGATTGAAGATTAATGCCCTTTTGACTGTGCCATTTGGGGAGAAGCCCGAAAGCGGCTGGCCTGTGGTAGTTTTCAACCATGGTTACATCCCTCCAGATGAATACCGCACAACGGAACGTTACATAGACTATGTCGACGCTTTTGCCCGAAACGGCTACATTGTATTTCGATCTGATTATCGCGGCCACGACAATTCTGAAGGAGTTGCCAGGGGTGCATATGGGAACCCAGATTACACCATTGATGTTCTCAATGCCGTGGCGGCAATAAAAATGCACCCCGATTCTGATCCCGATAGGATTGGGATGTGGGGTCATTCGTTGGGAGGTTACATTACACTGCGAGCTTTGGTGGTTTCCGAAGACATTAAAGCAGGGGTTATCTGGGCTGGTGTAGTCGCCTCCTACCCGGATTTAATATCCAAATGGAGACGACCCAATTCAATCCCCACACCTGTAATACCCGTTCGAGCCCGATGGTGGCGCACAATCCTCAACGATACATTCGGCTCTCCCGAAGAGAACCCGGATTTCTGGGATTCGATCTCTGCGAATTCTTATTTGGAGAACCTCTCTGGACCCGTACAGTTACACCATGGCACAGCCGACACAAGCGTACCCATCGAATTCTCGACCACCCTGGTAAAACAGATCAGGGATGTTGGTGGCAGCGTGGAATACTATACTTACGAAGGCGATAACCACAA
>CBFDCK010000260.1:0-2581 GCA_965603285.1 uncultured bacterium
CTTTACTGCCCAGTGTTCTTTACTGCCCAGTGTTCTTTACTGCCCAGTGTTCTTTGCTGCCCAGTGGTTTTTACTGCCAACTCTCCCCCCTGCCAGGGGGGAGCCGGAGGGGGGTGAATATCCTCCCTGTGAAGTCCTTGCGCTATGTGGTAAATTATAAATAGCAAAAAAGCAGCATCGCAATCTACACCGCCCGCTTGGAGTCGCACATGGAGATCGGATTAGTAAAAAAGATAAACCTCAGAGAAGAGATGCAGAATGCATACCTGGATTATGCGATGAGCGTGATCGTTGCGCGCGCATTACCTGATGCTCGTGACGGATTGAAGCCTGTGCATAGACGGATATTGTATGCCATGTACGATATGGGTTTACGTCCGGATTCTACGCATAAGAAATCAGCCCGCATCGTTGGTGAGGTGCTGGGTAAATACCATCCCCACGGCGACATGGCGGTTTACGACGCGATGGCGCGCATGGCTCAAGACTTTTCTATGCGCTACCAGCTTGTAGATGGGCAGGGCAACTTCGGCAGCATTGATGGAGATTCGCCAGCCGCTATGCGCTACACAGAAGCCCGCCTGCAAGCTCCGGCATTGCATATGCTGGATGATATCGAAAAGGATACCGTTGATTTCGACGAGAATTTCGACGGTACGCTCACTGAACCAACCGTGCTGCCAGCTGCCATCCCGAATCTGCTCGTTAACGGCGCAACCGGTATTGCCGTCGGTATGGCAACCAGCATCCCCCCTCACAACCTCGGTGAGGTGATCGATGGACTCCAATATTTGCTGACCAGGTGGAATAAATTAGACGATGTCGGGGTGGAAGATCTAATGCAGTTTGTGCACGGACCCGATTTTCCAACCGGCGGGGTGATCATCCAGGATCCCGATGGGGACAGTCTGGCCAGTGCATACAGCACCGGGCGCGGGAAAATAACCGTTCAGGCACGCGCACACCTGGAAGAGATGGGGCGCGGGCGCAACCGGATCATCGTCACCGAACTGCCGTTTATGACCAATAAATCATCCCTGATAGGGCGAATTGCCGACCTGGCACGCGCAGAGAAGCTGGAAGGGATTTCAGACCTGCGTGATGAATCCGATCGAGAGGGTATGCGAATTGTGATCGAGGTAAACAAAGCCGCAGACCCTAAAACTGTACTGGCAGACCTTTACAAGCGCACACTCATGCAGACCACACTCAGCATCATCATGCTTGCCCTGGTCAACAGCGAACCACGATTGTTGAGTCTGAAGCAGTTGTTAAAGACTTACCTCGATCACCGCCTGGAGATTGTCCGCCGGCGAAGTGAATTTGACCTGAAGAAAGCGCGAGAAAGAGCCCACATTCTGGAAGGACTGCGGGTTGCTCTGCAGAACATGGAAGAGGTTATCGCTCTGATCCGCAGGTCAGCAGATGTGGAAACGGCGCGATCACGCTTGAGGAAGAAATACAAACTCAGTGTCCTCCAGGCGAATGCAATACTCGACATGCCGCTGCGAAGACTGGCAGCATTGGAACGAAAGAAGATTGACCTGGAATACCGGGAGATCAAAAAACGTATTAGAGAAATAGAAGCGCTGCTCAGGTCTCCCAGGAAAATGCGCCAATTAGTGAGCGACGAGTTACAAGCTGTAAAAGAGAAGTATGCCGACCGTCGCAAGACGCACATTGTAAAACTCTCCGCCAAAGATTCAAAACGATTTGTGCTTACCACTACCGATTTAACCCCCGAAAAGACGGTCTGGATATCAGTCACTAAAGATGGCTTGGTCTCCAGAACCCGTGAAAATAAAATGCCCAGATTGAGCGGCAAAGAGGCTCCTGGCTGGATCATCAGGGCGAACACTCGCGATACCCTGTACCTGGTAACCGAAAAGGGCACAGCAGCCGCTTTTCCGATGCACGCCATCCCAGAATCTGATACTACCAGGGATGGTGCTGCCCTAACAAAAGTATCGGCGCTGAAGGAGGACGACAAACTGGCGGCTTTGTTTGCCTTACCCGTCCAAAAAAGGAAAGATACCCAAGCTATCAGTCTTGGTGATTGGTATGTGCTGACAATTACCGAACAAGGGTTGGTGAAGAAATCAGCCTTGAGTGAACTCCCAGGTGCGTCTGCTGACACTTTCACGCTGGTAAGAGTCAATAAAGATGACAAGTTGATCAACTTACGGCTCAGCAGCGGAGGGGACGAAGTATTAATGGGGACCGCGCATGGAATGGCAATCCGCTTCAGTGAGGCGGCTGTGCGACCGATGGGGCTTGTTGCGGCAGGTGTGATGGGACTTAAGCTGCAGGATGGAGATGAGGTTGTCGGAATGGATTTGCTCCCCCAAGCTGGAGAGGTGTTCCTGATATCATCCGACGGGCATGCCAAACGGGTCATTCCAAAACAGTTCCCCAAACAGGGTCGCTACGGGCAGGGTGTGGTGGCATGGAAACTCCCGGGAGATGCGAGAGTCGTTGGCATGTGCGTTGGGAAGGGCACCCAAAAAGCGAGCCTCCATTTGAGCAGGCTGCTTCCAAAGGCTATTCGCCTGGATGATGCGCCGATTCAGGGTCGCACCGC
>CBFDCK010000261.1:0-2567 GCA_965603285.1 uncultured bacterium
TTCGAGATCAGGCAGTGGTCCAAGCCGAATTCTGCAAGGTTTTTGGCAATGTCCAGCGTGTGCTGATCTTGTGGTCTTTGGCTGACAGTGAATTGTCGGTGGGGGATATTGCAAGATCTGTGAATGGTTCATTGCAGAACACCTCACAACACTTACACCTGATGAAGAACAAAGGCATCCTGACCTCGCGACGGGAAGGTCAGACGATTTACTACTGCATCGACAAGAATGAGTTAATGAAGAATTGCCCGCTTCTACTTCGGGCACCTCAGAAGGACGTCTTTTGAGGATCATGAGGCAGGTTTTCGCAACAATACCATTATAGAGGAAATTTGCCCATGGAATCGATAGAAATCTATCAAAGACCGAAAATCCTAATCCTTGCAACATTGTTAGGTGGTTGCCGCAGGGCTGACGCTGCTGGTCAAACCCACCTGGAATATCCACCTAACACATAAATCCTGATTGTTATGAGTGCCGCTATGTTGTTTTTGGAAGTGCCTTTTAGAAAATATTCGCGCTTAGCATACCAACCATTTGAGATCTACTTCGAGAAGATTAAAGAAAAAACCCAGGCTCTACCAGAAGAAGCTGCCGGAGCGTTAGACGCAGCAGGCTGAATCTGATGACAAGTTTGGGATGAGTACATTAACCTTGGCATAGATATCTACAATATGACAGCCAATTCTCACAATCTTATAACGGAGGTGTTAAATGATTTCCCCTGAGCTATTACGTCGATATCCATTGTTTGCTGGACAGGATTACGAAATGTTGAAGAAAATGGCTATGCTTGCCCATAAAAAAGAGGCAGAAGCGGATACCATACTGTTCTTCGAAGGCGAGGTTGCCAAGACCCTGTACATTGTTTTGGATGGGGGCGTTACCTTAACGATGAACATTGGTGAAATTGGCGAGCAGCGGGTGGAGAGTTTGGAACCACTTCGTGATGGCGAAGTAGTGGGCTGGTCGGCACTGGTTGCACCTTATGTTTATCACCTGGGAGCGCAAACCGCAGAGAAGACTCACTTAATAGCTTTTGAATGCGTAGCGCTGCGCCAACTGCTGGACGATAACCCTGTTTACGGTTATTACTTCATGAAAGAACTGACAAAGGTGATCGGTCAGCGCCTGATCAGCAAGTGTACCCAACTCATGAGCTTGTTAGTATGAGGCAGAGTTTATCTTTGCTTCGTCGGGTAACGCCACCGATAATGAGGTTCATATTTTCTTTTGCCAGCTAGAGACAAATGGAAGCCCAAAGGTGAGCTAGAGAAGTTCAGTACACCGAAAGGAATTCCCAATCAAGTGGGTCTTTTCAACACTATCCCGGTTCAGGATGGAAAGACTGTAAATTGTGTTCTCGGTTTGGAAAATTAGGGAGTCGATCCAAAAATTTTGCATGATGAGTGCATTGAAATTAAGAGAGTCCCTCATTCTTGATGGTTGTTGAAGTAGCAGAATCGGCGTTCACCACTTTGCTTAGAAAATTCTCCGAATAAGGCTTTTCCGCGGTTCGATTAGCAAAATAAAAAGGCTCCTGCGACTTGAGGAGCCAATTTCCGTTTGCTTTAGAGAAGTGAATACCTATTGTTCATTTAACCGTAAGTCCTGCCATGTTTAACAAATCGGTATTAACCGGATCGTGGCAGAAGCTCCAAAACGCTTCTTGCGCACGGTTAGGTGTGTCGAGGCTTTTGCGCACCATGAAAATCTTACGACGTAACTCAAGACCATTGACAGGCACTTGTACAACGTCGCCGTACTTAAGAGGGCATGATGCTGCCATTGTTGAGATGAATGATACACCATAACCTGCGTTGACCGTGGCGACAATGGCTTCCGCATTTCCAAGCTCCAGAAATACGGTTAAATCGTCTAAGGTGATGTCGAATTTAGCTAGTTGTTCCATCATCACGCGGCGCGTTCCTGAGGTTGGTTCACGGATAATGATTGGTTCATTAAGCAGTTCTTCTGGATCTATAGATGGTCGAGATGCCCAAGGATGAGCGGCTGGGACGATCAAGGCGATCGAATCTTCGAAGAATTCCTGGCAATCCAGGTCGGCGCTGCAGGTCTCATAGCTTATAACGCCCAGATCTGCTTCTCCGTCCAACAGATTGAGGACTACGTACTCCGGTGTACACCTCAAGATTGTGATACGAATCTCTGGGTGAAGATGGCACAAACGTGCCGCTAATTGGGGAAGAATATATTTTCCTACTGTTGTGCTGCAGGCGATTCTCAACTCGCCCACAAACTTCTCATCCAAAGAGGACATTAACTCTTGCATCTCAATAGATTGGCGTATTATTTTGCGCGCCAAGGGTAACAACGTTTTACCGGCGCTCGTCAATCGAGGCCTTGCCCCACTGCGGTCAAATAACTGAACTCCCATCTCTCGTTCAAGATCTTGAATGTTTTTACTAACGGTAGGTTGGCTGATATGTAATTGTTTGGCCGCATCCGTGAAACTTAGGTTATTCGTCACGTGGATAAATACATTGAGCTTATCTATATCAAGCATGGTTTTTCCTGGTCAACGATACGATATCTAACTGCGTATA
>CBFDCK010000262.1:0-2565 GCA_965603285.1 uncultured bacterium
CGCAGCTCTTCTCCCGAAGTCGGCGCATAAAGTAACGCGATCACGGCTCCAAAAGTAGCGCCTACCAAAAAACTTACAATTGACGTACCTGCATTTCGACCCATTTCAAATCTCCTATTTTGTAATTAATTTTTTTGTTATTACTATTTTTTCTAACCGTTACGCTTCGGCTTCTTCGTCTTCTGAACCGAAGGTAGCCCGCAGTTTGGCATCATCTTCCTTGGACAGTGATGTGCGCAGCACTGTGGGATTGAACTTCTTCAAGTCATCAATTACCTTATCAGGTGTGACATCCTGCACCAACAGGAACAATGCCGAATGACCTGGTTCAATCGTATCGCCGACTTCCTTAATAAAGTCATCATCAATACCAGTATCTGAAAATTTTCCAGCGAGCGCACCAGTTGCGGCGCCAATCGCCAAACCCAGCCAGGGCGCCCAGAACAATAAACCGATCAACAAGCCCCAAAAACTACCGCCCAGAGCGCCAGCGCCTACCAGGCTAACAGCCTGGTTTACTTTGACCTTTCCGTCTTGTTTTCGGACAACAACGGCGGCATCTTCTAACGTGATCAGCTCCTGTTTCTGAAGAGTCTTCATCTCATCGCGCATTTCATTAGCGCCCTTCTCGTTGTCAAACGCAAACACAATCAATTCACTCATGTTAATCTCCTCTTCTTTTTTATATACATACTTTTAATTTTTCGCGAAGCAAGACCAAGAATAAGTTTGGTCGTGAGTTTTTTCTGCGATCCACCCCTCCTACAATAGGAATTGTACATCGTGATCTCAGCGCAGCAATAATACCCTACCTTGATGGTCGTGTCAACTTTTATTTGAATTTATTATAAATTATTAACATTATTAATGGGCGTGTTGGGTCTACAAGAAAAACCACAAGGAAAGTTAGACATACCCATTATCCGGCATCCTTTATAAGTGGAATGTCCTGCCCATCATTGGGATCCATTTTAATGTTGACATCGTACGTATTGAACGGCATATCAATCCCGGCTTCGTCGAGAGCCTTTTGTAAAGCCGTGTTCACGCGATCGTATATCCTGCGAGTGTCTTCATAGGATTCGATCCACCAGCGCACCCGGAAAGTCATCGATGAATCTCCCATCTCGTTGTAAAGAGCATCCACGGGCTTATCAGGTAATATACCTTCAACGCCCCTTACGGTATCGACAATAATCTGCCGCACCTTTTCGATATCCGTACCATAGCCAATCCCAATATCTATCTGCACCCGGTAGCGGGGGTCAGGATATGTGTAATTAACGATCTGGCTTTTTCCAATCGTGGAGTTGGGAACGATCACCATGCGGTTGTCCCTGGTGCGTATTTTCGTCGTACGAGTGCCAATTTCGACCACATCACCCCAGGTTTCTAATCCCTGAATTTCGATCCGGTCACCAACACGAAACGGCTGGTCCATCAAGATCGTGAAACCACTTATCGCATCCGCCAACGTGTCCTGAGCGGCTAAACCAAGCGCCAAACCGCCTATACCAAGTGCTGCTGTTAATCCCGTTACATTTACACCAAAACGGTCTAAAACAATTATTACACCAAGAGCGATAAGTGAGAAGCGGAGAATTCGCCCTACTAATATTAGGATTGCTTCAGGCGGAGGCTCTTTATCCTGTGCTGCGAAATGCGCCTGGTACCCCTTTTCGGCAAAATCGATCAGTTTCCACAGGATGTAAACAGCGATTAATATGTAGCAAACGAAATAAATACGATCCAGCCACTCCTTAACCTCCACACTCAGGAATCCCAACCGCGTAGTAGCAAATTGGGTGAAGAAGACAGCCACTAACCACCGTATTTGGGTGGTTATTTCTTCCAGAAACGCTCCATCCCAATCGTTAGATGTGGATTTTACTAACCGTTTTAATAGATAGATTACCAGTCTGCCGACTAATAAGATCCCCACCAATATAATAATGACCGAGAGTATCGCATTGATCCAGTCCTCGACGGTTAAGCCGAAGACATAAGTCCTATCCGCACCCGTTGCTTGAGCTATTTCAGCAACAGCCAGATCGAGCCGACCAGGCGTTGCTGTGGGCGCCGGGGTTGGAGTAATAACAAGTTCTTCAGTCGCCGCTGGATCTTCACTGGTATCCTCCTCTTGGGTATCACCTTCTGTTTCAGGAACTGGTGTTGCTTCCCCTTGGGCAGCGCTATCTGTTTCGGGTACGGGTGTCGCTTCCGCTTCGACGACGCTTTCTGTCTCAGGAAGAGGTGTTTCTGGAGCAGGTTCGCTTGTGCAAGCGGTAATCAAGAGCAGTAAGACGGAAGCAATTACAACAGCTTTCATAAGAGAATGGATTTTATGCATTTGATCCTCCTGAAACACAAGTGAGCATTTGTATCACCAATCAATTTTCTCAGGTATTTTCATAAAAAAAGTCCATTTAAGTAATTTATATTGACGTTTCATCTTTTTCAATGATACTTACTTCCTATATATGTACTGGAATTTTACACTATTTTACAAGTGGGAATTTGAATTCCAATGGTGATACGAAAAATGGAGCATTGATAAAAAATTTC
>CBFDCK010000263.1:0-2558 GCA_965603285.1 uncultured bacterium
GCGTGTATAAAAGCGTATTATCGCCAATACTCAAGCGGTCTTTCAGCGGCGCCGGTATGTAAACCTGCAGCCCCACTCCTCCCACCTCAACGATCAAGCTGTCCAAAAGGATATCCTGGATTCTGGCGCTCAAACTGGAGATCATGGCTGCTCTACCTCATACAACGACCGGATACGTGCGCTGTGAATATGGCAAATTGCCACTGCTAATGCGTCGGCTGCATCGTCAGGTTTTGGTATTTCCTGCAGTTCAAGCAGGGCACGCACCATCTCTTGAACCTGAGCTTTTTCAGCACGACCGTAACCCACCACTGCTTGTTTAACCTCTAACGGCGTATATTCTGCCGTATCTACTCCCGCCTGGGCTAATGCCAGCAGAGCGACGCCGCGCCCCTGACCGACGCTGATAGCCGTGCGGACATTGCGTTGAAAAAACAATTTCTCCACCGCGCCGCTCACAGGGCGATGGAGAACCAGCAGTTCAGACAATCCAACATATATCTCCTGAAGACGTTGGGACATATCAGTTTGTGCTGAAGTTATTATTACCCCAAAATCCACTACCTCCAGACTTCCATCTTCTTGCTCCCGCACAAAACCATAGCCCGTCGTGGCTGTTCCAGGGTCTATCCCTATTACCAACATGCTGACCTACGCGGTTTCCAACTCCGCCATGATTTCATCCGTCAGGGTCATGTTGGAAAAGACCTCCTGGACATCATCCAGTTCTTCCAACGCTTCGATAACCCTCAAGACCTGAATCGTTTCTTCCACGCTGAGTTCAATCTCATTATTAGGAGTCATGCGCAGCTCAGCTTCTTGCGGCTCTATGCCCGCCTCTTTGAGACGGTCGTTAATTACCTTATAGGATTCAACTTCAGCAATAATCTCGACCAGGTTATTATCAAATAAGACATCATCCGCCCCTGATTCTACTGCCAATTCGAATATATCATCAGGATCATGATCGTCCAGAGGGAATGCGAAATACGAGATGCGCTTGAACTGCCATGCAACCGATCCGGACTCTGCCAAATTGCCGCCATAGCGGTTTAATATATGGCGAATATCTGCTACAACCCGGTTGCGATTATCCGTAACGCACGAGATCATCAAAGCAATAGCATTGGGAGCATACCCTTCGTAAGTGATCTCCTCAATCGCAGCAGCATCTTTTAATTCGCCGGTGCCGCGTTTGATCGCTCTCTCGATACTATCCTTGGGCATGTTTTGGGATCGGGCACGGTCAATTGCATATCCCAAACGGAGATTGTTTGAAGGGTCTCCACCCCCATCACGCGCCGCTATTGTGATCTCGCGTGCCAACCTGGTGAACACCTGACCCCGCTTAGCATCCGCAGCTCCCTTCTTGCGCCGGATCGTAGACCAGTGCGAATGTCCAGACATATTTTTTCTCCTATAAAATGTCCTCTAATCCACAAAAACAGACCAACATGCGCTGTCGAATTATACCATCTCGATCCGATTGAACCCTTTTATTCAGTTTCTCCCTCACCCCGGATGAACGCCTCCGTCATCTCACGAGCTTTATCATCTTTGATCTGTTGCGGGGGAGTCTTCATGAAATATGAAGACGGACCGATCAAGGTGCCGGAGTCACCCCGATCCAGAGCCAATTTTGCACAGCGCACAGCATCAATGATAACCCCCGCCGAATTTGGAGAATCCCATACTTCTAATTTGGCTTCTAATTTGAGAGGCACATCTCCAAATGTTGTCCCTTCCATTTGGATATGGCAAAACTTGCGATCTGTCAACCAGGGCACATAATCGCTCGGTCCGACGTGCACATCTCCTTTTTCAAGCGTATAAGGCAGCATGCTCGTCACTGCTCCTGTTTTGGATATTTTTTTTGACTCCAGCCGTTCTCGCTCCAGCATGTTGATAAAATCGGTATTACCGCCAAAGTTCAACTGGTACGTGCGGTCCAGATGCACACCCCGATCCACGAATAAGCTGGTGAGCACGCGGTGCACAATCGTCGCTCCAACCTGGCTCTTGATATCATCTCCAATGATGGGCAATCCCCGCTCCTGGAAGCGCCCTGCCCAGTAATCCTGGCTGGCAATAAAGACCGGAATGCCGTTCACAAACGCACATCCGGCATCCAGCACCTGTTCAACATACCACTTGGTCGCCATTTCCGATCCAACCGGAAGGAAATTGACCACCACATCAGTTTTTGTACTTTTCAGGATCCCGACAATGTCCGCCGTAGGACCGCGAGCTTTCTCAACCATCTCGCCTACATATTTTCCTATACCATCGTGGGTCATCCCACGCTCAACCTTAACGTTTTGGTATGGCACTTCACAGAATTTGTAGGTATTGTTGGGATAAGCGTAAATTGCCTCGCTTAGGTCTTTGCCTACCTTTGTTGTAACCACATCAAAGGCAGCTGTGAACTCAATATCTCCGACATGATAGCCACCCAGGTTGACATGCATTACACCGGGCACCCTATCTTCTTCCTTTGCGTCCTTATAATAATTCACACCTTGAACCAGAGCCGAGGCGCAGTTTCCAACCCCGATAAT
>CBFDCK010000264.1:0-2550 GCA_965603285.1 uncultured bacterium
CAAACGACAGGAAACACCCGAGGGAATCGAACTGCAGTTTGCTACCAATGTGCTGGGTTATTTCTGGATGACGCAATTCTTCAGCGAGGTTTTCAAACGATCAGCACCTTCGAGGATAGTTAACGTGGCCAGTACTTACGCGGGTGATCTTGATCTGAACGATCTGGAATTCAAGCGCCGCAGATACAATATCCACTCAGCCTACCGCCAATCCAAGCAGGCAAACCGAATGCTGACAGTGGCGTTCGCCGAAAGGCTGAAACCCTTTGGAGTCTCGGTCAATGCCTGTCATCCGGGAGTTGTCCCCTCGAAACTCAGCCGTGATATGGGAGCTCATGGAAGCGACACTCCGGACGAAGGTGCCAGGACGCCCGTGTGGCTGGCGACCAGTCCTCTGGGGAGGCAGGAAACCGGTAAGTTCTTCTCTAACATGAAAGAGTCTGTATGCCGGTTCTGTGAAAACGAGCAGGCAATAGAGCGTTTGTATATAATTTGTGCGAGTTATTGATGGAAAAATGAAGCGCAAATGGCACGACCAGATTGTCATTAACCCAGACTTGCTATTTGCCACTTGCCATTTGCTATTCCAAACTTTTACTCTCCTCTGCCTTCCCGACTGTATTGGGTCTCGTAAAGCTGGGCATAAAGACCCCCTTGAGCTAACAAATCCTGATGTGTGCCTTGCTCGACAATTTCCCCGCGGTCCATCACCAGGATCAGGTCGGCTGCCAGGATTGTGCTCAGACGGTGGGCGATCACGATGCTTGTGCGCCCCGCCATTACCCGCTTTAGAGCCTGCTGGATCAGCGCTTCGGATTGGCTGTCCAGGTGGCTGGTCGCTTCATCCAGCACCAGGATGCGCGGATCTTTGAGGATAACCCTTGCCAGGGCGATGCGCTGCTTTTCGCCTCCGCTCAACCGGTAACCGCGCTCCCCCACTATCGTGTCATATCCATCCGGTAGTTCTGAAATGAAACCGTGTATGTTGGCTGCCTTGCAGGCAGCCTCCAGCTCGGTCTGGGTCGCGTCCAGCTTGGCATACAGCAGGTTGGTGCGGATGGTGTCGTGGAAGAGGTGTGTCTCTTGAGTCACCATGCCAACTTGAGCACTCAGGGAAGCCAGGGTCACATCTAGCAGATCGTTCCCGTCGATCAGGATGCATCCTGACGTGGGGTCATAAAGGCGGGGTATTAAATAGGTCATGGTCGTTTTGCCCGCACCGCTGGGACCAACCAGTGCCGCCAACTGACCCGGTGCGACCCGGAAAGAGATGTCTTCCAGTGCAAGCTGGCGCGCCTGGCTCTTCTTTGAAATTTCATCATCCGTGATGCTGTCTTGAGACTGATCTTCTCGTTTCCCGTTTGGTGCAGAATCCGCAGGCACGACCTTCCCTGACATGGTGGCGGTAACTTCATGCATCTGCCCAAAGCGGTGCACGTCGCTGAGCAGGTGCTCCTGGAGAGCTTCGTATCTAAAGATGACATTTTCAAAGACGAGTTCGCCGGAGACATTCTCCAAGACCGATGCATCCGGTTTTTCCTCAATGTCAGGGGGCAGGTCTATGATCTCGAACACACGCTCGAAACTTACTACCGAGGTGGCAAACTCGACGGGGGCGTTCGCCAACCCCTGCAGTGCGCTGTATAGGCTGGTCAAATAGGCGCCGAAAGCCACGATTGTCCCGATTGTAAACACCTGCTGGATCGCCATGTAGCCGCCGATACCATACACGAGTGCGGTACCTACAGCGCTCAACAATCCGATGATGACGAAGAATGTAGCGCCCGTAACCGCCCGCTGGATACCGATATCGCGTACTGGGGCAGCCTTGTGTTTGAAGCGCTCCACTTCTAAATCTTTGCGCCCAAAGAGCTTGACCAGCAGCACACCGCCAATGTTGAGCGTCTCGTTCATCATGGCGTTCATTTGGGCGTTGGCATCCATCGCCCGGCGGGCGATATCCCTGAGACGGGCGCCCAACCTGCGGGCAGCCAGTAGGAACAACGGCAAGATGGCGACGCTGATCAGGGTCAGGCGCCATTCAAGGCTCAACATAACAAGCAGCACAGCGCTGGCTTGGATAATATTGGTTATGAGTTTGACAATGGTGTCGCTGATAGCGTTGTGAGCTCCAATGACGTCGTTATTCAGCCGGCTCATCAGCTCACCAACCTTGGTGTGGGTGAAAAAGCGCAGAGACATGCGCTGTAAACTGGTGTAAAGCGCTACTCTCAAGTCGTAGATCACGCCTTCACCGACTTGTGCGTTCAGGCGCCTCTGCACGACACTGATACCGCCTCCCAACGCCGGGATTAAAAGCAATCCTAGAGCAAGAAGGATTAATTGATCCACCCTCCCATTTGGGATCGTTTCGTCGATCATCTGGCGCAGGATGAGAGGGGTAAGCAATGTTAGACCGGTGTTGATCAGGATCAGGATCAGCATCCCGGCGATCTGCCGCTGGTAGGGTCTCGCATAGCTAAAAACGCGCTGCAGCAGGTCACGGGTGAGCTTTGGTTTTTCACCCTCCGATCTTATGTAGCTGAACCA
>CBFDCK010000265.1:0-2502 GCA_965603285.1 uncultured bacterium
CCCAAGAAAGGCATGAAGGCAAGACCTACCAGACTCTCCATTCCCCCTTCTAAGACCGCATAGACGAAGTCACCCATGCTCAACCCGTCCAATGCTGCCACCGCCTCGGGTTCTGTGGTCGCATAATAGATATCCTGCTTACTGGCGCCTTCTTGCCAGCCCAGGTATAAGTTGCCGGAGTTGTCTACAGAAAGAACGGGTTTATCAGAAATCTGTCCCGTCTTGGACGCCAATGTGTAACCCCTGTACTTACCGTCTTCAAAAAGCAGCACAACGATTTGCATTTGTGCATTCATCCTGAGCTGTTGCTGCGCCGATACTGCAACCGCTAATTCGGGGTTAATCCCTGTCATAGCTGCTGGATGCATAATGAAATCAGTAGATTCGTTAGCTGCTTTAGGCGGCTCAACATACTGCGTAAGTGATAAGCTCCCCCGGTAGGGAATATAGGGTTGTTCCTCGGCGGGAAGAATCCAAATTGGTTTTGATTGGGAGGAACCTGGCATACCTGATGGAAAAGCTGCAAATTCGGTATGGGCGGTGCCGGCTTCCAGCCCGGACTGGCTGAGAATCGACCAAAAGACATACACCCAGCCGTCAGATAAGCCCAATACGGGTCCCGTCAGACTATCACCAGTGCCGATGGTTATACCGGCAACCGGTACCCCGCTATCGGCGCGGAGATCGTCCAGTGGTATCTCGGCGTACATGAAACTGGTCCCTGACAGCCAGACCAGGTGGATGTTCCCCTCAGGGTCGACGCGCAAATTGGGTGATTCACCTTGCGATGTGAGGGTCACTGGTCTAGAAAGAACCTCGCCGTCCTGGTTCATGTGAAGCAGATGCAGGTCTGCCTGGTTGCCAGACTCCCAGGCGATCACTGCACCACCAGTATTATCGGAAGCGGCTGTGTAATCCCCCACTTCACCCTCATCAAAAGAAACGCGGGTAAGCTCTCCAGCCAAATCACCGTCCGATTTTAACAGGGCATGCCACAACTGCCACCCGGTCTCACTAGAACTACGGCTTGCCCAGAACAGATGCGTATTGTCACCACCTGCGGGCAGCAGGCGGGTGTTACGCAATTGACCTGGAAACGCCAGATCCTTTGTGACTATTGGATCCCCTGATTGATCGAGGTGCAGGTAATGGATGCGCTCGCCCTCGCCAGCACCTACAGGCCACACAAGGTGGACGCTGGCGTCTTCATCACCGACAGCCAAACCCACTGATCCCATGGAGTTCCCTTCCAGTGGAATGCCGCGACTCCAATCTGCTGAAGCCTTCGCCCCCCTCTGCTCCGCCGCGCCGCAGGCTGTGAACACCAAGACCAGCAGGATACAGGCTAGAACGAAGAGAAAACGTTTTTCGACAATTCGCATTAATAATCCCTGAGTTAGCAAAAACCCGGTCTATTCCAGCGTTTATCGTGTAATGAAGCGCCAGAGACAGCCGGGCTGAGAAAAAACTAGAATAGAGTAAAAGCCGTTTTACTCTTTCATGCGCGGGTCGAGGGCGTCGCGCAATCCGTCGCCCAAGAAATTAAAAGCCAGGGTTGTCAGGGAAAGGGCGACTGCTGGGACCAGCACCTGGTTGGGAAAACTGCGCAAGCCCTGCACTGCTTCAGAGATCATTATGCCCCAACTGGGTGTGGGCGGGTTGACACCCAGACCGATAAAGCTCAAAAAGGCCTCCAGAAATATGTAGCCTGGTATCTGCAGGGATGTATAAACGATCAACGGACCGAGAATATTGGGCAGCAGGTGTTTCATGGTGATGCGCGTACCGCTGGCGCCGACCGCCTTAGCCGCTTCAATGAACTCCATGCGCTTTTGCTGCAGCACCTGGCCGCGCGAGATGCGTGCCGTGCCCACCCAATCGATCAATCCGATCGCGATGAACAAGAACAACATGCCGCCCATCGCGTCATTCACTTCAAAAAATAGGCTGGCTCCTCCACGTCTCTCTATGGCTTTAAAATAGGTCTGCATCAGGATCACGACCACCAGGAAGGGAAATGCATACAGGAAATCCACCACCCGCATCATGACGTTATCCAGATTTCCACCTAAAAAACCTGAAATCAGCCCGTAGATTGTGCCCAGGACCAGGCTGATGGTAGCGGCTACAAAGGCAAAACCTAAAGAGACGCGCGCTCCATACATCGCACGGCTCAGCAAATCTCTACCCAAATGATCGGCTCCCAGCGGGAATTTGTCCGAGATGGTGACGTAGTTCTCCGCCCCTGCGGGCATTAAGAAAAGCATCCATTCCGGGATGGCGTTATTGTTGATTAAATCCTGCTCGGCGTAACCGTAGGGAGCAATAACGTGGGCAAAAGCTGCGACCAGCGCCAAAATCAGGAGAAAGATCATGCTGGCGACTGCGATCTTATTTTTAAGCAGCCGGATCCAGGCTTCTTCCCATAAACTGCGTTCTTTGCGGACTAAAGTTTGCTGGGGTGCAAGCTCAGCGACGGCCATCAATCACCTCCTACTCGTA
>CBFDCK010000266.1:0-2500 GCA_965603285.1 uncultured bacterium
TCGAGCTGTTCGTGCATCTCCAGAGTGCCATTCAGGAAACGAGAGCCGGTGCAGCTTGTGCCGAAGTTGTGGATTGCATCAATCGCAGCCTGCCGTACTTTAGGATGGGTGGTTAGACCGAGGTAATTATTCGAGCCGCACATGATCAGGCGGTGTCCCTTATAATCGGACTCGGTACCTTCGTTTCCAGTTAGTGGGATAAAGTAAGGATAAAAGCCGGCTTTGATGGCCTCTTTTGCTGTAGTGAATTCGTAGCACTTTTCAAATATATCCATAATTACTGCTCCTCAATGATAGTCTTAATGTTTTTTTTCACTTCCATCCTGGCTTTGAATTTGTCCTTGTGCCCTTGCAAGCAGCCAGTCCAGGACTGGGTAGACCCCATTTCCAAGAATGTTGATCAATTTAATGAATAAACTCGTTCCGAGATCTGGAATTATAACGTTTTTCTGACGGTCAATGCCACCTACGATAGCCCGGGCAACCTGTTCGGGTGGAATTGGATCTAAGGCTGGTAGAATCTGGAGTATCTGCTTCAGCTCTGCAGGTTTGTATTGGTTTTCGTAAGTAAGCTGCGGTGTGTCGGTATCCGCTGGATAGACAATTGAAACTTGAATGCCGTGCGGTTTCATTTCCATACGCAGAGTGTCTGAAAATCCGCGCAATGCGAACTTTGAGGCGCCATAAGCCGTGTAACCGTACATTCCTACGACCGCTACCAGTGACGCGATGTTAACGATGTATCCGGATTTGCGTTCGATCATTCCCGGCAGGATAGCCTTGATAACGAAGACGGTGCCGAAGTAGTTTACGTCCATCATCCAGCGAAAGATTTCCAGGTCCAGATCCTGGACGTAACCGGGATGCGCTGCACCCGCGCAGTTTACGAGCAGATCTGGGACACCCGCCATCTTAATGACCTGTTTTACGGATTGGGCTACCTGGTTGGCATCCGAAACATCGGTAGGGATCCCGTGGTATTCACCGGCTTGAACGGTTTGTAGATCGTTTATAGTTTTATTTAAGTTTTCCTGGGAACGTGCGAATAAAAAGAGCCGGGCACCACGAGCGGCTAATATTCGCGCAAGCTCCAGACCGATTCCGCTAGTACCGCCAGTGATTAGAGCAATTTTGTCCTTGTAATCCACAGTATGCCTCGAGATAGTAATTAGCACCAATTCTACCTGACAAATTGGGTGTGAGAGGAATTTCTACCAATCTCTCATGAGACAAATTTCTAAACTTGTCCTATGAGAGTGGGTTCTACTTAATATTTTGAGCAAATTGCCAATTTGCTTTAAATGAATATCAAGGCGAAATTAGTGAGAATTGGCGTTGATCAGGAGACTATATCTCTTGGATCGATACTCCTTGACTGGCGCGGCATAAATAGACCTGCGCCTGACGCCCGGTCTCCGTCTTGTATCCAGCCTCCAAGCCACCCATAAACTCCACAGCGTACGAATCGTCCACAAGGTTGACTGTGCAGCCGCCAAAACCCGCTCCGGTCAGACGCGCCCCCAGGCAGCCAGGCAACCTGCGGGTCAAATCAACCAGGGTGTCCAGCTCGGGGGTGCTGATATCGTACAGATCGCGCATGCTGGTGTGGCTGGAATACATCAAGGCGCCAAAAGCGCGTTTATCTTCGCGGCGCAATGCGGAAAGCGCCGAATCAACCCGGGCGATCTCTTTGACAATGTGTTCGGCACGTTTACGGATTTCGTCTGGCAGGTAATCGCTGTATGCAGCCAATTCAATTGGGGACACGTCCCGCAGGGAGCGAATATCCGGCAAGTATTCCACCAGCAGGTCGACGGCTCTTTCGCATGATGCACGCCTTTCGCTGTAAGCCGAGTTTAACAGTGAGCGACGAACGCCAGAATCGGCGATCACGATGCTCGTACCAGGAGGAAGGGGAGCTGCCAGCCAATCCAGGCTGCGGGTATCGAAATACAATGCATGTCCTTCCACTCCGAAAGCGCTGGCAAATTGATCCATTAACCCGCACGGCACTCCCACGTAATCATTTTCAGCGCGCTGGCACAAGCGTGCCAGCTCGAGACGGTCGATATCCCATCCACCCAATGCCTGCCATAGGGCGGCGAACCCTACTTCTACGGCTGCCGAGGAACTTAAACCAGCGCCAATCGGCACGTCGGAAGTGTAGACAGCCCGTAATCCCCTTATATCCAAGCCGGCTGCCTTCAGTGACCAGGCTACTCCCGCCGGATAGAGCGCCCAAGCTGGAAGCGGACTACCGGTCAGGTCTTTTTTACCCTCAAGTGAAGCAAGGCTGAACGAGACCCGCTTTCCCAGGTCGAGGGCGTGCAGGTGAACCGTGTTATCCGCGCTCCCAGCGGCGGCGATTTTTACGGTACGGTCTATTGCAGCCGGCAGGACTGGACCGTCGTTATAATCCACGTGCTCGCCAATTAGATTGACGCGCCCGGGGGCACGGGAGATATGGGTTGGTGGGCAGTCGAAATTATGTTTTACTTGC
>CBFDCK010000267.1:0-2487 GCA_965603285.1 uncultured bacterium
CGGGCACGCTCTTCCGCCGAAGCGTCCAGATAGATCTTCAAATCGGCGTCTGGAAATACAACAGTTCCAATATCGCGGCCAACCATGACCACCTTGCCGCGCTGCCCGATGCGACGCTGCTGGACAGTTAAAGCCTCTCGAACACCCCCGTAAGAAGATACCAGGGATACATTGGCATCCACTTCGGGGAAGCGTATCTGCCAGGTGATATCAAAACCATTAGCAAGGATGTCATTCTGCCGCCCATCATCCAGAGAAGGGGGGCGCACGTCGATGTCAGTCCCCTCAGCCAGAAGTGTAATCCGGATTTCATCTTCGATTTCTAAGCCATCCTGCAGTGCCAGCCAGGTCACAGCCCGGTACATGACGCCGGTATCGAAGAATAAGTACTCCAATTCATCAGCCAAGCGCTCTCCGAGGGTTGATTTGCCGGATGCAGCGGGTCCGTCGATTGTTATGATATTGGGTAAAGGTTTATTTGTCATGCAATCAAGTGTTATTTATCTCAGAGGAATACGATTTCCAAACTGGTGGTTGACATGATTTTATTGTATGTCTTCAGATAAATCCTCTTCCAGATCGATAGTGCCGTCTGGGAAAAGGTCACTGCGAACCCACAAAATCACAATCTCGTTTTTGATCTCCGCTTCTCTGAAAGTGAGCCAGCGAAGGATAGGGGAGGGGAGTACGCCGGTCCAGCCTGGCTGCTGCCACCAGACAAAATCCTGGCCGCGATATGAAGTGCTGAGCTGGGGAGCTTCGCCTTCCTGCCTGGTGATGATCACAGATGGTAGTTCACCTATCTTGAGACCGGTGGTGAATTGAGCTTGGGGATAATTTCGTAAAACCCAGCGCATGGATGGCGTGTCTACCGTTGTAAGAATATCAATTTGGTGTCTAAATCCGACATTCCTTGTAGATAAATCATTCAGGGTTGTTTCGAAAAGTGTGGCCTGACCGCCCCCAGGACCAAGGCTCCATAACTCTCCTGGTTCATTAGGACGTAGGTGGGACGCTCCCCAGGCAAAAGACAACAGGTACAGCGTGAAGGCTGCTGTTGTTCCCCAAACCAGTCCAAAACGAGCTATTCGCCACGACCACCCTAACTTGACGAGAAAGATAGTCAGCGCAGTCATAGATAAGAGGCCCACTGCTACCGCCGCTCGAAAACTAACCCTAACTGCGCCCAGGTTAAAAAGCGGTTGATCGAAAGCAATTAGAGTGTTCCAGAAGAGGGTATACAGAATAAACACGAAGCTTGCCAGGATGATTGAAATGGGGCTGGTTCCTTTTTCCGGCAGGTATCTCTGTAACTCCCATGCGGCGAGTGCCCATAAAGGTACCAGCACCCATGATAAATCTGAAACCTGTCTTGCGGGGTACAAAAGCAGCATCACAAGGACAATAGCGGTCCAAAATATAGGTATCAGCAGCGCCACACCATAGCGGTTGTTCTCTCCAAAATGGTCAGCCAACCAACGTGCAGCTCCCACGATACCAAAGAAAAGGGCAAACGGCTGGAATACCAATAAGGTTGCCAGCAAACGCAATGCGGGTACACCGGAGGGTACTACCCAACCTTGCAGGTAGATTGGCAGTGTACTGAACAGGGCGACTAGTCCCTGCGGATAACGAAAAAAAAGGGTCCCAAGGAGCAAGATGACCCCGCCGGCTGAGATGAGAAACCATCGTATGTTCGCCCGAGTTGGGAAAACTTCCTCCTGGTCAGGTGCTGAATCCCCAATACCATCCTCAGGAGTTACTTCCTGGGGAGTGGAATGTGAAGGATTCAATTCCACCCTCCGTTTTGGTGTGAATTTAGAAGCTGTCCATGCGAGCGCGTAACTGATGCCGCCGGTGAATACAACAGGACCGGACATAGAGGCCAGTCCTGCAAATGAACCGGATAAGAGGGTATTTCTAGCAATCCATAGACCCAGCGCTATTACCCCGAAAGACACCGCCATCATCGGACCTCCTGCCTGGCGTGATACCGTCACCAAACCCGGGTCAATCGCCAAACCGAACACCATGATTAATGCTGCATAGCGCCCTAACCTGGAGCGTAAAAAGACCGGCAGCAAAATGAGAACTGTGCCAGCCAGGGCAGGCCAGAAGCGAGCCAAAAAATTGCTGCTTCCAAACAGGGCAAACATCACCCCGGTCAGAAAGACATAAGCCGGTTGAGGACCGATAACGAAGTCGCCGCCGGTCAAAGCTGGGCGTGCTACCTGCAGCGCTTGCATAGCCCACTTTGCTTCCTCATCGCTAAGCGGGGGAGCTCCCAGATTGTAAAATCGCAGGCTAACAGCCAGAACGATTGCCAGGGTGTATATAATTGTTTCTGAATTAATGCGGCGAATGTCCATTACTTTAAGCACAGATTTTACTATATTATGAAGTCATAATGAGCGGCTCAAAATACATGAGCTGGCTCAAAATACATGAGCTGGCTCAAAATACATGAGCTGGCTCAAAATACATGAG
>CBFDCK010000268.1:0-2408 GCA_965603285.1 uncultured bacterium
TCTGCCGTGTCCTCTCTTATTTATGATACCTCTCCTGTAAGATACTAATGACATCATAATCTTTGATGTTTGACAGAACACTACGTGGTATTCCATTTTTTTATAAAGTCACAAATCATGTTGTCTAGTCATCCTGATGCCATTCCAACAGCGCGCCTAACATGGCAGCTTCCCCCGCCTTGATTCGCTCATATACTTCGGGCGCTTCCTTTGCCTGGAAACGATGGGTCAGCATTTCATGCACATCTAAATTCCGCGAGGCGATCATATCTAACAGCAGTTTTCTGTTCGCCCCCTGGGTCCATTTCCAATACAGGTTTTCAGCAGTTGGGCAAAGTGGTTGAAAAGCAGCGATCAACGTCAACTCTCGGCGTATGAATTCAGCATGAAAGCTGATAGAGACCGGCTCTTCAAGCGCCCCCACGCAGACGATTCGTCCACCGTCCCCAGCCATTTTAAATGCTGTCGGAATCACCTGGGGGTTACCGGTGGCTTCCAGGATCACAGAAGCTCCTTTTCCACCAGCAGCAGCAAAAACTGCATCTATTTGATCCACCTCAGTTGGGTTTATTGTGACGTCTGCTCCATAGCGATGCGCTAAGTCAAGTCGATCCTCCTGCATATCAAGCACGACCACCTTATCGGCGCCACTTTTTTTGGCAAGTTGGATCGCAATTTGACCAATGATTCCCGCTCCAATAATGACAAATACCTCACCAAATGTTATTTGAGCCCGGCGAATTGCATGTAAGGCTACGCTTGCCAGGGGAAGGAAGGTGGCATCCTCATTACTTACGCTATCCGGTATCTTTAGCGTTACCCATGGATCGGCAGGAACCAGGCAATAACTTGCATGATTGACCAATGAAATCGTGCGATCGCCTACAGAAAAACCTTCTACATCGCGTCCGGTCGCAATCACATCCCCAGCTAAAGCATAACCGGGATTTTCGCGAAACTCGGCATCATCCCATAACCTGGTCAGAGCAGCCCGTTCCGTGCCAGAGCTTATCAACGAACAACGAGCCTTTACCAATAATTGGTCGTCTCGCATTGCCGGTAAATCGGCATCAATGATATCTGCATGCTCGTTGCGGAACACAATTTTCTGATAAGTCAAAGACGACATTAATTAAGTCTACCTGCGATGGTGGGGGGGGTACCTATTTAATTGCACCAGCAGTGATGCTTCTGATCATCTGCCCGGAGAAGATCAGATATATGATCAATATTGGAATCATTGCCAACGTCAAAGAAGAAAGCACCGCGTTCCAATCACTGACAAACTGCCCCAGAAACTGCTGAACTCCTAACGTCACCGTTGCCGTTTTACTGCTTGGTGCAATAACCAAAGGGAACCAGAGATCATTCCAGATAGGGATCATGGTAAAGATACCAATCGCTCCCAAAGCCGGGCGCACCAAGGGCAATACTAGGAAGAATATCCGGTATTCACTGGCTCCGTCTATACGGGCGGCATCCTTTAATTCTTTGGGAACCTGACTCATGAATTGCGAAAGTATGAATATCGTTAAGGGCAATGCCTGAGCAATGTACACCAATATCAAACCAGTCAAGGTATTTACCAGATTGAAATTGACCATTAATCTCAGTATCCCCACGGTTCCAAGACGTATAGGGATCATGATGCCAAATGCCAGGTATAAACCTAACAAGGCATTTCCCGAAAATTTATATTCAGCCAGCGCGTAAGCTGCCATAGACCCGAAAAATAAAGTCAGGACCAGAGCCATCACGGTCACAATTAAGCTGTTCATGAAATAGATATGAAATGTAGAGCGTGAAATAACCGTCTCATAACCGATCAAACTGAAGGTCTCAGAGTTTGGAAACTGGAATGGGGCCCCAAAAATACCCTTGCGACTCTTGAAGGAATTGATCACAATCAAAAAAATCGGGAAAAGAGCGATAACGGCATAAGCGATCAATACAAGGTGGGGTAATAAAGCGCTGAAGAATAGGCGTAAACGATAGCCAAACGAGACTCTGGTTACTTTACGTTCTGCAGTTAGAGATGACATGTCGCTAGCTCACATCTCCACCGTCTGGATACGCCGCTGCCATAAGAACATATAAATCAAAACACCAGTGAGGATGATCAAGAACATCATAGCCGCAACTGTCGCTCCCATCGTGGGATTACCCAATTGCAACTGTTGTCCAAAGAAAGTTCGATAAAAAAATGTTCCCATAATATCAGTGGCATAATCGGGTCCCGCATTAGCACCTTTCATGGTATAGATCAAATCGAAAGCATTAAAATTCCCCACAAAAGTAAGTATCGCTACGATGCCAACCGTGGGCAGGACCAGGGGAAATTTTATGCGCCAGAAAGTTTGCCAGCCGGTGGCTCCATCAACTTTTGAAGCTTCCATCAATTCTTCGGG
>CBFDCK010000269.1:0-2394 GCA_965603285.1 uncultured bacterium
TTTTTTATATTCAGTTTTCGCGGTTATACTTTATCCCAAACACATCCAAAAATTCAAGAAAGTGAGTCAAAAAACCGTGGCGCTCAGAGAATATATCGCAGAACTCGAGAGGCAGGATCGCCTGATAAAGGTGACCGAGCCGATATCAAAGGAATACGAAATTGCAGGCGTCTTGAAAGAACTGGAACCAACACCTGTGCTTTTCGAAAACGTGAAGGAATCAAACTTCGGAGTGATTGGCAACCTATTCTGCACCAAGGCTGCTTTTGCGGATTATTCAGGAATCCGGGTTAACGAGATCATCCCGACCCTGATCGGGGCAATCGAAAACCCCTCCCAATGCGAGGTCGTCTCGAACGCGCCCTGCCAAGAGGTGACCATCACAAATCCAGACCTGGATTCACTACCCATCCTCAGGCATTTCGAAATTGACGGCGGGAACTACATTACATCGGGTGTCGTGATCGCCAAACATCCGGTCTATGGACAAAACGCTGATTTTCACCGCTTTATGCAGTTTTCGAATACCGGGATGGCGGTACGGGTTGTGCGCTCACGACACTTCGACAAGTTCCTGACTGACCTAAAGGCAGTCGATATAGCGATCTGCATCGGGAACACAGCGACCGTGCTGGCTGCCGCGGCGACTTCGGTAGAGATTGGCGTCGATGAACTCGAGATTGCCAACGCGTTAGAGCCTCTGAAAGTCGTGCGGGGGCAAACTGTGGACGTATACCTGCCCGCTGAAGCCGAATTTGTGCTCGAAGGCACAGTCTACCTGGATAAAAGGCACACCGAGGGTCCGTTCGTCGATCTGACAGAAACGGAAGATGTCGTCCGCCAGGAGCCAGTGTTCGAGATAAAAGCCCTCACCCATCGCAGAGACGCCCTCTGGCACGCTCTACTTCCCGGCGCTTTGGAGCATAAATTGCTGATGGGTATGCCGAGGGAACCGACCATATTCAAGGCGGCGAACGAGGTCGTTCGCTGTGTGGACGTTAATGTCAATCCCGGGGGCTGTTCGTGGCTGCACGCTATCGTACAGATCGACAAACAGGCTGAGGACGACGGGAGCAATGCCATCGAAGCAGCCTTGGCTGGACATCGTTCCTGCAAACACGTCTTTGTGGTAGACCAAGACATCGACATTTACGACCCATTGTCAGTGGAATGGGCTATGGCAACCCGCTTTCAGGGCGACCGGCAGATGATCATCAAAGAAAAGGAACCAGGATCAAGCCTCGATCCCAGCGCTGAAGCAGGCACAAAAATGACTACCAAAATCGGCTTTGACCTGACTAAACCTCTGGGTGAGGGAAGGGAAAAGTTCGAGAAGGTCCCCTATCCGGCGGTTGATTTGGGTAAATATATAGATGGGGTAAGGGACAAGGGATAGTGTGTAGGTAAACAAGGGATGCGGCTAAATTCTGAAGAGCGGGCGATGCTGGAAGGCGGTTACGGAAGAGCAACCCGAAAAGCCATGCAGATACTTGCGACGTTGGGTGAAATATATGGCGCCGAGCGTATGGTGCCGGTCACTTCGGTGCAAATCGCAGGTGTCAGCTATGATAATCTCGGAGAAGCGGGCTTGCATTTCCTGACAGAGATGGCTGAAGGCGGCGGCAGAGCGCTTGTGCTGACTACTCTTAACCCGGCTGGGATGGACATCGAGAACTGGCAGGCGTTGGGGATAGAACCAGAATTCGCCGAAAAACAACAGCGCGTCATCCAGGCTTTTAAACGTATGGGTGTGATCACAACCTGTTCTTGTACGCCTTACCTGGCAGGCAACCTGCCTCACTTCAGGGAACACATCGCATGGGCTGAGAGCAGCGCGGTATGCTACGCCAATTCGGTAATCGGCGCCCGCACCAACCGGGAAGGCGGTCCCAGCGCTTTAGCCGCCGCTCTGACACGGCGGACTCCTGAATACGGATACCACCTGGATAAAAACCGTGCCCCCGGCATTACTATCGAAGTTAGCGCTGATGTATCGGGGAGTTTTCGTTTCGGTGCGCTCGGAAAGGTGATCGGCGAAAATCTGGAAGCTGAGGGGCGTAAACTTGTGCCTTACATCCTGGGGATCGAGAATGCCTCCTTAGAAGACTTAAAATCCTTGTGCGCCAGCATTGCGACATACGGCGGTACGGCGCTATTCCACATGGATGGGATAACACCCGAGGCAGCCCAGATGGTCCCTCCCGGTAAGATCTTCACGATCTCTCAAGCTGAGCTCGACGCTGCTGCCCGGTCATTGAACGACGCCGCTCCAGATGAAGTAGATTTTATCAGCCTGGGCTGCCCGCACCTTTCAATCGTCGAAATCGGCCGCATAGCTGAACTGCTGCAGGGAAAGAAGGTTACAAAGGAATTCTGGATCACAACCGCCCGACC
>CBFDCK010000270.1:0-2392 GCA_965603285.1 uncultured bacterium
CTCTAGGACGGGCTATTGTTGGTCTGGTCGAACGAACGGATGGTGATATTGATTTACTCGGTATCTCGCTGCCTCCCGCACTTTCCAGGCGCGATTTTAATACTTTGCGCCAACTGCAAATGGTTTTCCAGAATCCGGAGCAAGCCTTAAATCCGTATCTGAGCATAGGCGCTTCACTACGACGTCCGTTGATGAGGTTGGCAAAAAAATCCCGCCGGGAAGCTGATCAAGAGGTCGCTAATTTGTTTAAAGCTGTACAACTGCCTACTGACTATGCATTTCGAATGCCAAATCAGATAAGTGGGGGCGAGAAGCAGCGGGTGGCAATCGCCCGCGCCTTTACTACCAATCCCGGATTGCTCGTTGCAGATGAGCCGGTTTCTTCTCTGGATGTTTCTGTCCAGGCCTCGATATTGAATTTGCTTAATGAGTTGCAAATCGAACATGGCACCACCATGCTGTTCATATCTCATAATCTGGCGGTCGTTGGCTATCTGGCAGACGTTATCGCGGTTATTTATCTGGGCAAATTGATGGAAGTATCGCGGTCGGAGGACCTCTTTAAACCGCCCTACCATCCTTATTCCGAAGCACTACTTTCGGCGGTTCCCATACCTGATCCATCCATCCAGCAGGGGAGAATACGTTTAAAAGGTGACGTTCCAAGCCCTGTAGATACCCCTTCGGGATGCCCATTCCACACCCGCTGCCCGCGCTTCTTGGGTGATATCTGTGTGAGTAAAAAACCAGTCTGGCAAATGGACGCGAACGGTAATCGCATCTATTGCCATATTCCCGTTGATGAGTTGGGAGCAAAGCAGAAGAAGATGATAAAGCAAGAGTAAGAGCAGGGTTATGAGACCGCTGATAGTAAAGGTGATTTATGGGACGTTACATCCTTAGGCGCATTGGTTTCCTGGCGCTTACCTTTATCCTCACTTCGCTGATCATTTTCACCGTCACTCAATTCCTACCCGGTGATGTTGCTCGAGTTATCTTAGGGCGTGAAGCTGGTGAAGCACAGGTGCAAGCGCTACGGGAAGAATTGGGGTTAAATGATCCCCTGCCGGTGCAATATGTACGCTGGTTGGGTGAATTCGTCACCGGTGATTGGGGTCAGTCTTTCAGCACAAAGTCGGAGATCAGACCTTTGGTTTTGGGGAGGCTGCGCAACTCTCTGATGCTGGCATTTATTACAATAATTATCTCTGTTCCATTGGCAGTCTTTTTGGGTGTGATCGCTGGTCTGAATGAGAATAAGGCTTCCGATAATATAATCAGCGTTTCCTCATTATCCGTAGTGGGATTGCCGGAATTTGTCACCGGTCTAGTATTAATCCAGATCTTCTCCTTCAAATTGCGGATATTGCCCGCCAATTCATCGATCAAACCCGGCGCTTCATTCATGGAATCGCTGCCCATGCTGATCCTGCCTGCCTTGACAGCAACTTTTGTGCTGCTGGCTTATATCACACGCTTGACGAGAGCTGGGGTTGTGGAGGAATTGAAGGCAGATTATACGCGCACTGCTATCTTGAAAGGAATGAGCCGGCGGACGGTGGTCGTGAAACACGTGCTACGAAATGCTCTCCTGCCAACCATCACTGTTATAGCCATAAGTTTCGGCTGGCTCATCAGTGGCTTGATTGTTATCGAGAATGTGTTTAATTACCCCGGGTTAGGGAGATTGATGGTGTTTGCCATTGACCGCCGGGATTTACCGCTCCTGCAAGCTGTGACATTGGTTACGGTTCTAGGTTTTGCTTTTGCTAATTTGATCGCAGATTTGTTGTATGCGTACCTGAACCCGAGGATCCGGTTGGAGTAGCTATATGAATGCTGTAACGAATTATGAAACCTTAGCCGGTTACCGCCGCGCGGTGAGTGAGATGTATGCCCGCGTTCGAAACTCTGATAAAAATAAAAAAGAACGCTGGTCGGAATTTTGCCGCGGGAGAGATAACCTCTTCGCCAGCCATCCTCAATCCGCTCTTTCAATGGAGCAAAGAACCGTTTTCAATGGACTTCGTTATTATCCTTACAACCCGTCTTTGCGATATTGTTTAACCGTTGATACGAACATCGAGCCCGACGTTTTTGAACTGGAGCTTCAGGATGACGGACTTATTAAGCTGCAGAGTATTGGAAAAATCTCGTTCGAAGTTGCTGGACAGCCAGTATCTTTAACCTTGTTCTGGATTTTCGGATACGGCGGGGGGCTGTTTCTACCCTTTCGCGATTTGACCAATAAGACCGATACCTATGGGGGCGGACGTTACCTTTTGGACACCGTCAAAGGCGCCGACCTGGGTCAGGAAGATGGGCGCCTAATCGTCAATTTCAACTATGCTTACAACCCCTCATGCGCATACAATCCGCGCTGGTATTGCCC
>CBFDCK010000271.1:0-2365 GCA_965603285.1 uncultured bacterium
CCGATGCTGACTCCCCCAGGGGCGGGTCGCCAGCGGTCGGAGCGCGCCTGTAAGGATCGGATGTCCCCGACCTGCATCACATCCGTTCGCACACCTTCAACCTCGCGCGGCACTAATGCTCCCGTAGGTAATCCTGCTGCTGGAATTTTCTCCCGCACCAGGGCGATGACGCTCAACTCGCTGGTTTTCTGCTCTGCCGCGTTTTTATAACCGATACCGACGCCGACCACGTTTGGTTTGGCGAGGATGGCTGCTTGGTGGATTATCTTTGCGTGTTTGACTTCATTGAGTTCTGGCATGAACATCCTCCGGGTTGGCTGTCAGAAAAGCGTTAAACCACGATGCACGAAATATACCATTCTTTGGACAGTGATCGCATTTGAAAATGATGCAGGTCGTTGTTGAGAAACAAGTGGGCGCAGACAGGTTTCAAGCAAATTGATATCAGTCACCTGGAACAGAACGGGATTTAATACGCCGCTGGCGGAGCAGCGTTCGGATTTGGGGCGCCATTTCCCGGATAATGGGCGAGGGTTCTGCTGGCTGCCAGGCTTTTATGGCTTGGTCTTTGGGTTGGGGCCATTCTTCGGGGGAATGACAAATGATTCCTGGTTGATCGGTCTCCTCCAGGACCTGCAAAGCGCTCTGGATTACGGACATCTGTTGGCTCCGGTTGTGCGGCTGTCCCAGAGTCTGGGCGAAGGGGAACTCAACTGCCAGGGTGCGCGGGACCCCAACACGTTCCGCCCAAAACGGCATCATTGTTACCAGGATCGTCGAGAGTCCCGCGGCTTCCAGGGTGCGTGCCAGCACGGGCACGTTGATGCAGCAATCCGGTCAACTGGGGGTGAGCAGCACACAATCCACCCCCTCAGCTTTGAACTTTTCTGCAACTTGAGGTGCGTAAGTTTCTCGCCAGGCGGTCGTATCCGGCGGGTAGCCCTGGTAACCCATGAAGGAATAGGCGTTTTCCGCCAAGCTGCCAATCCGCCCTTCTGCGGCGAGTTCCTGGAAGCGTTGGATCGGCAGCAGGACGTTGAAGTCGCTCTCCGCCATTTCTGGGTTGACGTGCAGGTGGCTGACCCCTATTTCACCTTGAGAAATATTGGCAGGAATCGTGCGGAAGGTGGGATCACCCCAGGTCGGTTCTTGTCTTTCGCGCTTCAGGTCGAAGGGCGGTTCGACTCCCTTGTGAAAAAGTCCACCCGAGGTGACCAGTCCGAACTTGGATTCGTTAAGTGGGCGCCTTAAAGGCGTCCATGGGATAGGCAGTTCAGGCTGGCAGTCGCTCGTCTCATAGAATGCGGCAATAATGCGGGGCAGATATTTGAAGCTGTCAACGGGCATTGGAATCTCCGGTCATGGATTTGTGGCGCTTATTATACATACACTTTAGTGCACCCCGAGAGGCATAATGCCCAACGGTTCTTCATCGTCCTGCATGCCCAGAATCATTTTAACACCGTCGTCGTAGAAGGCGCCGATGAAAATAGTCCTCAGTTCCAGCGCCTCAGCCTGCAGGTAGATATTTTGGGCTGCGAAGCCGATTTCCATGTGAACGTACCTGTCGCCCCGGTCGCCATACTTCACTCTTGTGCGCTCGTAAACGGCCGACAGCACGATCACTGCTGGCGCTTTTTGGATGGACTCTTGTTTGAGTGCCGCGTTGGTCAGCTCGCTCCTTTTATCCCCGGGGGTGATTTCTTTGAGCGCATGATCGTGGGGGATGTATTTATAAACGCCCACCTGGAGACCCTCCACATCCCCGGCGATCAGATATAACTCCAGGGGGTAAAGTGCTCCCGCCGAAGGTGCCGTCCTTTTACCGGAAGGTGACGTGATCCCCTGGGCAGCCCACAGCAGTTGGCCGATTTCCGGGAGCGATAACGGCTCGTCCCGGTATTCCCTTACCGATCTTCTCTCAAGCAAAGCCCGCTCTACAGATGTGCTGCCGTCTAACTCAGGAGCAGGCAGCGCTATGATTGTTTTGCCGGGTGCCGGTGACGGGGTCGTGTCTGAGTTGGAAACCTGGGGCGCACAGTCAGTTAACACCAGGTTGAGAGATATCAATCCAATGAGTAGAAATATTTTATTCATCCAAGGGCGCCTCCATTGATCTGGTAAAGTCTTAGTTGGTTCAAGAGAGCGAATGATATGTGTCCTGTTTGGCGATGTTTAACGCCTTCTCTTACCGACTATACAGTAGACTTGTGACAAAAGCAATACATTTCTGCCCATAATTTGGGGTGGCGAATTAGACCCTTATCGATTGGTATACTCAATCAGGTAAATGATTGATCGTCGTGGATCTTGCGAATTCTTTTTAATAGGTAAGAAATTGGTTGGTATGTCGATCTAAATTGAA
>CBFDCK010000272.1:0-2360 GCA_965603285.1 uncultured bacterium
TGGGATTGGAAGTGATTGGCTTACTGGTGTTGGTATTTTCCGTACTGACCTTTGCCTTACATGAAGTATTGGTTCATAAATGCGGTCTGTGAAATTGGCTAATCGGATCTCAAGTTTATATTTAATCACTAAAGCATATATAAATTTGAAAGAGCTAATTTCAAATTCATTGACAGGAGCTAATCGTGAAAGCACGATTAGCCCCTATCTACTTCCCAGGTAGAGACGAGGATTTTGCTCATGGATGAAAGCTAAATTGATGGTGTCTATCTGTTTCCTTGACAAAGTTAAAAATATAACGTCAATGATCAACACTTTCTTAATAATCGTGTTTGACGGAACACTAGGGATTATTTTGAACTCGAAGCGATTGTGAATTGAGGGTCTGGCCCATCGGTTCGATTCTTTCTCGCAGTTCTTTCCTGCAGAAGAAATAGAACTACGCTGAGGGCGCCTATTGCAGCCCCACCAATCCAGATACTTGAAGGACCGATGTTGTCATTAAGCATGCCTCCCAGGAAGGGACCTAAACCAATGGCAACTCGCCAGGAAAGTCCAAAAATGCTCATATAACGTCCGCGTTTATCTGGCGGAGCCAGGTTGGCCGCGTAGGTGTTCGCTGTCGGTACCAGAATCAACTCCCCGATCGTCATGATCACCATGCTGGTCCAGAATCCCCAGAATCCCTGACCAAAGGCAATGCTGCCCAGAGCGACGGTATAAAAAGCTCCTCCAACTGCAAGCACCGGTAAGGTCGCAAAGCGCTTGGTGATTTTGGTTACAGACAACTGCAGCATGACAACCATTACGGCGTTCGTGGTTGCGATCAAGCCGTAGAGCTTTTCCTGGACCTGGAAGTTGGTTTTTGCATAAACAGGCAGAATCACCCAGACAAGTGATGCGCAGATGATTACCAGCGTGTATGAAAACACAAAGATGATAAACCGGCGATCACGCAGGATGGGTAAATAACCGCCCATCTTTTCACTCACGGCAGCCGCTTTAGCCTTCATTGCTTCGGCTATAGGCAGGGTCTCTATACCAAAGAACGCCATCAGCAGGCTGTAAAGGATCATCCCAATTGCAGCAAAATAAAATGCTGTCGTATAAGAACTGGAGGCCAGGAAACCACCCACTGCGGGACCAACTGCTACACCCAGATTATTGCTCAAGCGCAGCAAGGCATAGCTATCCGCCCGTTTCTCGGGCGGCACCAGGTCGGCGACCATCGCATCTCCACCGATCCGGTAGATTGGGTTTACTGCTCCGCTCAAGATCATTAAAAGGGCAAATGAGATCAGGTCTGAAGCTCCGCTAAGCAGGACATATGCCAGGGCGTTCAGCATCAAGCTGCCAACCATGATCCACTTGCGCCCCAACCGGTCGATGAATGGTCCAGCCAGGAAGGATGCCACCAGCCCTGCAGCGGCATTCAAAGTCATCAATCCGGCAGCCACCGTCATAGGCGCTTCCAGATTCTCGCTGACGTAGATCATCAGGAAGGGCCAGATCATGCTTGCACCGATGGTGCTGATCAGCATCCCGAGGAACATCAACCAGAACTGGGGATGGTAGCTGTGGTAGGTGGTTTGAAGGCGCGCAATCATAGGTCGGTGAACTGCTGCTAATTCGAATAAACGATTCCGGGAATTATACTGGTAAATTGAGCAATAACCTTAAGAAGCAAGATATAAAAAGCCTCACACAGTTTTTAACCCTGCAAGAGACCTGAAATCTTTATCCGTTTGGTACGGTTATAAATGGTCTAGCGTGTCTGCTGCAACCTTTATTTGTGTAATCTGGAGAGGTTTATTGCTTTATCAGCCTTGAAATTCCAACAGCGTTCTTCATTTCAGTGTCAAGTAGATTATATTAAAATAACTGCTATCATTTCTGATATTTCCACGTTTCGCTCAAAGTGGCGAAGTCTTTCAGGCTGAGGTACATGATTGGCTGCCTGTCTACAGGGCGAAACTTGCCATGTGTGGCGATGATATCAAACACGTAGATCGCAAATTCTCGTGATAGACCGTCCAAATCCTTATACACTACCATCTCAAAAATACCCTCAGCACCTGCTACCAGTTTGGTGTTCTGCAGTTTTTTAGCTGGAAGGAGTTCAAAGCCCAATTCCTTCGCCTTATTAAAGTCACGCCCGCTGATAAAACCAGCCCGTGCGACCTTGTATCTTTCGTTCCAGGGCATGAAATGGAAGGCGGCTTCTCGGTACTACTGAAGCAAGGTGTAACTGTGATTGCCCATTTCCATCGCTAGCAGCAGGAGGAATGGATCCTTGGATATTACCGTCCAGTGACCGATGGGCATAATGTTCTCTCCCACCGTAAGCAAGCCGATATGCT
>CBFDCK010000273.1:0-2357 GCA_965603285.1 uncultured bacterium
CGCAGCTCAATTATTTCTTCTTCGATAAACTCTGAACGGTCGTCCTGCAAACGCCAGGAAAGACTCTGCACGGCTGATCCATCTTGAACGCTCGTGATGAGGTAGGAGAACCAGGGTAAAGCCCATTCCCGGTCGAACTCGGATGGTCGGCTGGGATGGTCGGGGTGGGAGTGGAATACGCCCAGCACGTCTAGACCGCGCCTGGATGCTTCGCGTTCGGCGCCCAGCATATCCTGTGGTGTGATCAAATAGCGGCTTCTTCGGGCGGATTTCTTGCGGGCGTTGGTCATCTCCAGAATGGCAATCACTCGCCGAGTGTCGCCATCGGTTCTT
The DNA here is from genome assembly GCA_965603285.1 of uncultured bacterium. GTDB lineage: Bacteria > Chloroflexota > Anaerolineae > Anaerolineales > UBA4823 > JAUWPO01. The sequence continues at coordinate 334 of CBFDCK010000273.1, forward strand.
CCGAGCAGCAACCCGGCGCCTTCATCCGGGTAAGCCGATTCTCCACGGGCGTGGACTTGTTTTAGCAATTGTGATGTGATTTGTAGCATCAATTTTCCCAAAGTTCCACCTCACTGAGATATTTATAACCGGCGTCCGGGAAGACAGTTACCACAACACCCCTGTCCAGTTGCTCCGCGACCTGTAGGGCAGCCACAGTTGCGGCGCCCGACGAGATTCCCACAAACAGCCCTTCCTCCCGCCCCAGGCGGCGAACCATGGAGTATGCCTCTTCGGTTGGGATTTCTATTGTGCGGTCAGGCAGTTCGGGATCAAAAAATGCCGGCTTGATGGTTGAGGGGTAATGTTTGAGACCTTCCAGACCATGGAAAGGTGAAGCTGGCTGCCCGGCGATGATCTGTATGCTTGGATTGAACTGGCGCAAATAGCGACCGGCGCCGGTCAGTGTCCCGGATGTACCTAACCCGGCAACGAAGTGAGTGACTTCTCCTCCGGTCTGCTGGATGATCTCCGGTCCCGTGGTGTTGAGATGGGATTGCCAATTGGCGGGATTGTCGTACTGGTTGGCGTAGTAATAGCGGTCAGGGTGTTCGTCTGCCATCTGGCGGGCGGTGTGGATCGCACCATCAGAGCCTTCCAACGGGTCTGTCAGGATGAGCTCGGCGCCCAAAGCGCGCAGCATGGTGATGCGTTCAGGACTTGCATTGGCGGGCATAGCCAGGGTAACTGGTACGCCTAAAGCGGGTCCAAACGTGGCATATGAAATGCCCATGTTTCCGGATGTGGAATCAAGCAGCCGCATCCCATGGGTTAATGAACCCTGCGCTAATGTAATTCTCAGGATGTTTATAGCGGGTCTATCCTTGACCGAGCCGCCGGGGTTGAACCATTCGGCTTTGGCGAAAACCTTAACGTATGGGGAAAGGTGCTCGCTAACGCGACGCAGTGGCAGCAGTGGGGTATTCCCAACTGCAGTTTCCAGACCATCGTAACGGTGTGTGGAAATTTCTAATTCAGGTAATGTCATTATTTCCATCTAAATTCTCCGAAATGTTTACAGCAAAACGACCAACAGGTACGAAAAAAGGGTGCTGCGCAGCTATGCCAAATCCCGCTACGCTTTACGAAAATATTTCGTAAGCGGGGCTGCAACCACCCTTCGTCAATTTGTTGGTCGTGAAAGTAGTTATCTGCTACTTCTATTCTGTTATCGTGACGAAGCGGTGATTACAATCCCCGCTTCATACACGTGCAAGTGTTCATATACAGTATGCTCCAAGTTATTACAAATTTACGACAATATTGATAATAATTGTACCAAAAATGCGGACTTTGTCAAGGGCATAATTAATCGTTTTCGTCATCTACCTCTTCAGTTTCTCCGGGTCCGATTCCCAGGGGCATCCACTTGCGTTCATCCTTCAAGCGGTGTTGGAGTCCTCCCCTTGCGTGTATTTCTTCAAAACCTTCTGGTTTGATGAACATCTGGTCGCCTTCGAGCAGGCTGGAGATTCCGCTCTGACCTGGCTCGAGTCGCTTCTGCCCCTTAAACTTGGCGGCACTTTCGGGCAGGTACCCGGTTGGTTCTTCGTATGTGGTGATGAAGCCTTCATAGTTGCGAAGCACAATTTTGTGATCGGACATGCTGAGCATGTAATTGGGTGAAACCGGGATTTTGCCCCCACCACCTGGCGCATCGATGATGTACTGGTGCACGGCGAATCCTGAGGTGTGACCGCGCAGCCCTTCCATGATCTCGATACCCTTAGCGACAGGCGTACGGAAGTGACCGGCGCCTTCAACAAGATCGCACTGGTAGAGGTAGTACGGTCGCACGCGGATGTGTACCAGTTTCTGTACCAGCTCACGCTGGATGTGGACGTTATCGTTCACCCCAGCGAGCAGAACTGTCTGGTTGCCCAGCGGGATGCCGGCTCGAGTCATGCGATCACATGCTTCGGCCAGTTCAGCAGTGATCTCGTTGGGGTGGTTGACGTGGATGTTGATCCACAGTGGGTGGTATT
>CBFDCK010000274.1:0-2326 GCA_965603285.1 uncultured bacterium
GCGCCCATCTGGTCAACCAGTTCGCTTGGTCTGCCCTCTATCAGAATCTTTCCATGGTCAATGATGGCGACCTTGTCTGATAGCTGTTCGGCTTCATCCATGTAGTGGGTGGTCAGTAAAACGCTCATACCGCGATTTACTTTCAACTCAACAATGTAATCACCAATACGTGCCCGGCTCTGGGGGTCGAGACCCAGCGTCGGCTCGTCTAGGAAGAGCACATTTGGATCTGTCATAAGTCCCCGGATGAGTTCAAGACGTCGTTTCATTCCGCCAGAGTAGGTGCTGATGGCCCGGTCGGCGGCGTCTTCCAACTCCACCAGGACCAGCAATTCGGTGATCTTTGCTTGACGCTGATCTTTGCTCATACCATACAGGCGGGCGTGATAATTCAGCGCTTGTCTGCCGGTTAGTTCCATATCCAGGGTAGTTTCCTGGAATGTGACACCAATAGTCTTGCGAACATCGTTGGCTTGCATCACGACATCGAACCCGGCGACTTTGGCGCTGCCCTCAGTCGGCTCTAATAATGTGGTTAGCATATTGATGGTGGTAGTCTTGCCGGCGCCGTTCGGTCCCAGCAGGGCGTAGATGGTGTTGGCTTCGATGGCCAGGTCAACGCCGTCAACGGCGAGGATTTCTTGACCAAAGCGCTTGACCAGCCCCCTGGCTTCGATGACCAGGTTGTTTTTGGATGCTTCGCTCATAATGGTATTCTCCTTTTTTGTTTATTGGGATGAGGGATGGTTTTTGATATCGACCTCAAGCCCCCAATCCGAGGACTCGAGGCGGGTAATCACTTCTGAGAGCCACTCAAGATCAGTCACGAGGTGGCGAATCTGGTGGTCGATGGTTAATTGGAAGGCTCCGTGGTGGCTTTGGTCTGATTTATTAGCGACAATAAGCTCTTCGATCATGAGGCGCCGTTTTTCCAGGAGCGGGAGAACCTCCTCCGGCGGGAGTGCGTCGAAGAAAGCCAGGCAGAGTGTGCTGGTATGCTCGGACGGTTGGTATTGACCAAGACAACATCTGAGCATTTCCTGGAACTCGGCATCTCCTTTTTCAGTGAGGGAATAAATCCGGCGGGTAGGTCGTTTGCCCACCTTCTCTTCGCGGTATGAAATCCAACCCTGTTCAGCCATGTTGTGCAACAAGCGGTAGGCAGTGGGCTTGGTGAGGTTGATGTTGGCTCCCAGGTGGGCGTCGATCAGGTCGTTGATCTGGTAGCCGTACATTTCGTGCTGGCGCAGCAGACCAAGGAGGAGCAGTTTTCTTTGCATGTGATTATCCTTATATATAGTACATTCTGAATAGTCTATGTAGACTATATAAACCGAGATTATAAAGGGAATGCATTGTAGTGTCAAGGAATTTTTTATAAGTGTTTTTATGAGTTGGATGCATATCTGGAGGCAATATCTGGAGGCATCTCTAGACGAATCTGGCTTCTGTATGATATACTTCGCAAGCTCCCGCCGATGGGCGGGAGGATTTTTGCCCACAGAGGGCAGCTCCCTTATGGGAGCCAACTATCACACACGTCTCCCGACCTGAGCGGGCGTGCCTTGGCCGGGGTTCCGATCAGGAAAGACGGGGACGGAGGAATAACGCAAAGGAGTTTAGAATGGCCATTGTTAGTATGAAAGCACTTCTTGAAAGCGGTGTACACTTTGGGCATCGCACCCAAAAGTGGAACCCGGCAATGAAGTCCTACATTTTCACCGAACGCAACAGCATCCATATCATTGACCTGCAGCAGACGGTCAAAGCCCTTGAGGTAGCATACAACCTGGTACGTGACACTGTGGCTGAAGGCGGCACTGTGCTTTTTGTTGGCACTAAACGGCAAGCACAGGAAACGATCCAGGATGAGGCGATCCGGGTTGGCATGCCTTATGTCACAACTCGTTGGTTGGGCGGCATGCTCACCAATTGGAGCACGATTCGCCAGCGAGTCAGCGAGTTAGATGAACTGGAGCGCATGCGAGATCGCGGGGACTTCGAACGTATAACCAAAAAGGAAGCTCTGAATCTTTCGCGCCGGATTGAACGGCTCGAATATCTTTTAGGCGGCATCCGGTATATGACTCAACTGCCCGACCTGCTCTTTGTGGTTGATGTGCGCCGGGAGGATACTGCCATCCACGAAGCGAATCTTCTCAACATTCCGATCGTTGCGATGGTTGACACAAATTGTGATCCGCGCAAGGTGGATTATGTAATACCATCGAACGACGATGCTATTCGCGCTATCAAGCTGATGGTCAACAAAATTGCTGAAGCCGTGGTAGAAGGGCAGGAACTGCGCAAGGATGATGAAGAGGAA
>CBFDCK010000275.1:0-2152 GCA_965603285.1 uncultured bacterium
GATTTACCGATCCAATTGGTCTGCAAAGTCTTCACGCGTTCAGGCCAATCCACAGAAGAGAAATCCAGTAGTTCTTCGGCATAATTAGTAGTGCGGAAAAACCATTGGACCAGATTTTTCTTAATTACTGCAGTACCGCAGCGCTCGCAGTGGCGGTCCTCTCCCCACACCTGTTCACGCGCTAAGGTCGTATTGCAGTGCGGGCACCAGTCCACAGGAGATTCCTTGCGGTACGCCAGGTCGTGTTTATAAAGCTGGTTGAAAAACCACTGGTTCCACTTATAGTATTTGGGATCGGCAGAGATCATCTCGCGGCGCCAGTCGAACATGGCGCCCATCCTTTTCATCTGCTTTCGCATACGCTCAACGTTGCTGTATGTCCATTCCTTCGGGTGGATTTGATGATTTATTGCCGCGTTCTCTGCTGGCAAACCAAAGGCATCAAAACCCATTGGGAAAAGTACGTTGTATCCCCGCATACGCAGGAAACGCGCCCGGGCGTCAGAGGGAGTCATCGCATACCAGTGTCCTATATGCATTTCGCCAGATGGGTAGGGCAGCATGGTCATGGCGTAATACTTTGGACGTGAATGGCTGATATCAGAATGATACAGACCATCAGCCTCCCAACGAGCCTGCCATTTGGGTTCAATTTCTGCCGGATCATAAGTGGGTTGCTGGTTCATGATTTATAACTCCGCTTTGTTCACAAAGGTCAACCAGTCGTGCCGGTCTGGAACTCTCCCTGAGACAATCCCGAAGAACTCACCCTGAAGCTGCTCGGTTATTGGTCCGCGCACACCGCTTCCGACCGGGATGTTATCCACAGATTTAACAGGTGTGATCTCAGCCGCTGTTCCCGTAAAGAAAATTTCATCGGCGATATACAACATCTCACGCGGGATCATCTCTTCACGCACTTCATAACCTAACTCATGCGCCAGGGTCATCACATAATCTCGAGTGATCCCCAGCAGTATGGAGGCGCCAACAGGAGGTGTATATATCGCCCCTCGATATACCACAAAGATATTTTCGCCGCTCCCTTCACTTACATAACCCTCAGCAGTGAGAGATATCCCTTCTATGAAGCCATGATCTTTGGCCTCCATCACGATGAATTGGGAATTCAAGTAATTCCCACCAGCCTTTGCCATGGCTGCAAAAGTGTCAAGCGCCATGCGGCGCCAGGTGCTCACCATGACATCCACCCCCAGCTCTATGGCATCTTCACCGAGATAGCGACCCCACTCGAAAGTAATGATTACGACATCGGTTGGACAGGCTCTGCCATCTACGCCCAACCTTGCTGATCCGCGAAAGACCAGCGGGCGGATGTAACAGCTGTTCAGCCCGTTTTTTTGTATCGTTTTAATACATGCCGATTTTATCTCTTCAGGACTGTATGGCACTTCGACGCGAATAATGCGGCATGAATCAAACAACCTGCGAATATGTTCTTCCAGCCCCAGAATCGCCGGTCCATCAGGCGTCGAATAAGCGCGGATACCTTCAAACACGCTGGAACCGTAGTGCAAAGCGTGGGTTGTTACGTGTACGTTGGCTTCATCCCAGGGGACATAATCCCCGTTGAACCATATCCAATCTGACCTAGGTGTAGACATTTCGCTCTCCTCTATTATTAAGGTATAGTGTCAAAAAAATCCTCCGCCCAATCAGGGACGAAGGAATTCTCCGCGGTACCACCCTGCTTGTCTGGAAGATGAGAGTATAACAGTCGCTTATTCATCTATCCAGTCCGCTCAGGTTCGAGATAACGGACGAAATCCGCCACCGGCTGTGGTCCACTCAGGCATCCTTTCACCGGTAGAGCCTGCCCTGAACTAGGGCAGCAGGCGAGTTCAACCCTGTACATTTTGTAGTGCATTTTTTCAGTACAGTGCTCTGCGGACACCTTGCCGGGCTTACACCTTATTCACCCCGGCTCGCTGGCAGATGGTTTACTACTCCTGCTATGACCTTAGAAGTTAAAGGCGATCGGCACCCGTTTCCTGTGCTGTTAGCTAAACGCTGACCGCCCGAATTTGCTTTCAGTGGACCCAGTGGGATTCGAACCCACGACCTTCTCAATGCCATTGAGACGCGCTCCCAACTGCGCCATGGGCCCTCCTGTAATAGAGCGAATTGTACC
>CBFDCK010000276.1:0-2113 GCA_965603285.1 uncultured bacterium
TTGAGCGCGGTATGGACCGCGCAACGGCAGATTACATGGGCATGTTGGCTACAATGATGAACGCCCTGGCTTTGATGGATGCCATGGAGCGAATGGGATTACAGACCCGGGTGCAGTCAGCCGTGGAAATGCACACTGTAGCTGAACCATACATTCGGCGACGTGCCATTCGTCACATGGAAAAAGAACGTATTGTGATCCTGGGAGGGGGAACTGGAAACCCATTCTTCTCTACTGACACTGCTGCCGCCTTGAGAGCGGTGGAAATTGGTGCAGATCTAATTATTAAGGCCACAAAGGTCGATGGTGTTTATGATAAAGATCCTTTGACCAATCCCGAGGCAATCCTATTTGATCACTTGACCTATATGGAAGCCATAAATAGACGGGTGGAAGTTATGGACAGCACGGCGCTTTCGTTGTGCATGGATAACCATTTACCAATCTTGGTGCTCAACTTGTGGCACCCTGACGCAATGCAGCTCGCTTTGTATGGCGAGCATGTAGGCACACTGATCGCTGATTGAACTTTCCTTTTCTTTTGAAACCACTTTTGAAACTATTTTTTACCCTTTTCGTCGCAACTATTTTCGGGTATCCTATGGGAAACAGTAGCCAAACCTGCTTCTGATTGGAGGCGCTTATGCTGAAAGATGTTTATAAAGAAGCCAATGCCCGCATGGACGGCGCCATTCAAGCCCTCGAGGAAGACCTGGCGGGAATCCGGACCGGACGTGCCCATCCAGGTCTGGTTGAACGGCTGAATGTAGAATACTACGGTGTTCCCACGCCGCTAATTCAGCTTGCCAGCATCAGCGTTCCGGAGCCGCGTTCTCTGCTCATTCGTCCGTTCGACGTTTCCTCTCTCAAAGCAATTGAGCGCGGTATATTGACATCAGACCTGGGTCTGACCCCCAACAATGATGGCAGATCCATCCGCCTTAATTTACCCCCCCTGACCGAGGAACGCCGTAGAGACCTGGTCAAATTGGTCAACAACCGGATTGAAGATGCGCGTATCGCAGTGCGTAACGTTCGCCGGGACAGTATCAAAGACCTGCGCGAGTTCGAGAACGAGAAGATGATCTCGGAAGACGATCTCAAAAGGGGCGAAGACGAGTTGCAGAAAATTACAGATGATAAGATTGACAAGATAAACACCATTGGTGAGCGGAAAGAGAAGGAGATTCTGGAGGTTTAAATGTCTCTTACGGGGACTCTCATGAAACCAAAGGAGAAGTCAGACTCGCTTGAGGTGATTCCAACCCATATCGCCATTGTCATGGACGGTAACGGGCGTTGGGCAATAGCGCGTGGGCTGCCGCGCATGGCTGGTCATCGCGCCGGCACAGAGAACTTGCGCTGCATCATCCAGGCATGCATTGAGTTTAGCATCCGTTATTTAACCATCTACGCATTCTCAACCGAAAATTGGGGTCGTCCATCTACTGAGGTTCAGGGGTTGATGAGGCTGTTTGAGAGTGTTATTGACCGCGAGCTCCAAGAATTGCACGACCAGGGCGTACAACTGCGCCATATAGGTCGGTTGGATGGTTTGAAACCGGCTTTCCGCAATAAGGTACTTCAAGCGCTGGAATATACTTGCGACAACGACCGCCTGATCCTGAATATCGCATTCAACTACGGAGGCAGGGATGAAATCGTGTGCACCATCCAGCGCATGATTGAGGACGGCGTAAAAGCTGATGAAGTAACAACCGACCTGGTAAAGCGTTACTTGTTCACTTCCGGTGTACCTGACCCGGACCTGATTATTCGCACCGCTGGTGAGCTGCGCGGCAGCAACTTCTTGATTTGGCAGGGAGCATATTCGGAATGGTATTTTCCTCCCGTTTATTGGCCGGACTTTGACAAGGAACAGTTGCGCCTTGCTTTAGAAGAGTACAGCCATCGCGAGCGGCGCTATGGTCGTCTTGCTGGTGTGAAGGACTGAGCCGCTCTGCATGCTCGCTAAACGTGTCCTGGTCGCAGTCGTCCTCCTGCCCATTGGCATATTCGCGATAGTTTATGGTGGAGCAGTCTTTGCTGGTCTGGTAGTTTTAATTCTTGGATTGGCAGCCTGGGAGTATGTGAATCTATTTCGCGCTGGTGG
>CBFDCK010000277.1:0-2056 GCA_965603285.1 uncultured bacterium
AGATCAAAAGCCAAATCGAGAGGAATTTTATCGTTCAAAGTAAACCCATCCTTTCACTCAACCGCTTCCAACAGATTGTCTGCTTCCCAGGCCAGCAGACCTCCTTCCAAAACTTTCAAATTGTCGTATCCCATCCCAATAAGTTTACCAGCAACTCTGCTGCTTCTGCGTCCAGTACGGCAAGTCAGGACAACCGGTACTGAACGCGGCACTAGTAATGGATCTGCAAGAATCTGTGGTATGGAGATCAAACTAGCTTCTTGAACATGACCCTGTTGAAATTCTCGTGGTTCACGCACATCTATGATCGCCGGAGGGTTGTCATCCTGAAGCGCATCCCATAATTCGCGTGGCTTTATGAAACTTACTTTTTGAGTCGATATGTCCAGGTGCAGGTGTTCACCAATCAGGTCCAGTCGCTTGGGTAGATTCTGGCATTCTTGGAACGCTCGCAACGGACACTCGTAGATACAAATCGCCGGATCCAATACCCTGTGGAACAAATATCCAATTGCATTCTCTTCACGTGTCAGAAAATGATCTGCACCTAATGACTCATAGAAACCTGACGCACGCATGATCTCCATAACCGGATCCCGGATGCGACTGATGAAAATATCGCCATTGTGCTTACGATAAGCGCGCCTGATTCTCTCCAGGGCATGCACACCGCTGATATCGAACTGATCTACATTTTGCATACGCAGGAGCAAAAATCTTTGGCGGGGATTAGCATCAAGATGTCTCAGAATGAAATCCTCAACATGATTGACGGCGCCAAAGTATAGATCGCCCATGATTTCAATGACCGTCAATTGGGGGCATTCCGGCTTTTCCGGCTGTGTTATCAGGAATCTAAATTCATCATCCGGAAGTAAGACACGCACCGTTGGCATGCTGGTTTTAACCAGATAGTAGCCCAAGGAAAGGACAATACCCATTAAGACCGCATATTCCAACGGCAGCGTAAGTGTAGCCACAAGCGTGAACACCATAATTGCGCGATCCCCGGGTGCGCCCTTCCAAATGCGCACGATTTCCTCCCGGTCGACCAGTCCAACTGCTGCCACTAGAACGACGCCTGCAAGTGCTGCTAAAGGCACATATGCTGCCAGCGAACCAAAAATTAACAGCGCAGCTAAAATGAACAGACCGGCGAAAACGTTCGATATGGGCGACTTCCCACCTGACTGATGATTTACAGCCGAACGCACAAACGATCCTGAGGTGTTGTAACCCGAGAATATCCCACTGGCGATGTTCGCAAGCCCCTGTCCGATGAATTCCTGATTGCTATCCAATCTCTGACCTGTTTGACCAGCTATACTGCGCGCAATCGATACAGCTTCTACAATACCAATGGCTGCGATTGCCAACGCTCCCGTTAATAATTGGGACACATATTCTAGGTTCATAACAGGTAGATTGGCAAATGGTGGAAACCCCTTTGGCAGTTGACCGATCACAATGACACCCATTAGTTCCAGATCAAACAAACCAACTATTAGAGCAGCCGAGACTATCGCAATCAAAGAGCTTGGCAGCTTGGGATTCACCTTACGCAGTACCAAAATTATCGCGACGACTCCTACACCCAGCGCTATGCTGATCCAATGAGCTTCATCAATTTTAAGAGCAAGATTATGCACCGTCTCCACAAAAGCTGGCGACGACGGTATGCTTACCCGCATTAGATTACGTATCTGGTTGAAGAAAATCAGCACTCCCGCTCCTGCAGTGAAGCCGACAATGACCGAATCTGACACAAAGTTAACCAACCTCCCCAGGCGTGCCAGACCCATCGTTGACTGGATTATCCCAACCAACAAAGCCAAGATCCCTGCCGCCACCCAGTAGGCTGGTGTTTCGGGTGATACCAACGGCAGCAGGATCGACAAAACCAACAGCGAGATCGCATTGGACGGTCCTGTTTGGAGCTGGTTAGAAGAGCCCCACAACGCGCCGACGATCGATCCTACAATAGCGGCGTATAATCCCATTTGGGGCGGCAATCCGGCAATCAGAGCGTATGCCATCGCCTGGGGTAGCATGATCA
>CBFDCK010000278.1:0-2016 GCA_965603285.1 uncultured bacterium
CGATTGTGATCAGCGCCGGTTTTCGTGAAGCTGGCAGTGAGGGGTTGGACCGTGAGCTCGAGTTGACTGAGATTGCCAAACAATACAACATCAGGTTGATCGGACCCAATTGTCTGGGTGTGATCGATACGTATACGCCTCTCAACGCTTCATTTTCAGCGGGAACACCACCAAGCGGTCCACTGGCGTTTATGTCTCAGTCTGGCGCGTTAGGGACTGCTGTACTAGATATTGCACTTAGCGGTCGTCTGGGATTGTCAAAATTCGTCAGTTTAGGGAATAAAGCCGATGTAAGTGAGATCGACCTGCTGGAGGCTTGGAAGGATGATCCCCACACGAACGTTATTATGATGTACAGTGAAGGGATGCCGAATGGGCAAGAATTTATCCGCGTTGCTCGTCAGGTGACCCGCCAGAAACCAGTAGTGGCAATCAAATCAGGTGTGACTCAGTCTGGTTCGCGTGCTGTCTCATCGCACACTGGTTCGTTAGCCGGTTCAGAGCAAGCCTACCATGCCGCATTTCAACAGGCGGGGGTGATCCGAGTAGGCTCGATGGGAGAGCTTTTTGATGCTTCTCTGGCGATCGGCTACCAGCCCCCCTTGGAAGGTGATCGAATCGCCATTGTTACGAACGCAGGTGGACCCGGTATCCTGGCGACCGATGCACTTGAACGAGCGGGTATGACTCTAGCTAGATTTAAGAATGAGACGATCAAATCGCTGGTGCAGTACCTGCCGGATGCAGCCAGCGCTGCAAATCCTGTTGATGTTCTGGGTGATGCACGGGCTGACCGGTACGGTTTTGCGCTTGAAACCGTGATCAGCGATCCCAACGTGGACGGTTTGCTTGTCCTGCTGACTCCCCAGGCTATGACCGAAATTGAATCTACTGCGGAAGCTGTAGCAGCTTTTGCCGAAAATACCGCTAAGCCAATCCTGGCTTGTTTTATGGGCGAGAAATATATCGAGGCAGGTGTTCGGATTCTGACGAAGAAAAGGGTGCCAAATTACCCATTCCCGGAAGGTGCAGCGAAGGCGTTTCGTGCGATGGCTGATTACCGCCAAATCCGCACTCGCCCTGTACCAGAATTCGAATCTTTTAATGTTGATAAGCAGGCTGTACGCGACGTGTTCGAGAGAGTACGGGGGCAGGGCAGGCTGTCGATCGGGGATGCGGAGGCACGCGAGATTTTAGAAGCTTACGGGATGGACATCCCGCGATCAGAGATTGCAGCGACTCCTGATGATGCGATAAAAATTGCTAGTCAAATTGGGTATCCGGTGGTGCTAAAAATTGCTTCACCTGACATCCTGCACAAGACTGATGTCGGTGGGGTTAAGGTCGGTTTGAGCAATTCCGAGGAAGTTTTGGATGCTTTTGAATTGATGGTATACCGGACCCGGCGTTATGTTCCAGAAGCTCGCATATGGGGATGTCTGGTGCAGGAAATGGTTCCTGCTGGTGGTCTGGAAGTGCTGGTAGGTATGAACCGCGACCCGCAGTTTGGACCACTTGTGACCTTTGGTTTGGGCGGAATATTCGTCGAAGCGCTCAAAGATGTTACCTTCCGCATAGCGCCATTTTCGCGATTGGAAGCCGAAGCGATGCTGGATGAAATACGCGCCCATGCACTTCTAGATGGTGTCAGGGGTAAACCTCCTGTCGACAAAGCCGCTATAGTAGAGGTATTGTTGAGAATCGGGCAGCTCGTACAAGACTTTCCCGAGATTGTGGAATTGGATATCAATCCATTGATCGCTTATTCGGAAGATCAGGGTGCAATTGCAATTGACATGCGCCTGGTTTTGAGTAAATAGAATATGGTTAAGCTGGAAAACAAGTTGGCAAGGCTCTTATGCTGCCTCGTTTTTTGAAAAGGGTAATAAACCGGTAGAGGAGAAAATCAATGAAGTCCATATACATAACATCCGTAGAGCGGTATTCAGGAAAAACGGCAATCTGTCTGGCATTGGGCAAACGCTTGCAGAAAGACGGTTACATGGTGGGATATTT
>CBFDCK010000279.1:0-2011 GCA_965603285.1 uncultured bacterium
ACTGCACGCTCAGGGGTTAAAGGTATCCATTTAATTTTTTCGGGTTCGAGTCCGCTACGCGTCATCTAAGCGGATTCATCCCGAACCGCCTCCAGTGCCAATCCAACTCAAGGGGATACAGTGAAACTGCTTCAATTTCTTCATGACAAACTGGACAGGTTATATGTTGTCCTAACCTAAGATTCAAACCCGTTTCAATCTTTTCCCCACAAAGTGGGCATTTAGCTTTCCATTCGCTATCACTATGGTCCAATTCATTAAAGTTGAACTCATCTTCACAAAACCAATCCAACTCTATTGGATTTAATCTAACCACTTCCAACACAGCATCACAAACTGGACAGATCAAGCGTTGCTTTAATTTTAATTTTCGGTCAGCTTTAATATCTTCTTTACAAAGGGGACATCTGGCGAAATTCATTTTCTATCCTAATTTCGTTGCAAGTCATTACCTGGCTGCGATCAGATCATATATATTCAGTTATTAAGATGTAACCTTCTAGTAATCATCTTCCCAAAAGAATTCTTCATCATCCCCATAATAAGGTAGATCTAATATGATTGGATCTAATTTAACGATTTCGAGATCCTCTTCACAATTGCTGCATGCGACTAACTGGTGGAGCATGAGGCGACCACCAATGGGGATCCTCTCGCCACACGAAGGACATTTGGCTTTTGTTATGATGACTGTGTCCATAAAAGTTTCTCCTCAAGAGTTATATACTTATGATAGAGATTTTCAATTAGTTATTTATACTCCTCAGTTTTGATGACTTCAATGACATCTGTGCATAGAACGTATTCCGGTTATTGCTAGGGTCACCAATAGTGAAAGGGTAAAGCCATACCACTTCGAATACATCACCACAGTCCGGGCACATAACGCTTTGACCGATTTCTGGGTTCTCTTCGACTCCTATGTTACCCTGGCAGTCAGGACAATGTGTAAAAAACATACAGGCTGGCTCCTTACTTCCCTAAAACATAACCAAGTTTACATATTGGATGTTTTATTGGCATTGAAAAATCGTTCAAGATGGGTTTCAATTCGAGTATCCTCGTATTAGTTTTTATACAAGGCTGCTTAATACTAAAAATAAGCTGGTGTTCGTAAAAAAAAGAACCCCCCTAAGGGGGATTCACGTGTTTCAGTTATATTCTATGGGCAATTAATCAACGTCAATCTTCATATCTGTTGAAATAATATCCAATACCTGGCTCGGTGATTATGTATTGGGGTTTGTGGGGTGTGGGTTCGATCTTTGATCGCAATCTTTGCACCAAACCGCGTACCAAATCCCTGTTACCCTCGCCGCTGTAGCCCCAAACGTGCTCGACGATTCTTCCAGCCGGCATGATTTGCCCGGCATGTGTCATCAAAGTATACAGCAGTCGAAACTCCAATTGGGTAAGTCGTTTTGGCTGGCTGGCGCCTACAACGACGGTGCGTTTTGAGGGATCCAGGGTCAAATCCAGTTGGGTCAGGGTAGGAAGGCTGAAATAAGGAACCCCACCACAACGTCGATAAATCGCTCTAATCTGGGCTAACAGGTAACGTACACCATAGGGTCGCTGGACGAAAAAATCCACTCCCGCTTCCAGCAAATCGACTTGTAAGTCTTCAGTGAGCGAATCGCTGATCACGCATATTGGTATTGCCGTGTGCATGCGCATTTTTTCAATTTGTTTTATAGCTCGTACTTTATCCTCCGGAAGAGTTATCAATATCAAGTCTGAAGGTCTTTCTGGCCAGGCTTCGATTGCCAGATTGAGATCTCGCACTGAGCGCACAGTAAACCCGGCTTGCTGAAGTATCACGGTCAGTACAGTTGATTCATCGGCATGAGCTGAAAACAATAGTGCTTGCATGGATATATTCCTTTAAATTGGCAGGATTGGTATCAAATGATTTCTACTAGACTGTCAACCATGATTATTTGGATTGTCACTTTAAGAGCTGAATTGAGTTACGAGGAGATTGGGCATCCAGAGAATGGATGCTTCGGCA
>CBFDCK010000280.1:0-1972 GCA_965603285.1 uncultured bacterium
GCTGATTCAAATCGCGCTTCTCGCCTGGTTGTTCCTGGGAGAGAACCTGACCACTCAAGAATGGATTGGGTTGATATTAGCCGGTCTAGGCGTTTTGCTGGTTCAACTGCGACCAATGAATTCCGATCTCGAACAGACAGGTTAGGCACATTTTTACATCTGGTATAAATTTCACTTATTCAGTATTATAATTAGACTATTGAACCAAAAAATCGCCCCGGCATTACGATACCAGCGATTACAAATTCAGGAGGAAGGAATGAACAAAACACATAAACTCATTATTGTGGTCCTGTTTGCGGTCCTATTAGTGGCTGCCTGCGGACCAAAAGAACCGGCAAACCAGTTGGAGTCCATTAAGCAGGCTGGTAAGATCGTCGCTGGCACTTCGGCGGACTACCCCCCGTTCGAGTACGTGGACGAATCTGGTGAGATGGTCGGGTTCGATATCGATCTCATGAATGAGATCGGTAAACGCATGGGGGTCGAAATGGAGATCGTCGACATGCCTTTCGACAGCCTGATCGCTGGTGTCCAGGAAGGGAAAATCGACATTTCCGTCGCAGCTTTCAACTACACAGAAGAGCGCGATAAGACAGTCGACTTCACCGACGCCTACTACTATGCCGAGGACGGCTTCCTGGTTGCAGAGGATTTTGCCGGCGAGATCAATAAGCCTGAGGCCGCTGCCAATTACAGTGTTGGCGTTCAAACCGGCTCCACGGCGGATGGCTGGGCGACCGAAAACCTGGTGGATGCGGGTTTGATGTCTAGTGACAACCTCTTTCGCTATGAGCGCATGGACCAGGCTGCCCTAGACGTCAAGAACGGTCGCATCGACGTTCTGATCACAGACTACATCCCGGCGCTCTCTCTGGCTGAGGGAGTGGGCGGATTGAAAGTTGTCTATCACGCTGAGGTGTCTACGGGTCCGGTGAACATTATCGTCCCTGAAGGCGCAACCGAACTGACCACGGCTCTCAACGAGATCATAGCCGCAATGTTGGAAGATGGCTTCATTGAGGGGCTGTCGATAACTCACATCGGTCAGTAGCAAGCGATGACACGCTGGCTGAAGGAGAGAACGGCATTCGTGTAATGGGCGGGCGCCTTTCTCCCTTTAGCCATTTTCTTTAAAAAGGCGGGTTGAGCGATATGCTCCTGGAGAGCATTAAATTCATCTTGATGGGTGCCTACGTCACCATCGCGGTGATTGCCGTCGCTCTCCCGCTTGGATTTATCGTCGGTTTGCTGCTCGCTCTGGTACGCGTTTACGGAAGCCCGTTTATATCACGGCTAACTTCAATTTACTCTACCATTATGCGTGGCGTGCCGCCAATCGTGCTCTTATTCTTACTGTTCTTTGTGATCGCCGGCTCGATAAACCTCTCTCCCTTCCTGGCGGGTTCTCTTGCTCTGGGAATCATCAGCAGCGCATACCAGTTGGAGATATTTCGCGGCGCAATCCTATCCGTCAGCAGTGGTCAGATGATCGCGGCCCGCTCGATTGGTATGAGCCGTTTGAAGGCTGTACTGTATATCATCCTTCCCCAAGCGCTACGGATTGCCATACCGCCCTGGTCTAACGAAGTGTCCACTGTGATCAAGGATTCATCACTGGTTTACGCCCTGGGCGTCGCCGAGATACTGCGGCGATCGCAGTTCGTTGCGGCAAGGACTTACAAACCTATGCTGGCATTCAGCGTTGCCGCCCTTTTATATTTCCTCATGACGTTCATAGCTAACCGTTTCCTGGACGCAGTGGAACGCAAGACCAGGATTCCCGCTCATTAATTCATCGCTGAGAAAATAACGTGGCAGAACCCATTATCCAAATCAAGGACCTATCCAAGCAATACGGCGGCAAGGTAGTACTCAAGAATATCTCCCTTACAGTGAACGAGGGCGACGCAATTGTCATTATTGGTCCCAGCGGAACAGGTAAAAGCACTCTGCTGCGCTGCATCAACCT
>CBFDCK010000281.1:0-1933 GCA_965603285.1 uncultured bacterium
AGTATACTCGTTATATAAATAATAAATTAAAGAAGAGCATAGATTTTCCAACCACTACTGTCTATTTATGTTGAAAGCTTGAAATTTCTCTTGATTCTTATTGACAAGGATGATTTGTGACCGAATTATCGGCCCTTTTCCCCGTGTAGTGAACACAATGGTTATTAAATGGTTCTCATTGCAATATTACGGTTTGCGTTACTTACCGAGGGCAAGATTTGGCGACACCATCGCCAGCGAAGCAACCATCGAACGAATTTGCTAAATATCGCGACGCATCCCATGGTCAAGTGCATGTTTTGTCAGGCGGCAGCTATTCCGTTTTCAGCTGTTCCCTGTATATCCAGTTGAACAGAAAAAGAATACCTATAAGAAACAGTGGCCCGGAAATTACCCAACTCTCGCCTCCGCTTGACACCAGAAAGAAAAATGCCACAGCGATGAACAGGATCGCCCCAACCCACTCCCACCGCCATGCAATGACTAACGAGATGATAACGATGAACGTTGGGACTAGGTGGATTAGCAATGCAAGAATTGTTTCTCCAAATCCATAGCCTTCACTGAATACATCCAAGGCAAACATACTCAAAAATATAACGAAAAGAATACACAGAACCCTTGGAGCCCAGAAGATAACTCGCTTTGTCCACTTATTCATCGGTTTCTCCTTAAGTATTGCCGCCTAACAGGCTACCTCAGCCGCTCGCGTGAAGCGAGGTGGAACGTTATTCGGCTGGACGCCCGTGTTGGACGGTGCTGTTTGCAGATACTGCTTCTTGAATGAGCCGTAGAACGTCATCTGGCCGGCGCGTTGAAAAGGAGATGTCGCACACAGGTCCTCTTTTCCTCTTGAACGCGACCACAACCCTGGGATGCTCCAGGAAATTGAACGAAGCGCGGTATCTTTTCCGAATACTCATAAAGTGTATCCCTGCTCCCCCCATCCTCATCAATATCGGTAGTTCATCGAGACGACATCTTCAACGTTATCCAGTGGCACGATCCATGTAAAGATGCCAAATGTGAGTTTCAGGGACTCAGGGGTGAGACGGATAATGAGCGTTCTGTAGTTTACCGAGTAGAAAAGGAATAAACCGAAAAGACAGAAAAAAACAGCCGCGAGAAGATCTACATTACCAGCGTTCACGCGCCAGGTTAGCAGCAAGAAGAAGAGGGTCGTGAGCGCCAGGAAAAGCCCCTCTGTCTTGTTCGAAGAAACTCTCTCGTTGTATATGAGGTCGTCAGTCATGATCAGCGCTTTGTCAGCGATCCGCTCAAACCTGAGATAATCACCATACTCCCGGTAGCAAACGGTTATGTACCCGCTTTGTATAATCACAGTAGCCTACTAATTCATCCTGCAAAACCTTATCTTCCAAACTGGTGCGGATTACCAAAACAATCGTGATAAAAATTGTTGGCAGGAATGCCCATCTTGAATCCAGAAAGAAAGGTGTAGCCAGATAAGTCAGCAGCGCCCCTGTGTAACCAGGGTGCCGCATCCAGCGGTAGGGACCACTCGATACTACTTGGTGGCCGCGATCGGTCTGGATGCGTACCATACCAGAGAAGAAGCGGTTTTCAATCAAGGCATACGATCCCAAGGCATATCCAGCCAGAATGATGACCAGTGCTAGAATTTTCACCGGCAGGCTGAACGGGGGTGACCAGTCAAATAGCGCATCCAGTCCGGCAACCAGCGGTATCAAACCACCGCCAAGCCCGACCAAAGGGGACAAAAGTTTATCCCAGGGTTTGGCATCGTCATGCTGCAAGAAGCGGGCGCGTTCAGCGAGCAGGTCCGGATGGCGCCGTGCAGCCAGTACCCGGCTGATAGCAAAGCCCAAGATGCCGATGATGGCATATACCCAGGCTTCCCACCAGTCCCAGTCCCGGGAGATCAACAGCGGCAGGAATGGTATCACAACAA
>CBFDCK010000282.1:0-1774 GCA_965603285.1 uncultured bacterium
GCTGTTCCAACCCGTCTTGCGTACAACCTTCTATTGATAGCATGGCGGTTATGGTCTGAGTAAACCGCTTTTCTCGTTCCAATGTTCCGCGTTGGAATGTACCCGCCGGACGCTCCGCGTCAGCCTGGTTAGCTACGCAAGACTTAATCCGTTAGAGCATTACCCGATTTAATCGGGATTATCGTCATGCAGGTCGTCCGCCAGAATTACCTGCACGCCAAGCCCTGCGAACGATCTTCCCAGAACCCATTCCCCACTCTTAAACTGCTTTTTGGAGTGCTTATCATGCCCCTGGTATGACAGCCGTGCTTGCGCCTTCTCATGATAAATCTGGAGCATTGATCCAGCACTCTAAGGTATCCTATGGTGTGCGTAAGCTTTTAGAGTGCGCATGCATTTTGCCAAGCTCACGTATTTCGAGCCGCTCATGTATATTGAGCCGCTCACTTATTTGGAGCCGAGAATGCCAACGATTCATTTCTAGTTTGGGCTGTCTCAAAAGAACATAAAATTTCTTGCTGGTCCCCCATATGTAGGGGCAGGTTTAGAAACCTGCCCTCTTGGAGGCTGTCGAATATACTCACGTATTTCGAGCCGCTCACGTTGTTTGAGCCGGTATGCCAAGCATCCGCTATCTGGATGCCGGTAATCCTCTCGCAACTCACTTCGATTCTTCGCTTTCACTCAGAGTGAATAACCCAACATTCACATTTGACAGAGCACTAGTTTTACTTAACAAAGGTTCCATTTCGCAGATCAGCCAACGCTTGCTTGATTTCTGCTTCTGTATTCATAACAAACGGTCCATACGGGACGATTGGTTCCTCAAAAGGTGCGCCAGCTATGAGCATAAAACGCACACTAGCATCTGGCGGCGCCTGTACCTTGAGTTGATCCCCATCGTTAAAAACTACCAGGTGTACAGCTTCAACGTTCTCGCCCAGATTGTCTGCATCCAGACCAAAAGTACCTTTGCCATTAAATACATATGCAACCGTGGTATGTCCTTCAGGTATTGGTTGCACAAATTGTGTCGCAGGATTCAGCTGCACATCAAAGTAAACCGGGTTGGCAGCAATCTCAGCCACCGGACCCTGAACCCCATCGAATTCACCGGCAACAACGCGAACCTTAGCGCCATCTCTTTCAGCGATTGGGATGCTGTCTTCACTGACTTCCTGATAGCGCGGCTGGCTCATTTTCAGGGCGGCAGGTAAGTTCACCCACAGCTGGAAACCGTAGACGTTTCCTTCCGGACTACGGCGCGGCATTTCTTCGTGCATGATGCCGCCTCCAGAGGTCATCCACTGCACGTCACCCGGACCGATTAATCCGGCATTTCCCAGGCTGTCTCGGTGGTGAACGGAACCTTCTAACATATAAGTAACTGTTTCAATCCCCCGGTGGGGGTGCATTGGAAAGCCGCTTATAGGACCTTCGATGGGATCGTTAAAGGCGAAATGGTCGAATAGAAGGAATGGATCGAGAGGGTTCGCGCGGCTGGGCGCAATCGATCGACGCAGTCGAACACCTGCTCCCTCGATTACTAGATTTGGTTCAATTATTTGTGAGACTGTGCGGTATTGATTCATAATAACTCCTATTTTCTCATCTCTCTTGAATTCAACCACAGATTTTTATTGGGGAGAGGATTCCTTTACGTACTTGTCGAAAAAACTGATAGAACGATAAATTGCATCACCGAAATTAATCGAAATATTGTGGTTATCGCCTTCGTAAGTATAGTATTCCACGCTGCCACCAACATCCCTGA
>CBFDCK010000283.1:0-1729 GCA_965603285.1 uncultured bacterium
AAAGTTGTCGTGCTTAACTTTTGGGCCTCCTGGTGCAAACCCTGTGAACGTGAAGCTGCCGACCTGGAAGCTGCCTGGCGCTACTACCAGCCAAGCGGCGACGTCCTCTTCCTGGGCGTGGATTGGACGGACACCGAAAAGAAAGCCAAGGGATATCTGACCAAGTTCGGGATCACCTACCCCAACGGACCCGACCTGGGAACACGCATCTCCCAGGCGTACCGCACGACAGGTGTGCCTGAAACTTATATCATCGACCGTGATGGCGTCCTGGCATACGTTAAGTTCAGCCCTTTCCTTTCGATTGCCGAGATCAAAAGCGCCATTGATCCGCTGTTGGAGTATTGACGGTTATGGATATTGGATCGATATTCCTGGTGCTGGCATTGCTTGTGGTGGTTGCTGTTTTCGTCAGCCGTCCGCTCTTCGAAAACCGGGTAACTGCATCCAGCCCTGCTGTAGACCAGATGGAGCACAATCGTTCAACCTTGTTAGCCGAGCGCGATCGCACGATAAACGCATTATATGAACTGGATTTCGACAATGCCCTGGGCAAGATCCCATCCGAGGAATACCCTCAGCAGCGTGTAAAACTGCTGGAGCAGGGCGCGGGCATCCTGCGCCAGATTGACGCACTTCAAGATGCAGGCGAAGAAAGCGCCTCTCCACCACCATCGGGACCCCGACCAACGCGAGACGAAATTGAGCCCAAACCAGTTGACCCAAACGATGAACTGGAAATTCTGCTCGCCAATCGCAGGCGTTCAAAGCAGGAAAAATCGGCCGGATTCTGTCCCAAATGCGGTGTTCCTCTACAGAAATCCGATCAATTCTGCCCCAAATGCGGTGCCGGGCTGGATTAACGCAGCCCAATTGCCTTGTAAAAAGGACACTATTATGAACGTAAGCCTGGTATTTCCACTTTTAAGGAACGCACAAAAACCGTCATGAATTTTTCCCGTTTATTGTTATTATCCACACTCGTACTTCTGTTGTCCGCCTGCGACCTTTCACTGGCAGCAGATGTCACCCCACCCCCTGATCAAATCCAAGAATCAGCCGTTCAAGGTGGGCTTGATGCTCCCTCAGAAATGCTCTACCCGCTCGTTCCCCCCGACCCAAGCAAGGGCGCGGCAATTTATACCGACAAATGCGCACCTTGCCACGGTGCTGAAGGTTTTGGGGACGGACCCCGCTCGGTTGGGCTTCCCAACCCGGTCGCTGCTATCGGCACAACCGGGGTTGCCCGCGAATCCACTCCCATCCAATGGTACAAAGTCGTTAGCCAGGGCAACATTGAACGCTTTATGCCCCCCTTCCAGAGTCTGAACGAGCGCCAGCGCTGGGATGTAATTGCCTACATTTACAGCTTGAGCGCTTCCCCAGAATCAGTTGCTGAAGGGGCAGCTTTATTCCAGGCTACCTGCACCAATTGTCACGGTGAGGGCGGAAAAGGAGACGGACCTCATGTATACACCTTCTCAGTTCCTCCTCCAGATTTCAGCGACCAGGAATATATGGCAGCTGAATCCGGCGCTGATTTCTATAAAGCCATAGTAGGTGGGATCCTTCCCGATATGCCCCCCTTCGAAGACCAGTTTTCCGAGAACGAACGCTGGGCGCTCAGCGATTACATTCGCACTCTGGCGTTTGTACCCCAAGTGTCTGCCGCTGTCGGGGAAACCATGACCACCGAGCCGGCATCTGAATCCACCCAAGCCGCCGCCTC